>NZ_JAMYOQ010000001.1:0-436006 GCF_040319905.1 Mesorhizobium sp. M0833 | reverse complement strand
GCCTGCGACCTACCACCTGATCTGAGGCCGCGCGATTATCAGCCACAGAATCCCGAGTACGGCGGCGAAGGCTGGGAAGCCGAAGGCGACCCACAACCAGAAGAGCCGATGGTAGCGCGGCGGCAACGGCGCGCCTGCAGCGGCGGCTTGCGATGCCAGCTTGCGCATCTCCATTTGCATCCAGACGACCGGGAGCCAGAACATTCCGGTGAAGATATAGAGCGCGACCGAAAGTACGATCCAGCCCTCCGACAGCGAGTAGCCTGCCTGCCAGGCGAGCGCGGCTCCAGTCAAAGGTTGCGCGACCACGGCCGTCGCTGTGAAAACGAAGTCGGCGACGACGACGATACGGGCCACCGCCGCAACCGTCGCGGCATTGCCGGTCCTGTGGGCGAGCAGCATGAAGAAAGCGATGCCGGCGCCGGTGCCAAGCAGCGCAGATGCGCCGATGACATGCAGAAATTTCAGCAGGAAATAGAGCATCAGCGCTCCTCCAGCACTGCCAAGGCCACAAAGTGCAGCACCAGGATCGGCAGCACTTTGAGGAACGGCCCAAGCGGGTCGTTCCACAGATCGGGGCTCAGGAAGCTTCCGACGACCAGATAGAAAAGCGAGAGCGCGATGCCGCCATAGAGGCCTTTTCGCGCCGCCGGCCGCCAGGCTATGAGCACGCCGATGGCGATGTCGGCAAGAGCGCCGGCGATCACGATCGGTGCCGATAAGATGCCGGCCCCCGTGCCTTGCATCAGATCGACGCCGCTGCCGTAGCCGGTTGTCAGCGACACAATTCCCGTCATGATCCAGAAGACGGGCAGGACGACGAAGATCGCCGGCTTGATGAAATACAGCCGGGCAAACCATTTCTCCTGCACCGTTGCCGGATTGAGCGCGAGGAAGCCCGCCAGGGTTTGCGGGCGTATGCCGGTCGCGGCGGTCCAGTCCGAGGGATCTCCAACCGCTCCTCGGGCGATCTCCCTGGCCGCGTTGGTGCGCATCGGTGGACGCCAGCCGAACATCGCGGCAAGGTCGCCTAGGCCGTAGAGAAGCCTTGCAACAGGCGCCGGCAAGACAAACCTGGCTGCCGGAGCCCAACCGAGCCATCGGCGATAACTGCCGACGACCTCGTCCATGCTCAGTTGTTCGGGACCGACAAGTTCCAGCACGACGCGAGACGGACTGGCGGGATCGAGAAGAAAAACGACCGTTGAGACCACATCGTCGAGTAGTACCACCTGGAGCCGGCCGGTGCCGGGCATGGACGGCAGCACTGGCAGCGAAGCGAGACCCCGAAACAATGCGCTGGCCCCAAACACCGGCCGGCCGAGCACCACGGACGGGCGCAGGACAACCCAATCCAGATCAAGCGTCATAAGCGCCTGATCCCCGGCCAGTTTCGTCGCCGAGAACGCCGAAGGCTGCGCCCGATCGACGCCGATCGCCGAGAAGTGGATCACCCGGGCAACCCCTGCCCGCGCACAGGCGCGAAAGAGTGCGACCGCCGCATCGCGATGGACTTCGCGCGTCTTTTCACGGGGGCTGTCCTGCAGAACGCCGGCACAATTCACGACGGCGTCGACACCCCTGAGATGCGGTAGCCAGTCTTCGGGCTGCAGCGCCACCGCCATGTCCAGCACCAGCAATTGGCAATTGCCGGCCCGGTTTGCACCGGGGCTGCGGACCAATCCGATTACTTCATGCCCTTCGGAAAGAAGGCGTGCCACGACGGAGGCACCGATCAGGCCGGTGGCGCCGGTAACCAGGACTTTCACTGAACCCCATTCTCCGACGGCGGGAAAGTGTCGTTCATTCCGGTTTATCGCCCTCGATACTGCCCTTCATAGCGGAAAGTTCTTTCATCGTGCACAACAGTCGCGGCTGCGTCGGGTCGGAGATGTCGAGCTTGTCCCAGGGAATGCGGTACATGCTGTCGCGACTGCGCAGTCGAAAGACTTCGAGGACCGCCGTGCCGATGGCCGAAGCCGAAAGACGCTCGAACGCCGCGTAGATGCCGACATGGTACTCGGTAACCACGAGGTCGTCGCCATCCGGTTCGGCGCGTATCTCCTCGATATGGCCGATGCTTTTGCCGCGCTGCGAAAGCACATTTCTGCCTGCCAATTGCTCAAGGTTGACGGTGGCCATCATCCGGCTCCCGGGATACGCCTTATGACATGGTCGCGCAGCCAATCCTGCCAGTCGAAAATCGCCGTTTCACGCACGTCGATGTCGAATTCGATGTCGACGCCGATGTCGCGCACCTTGTTCCAGGCGATGCGGTGCGGTTCGGCATGGCGCTTGCCGCCGAGCCTTGCCGCAAGGCGCGCCATCCAGCGCCCGGATCGCTCGCCAAGCCGACGCGCCAGCGTGATCGAGCCGAGCTCAACCGCAACGATTTTGGGTGGCTTGCCCGGCCTGACCTCGGCTACCAGCCCGTCCACCTTGCCGATCTTGACCTGCTCACGGTCAACCACTTGCTTGTCCAGGATGTCGCGCAGCAAATCCATCACGTGCCTCCGAATATCTGCAAAGGAATGGTCACGATCGCGAGCACGAAACCGAGCGCAATGATGAAGATGACCGCGGCATTCGCGATCATGCCATTGCGGTGCTCGCCGACATAACGCTCGTCATTCAGCAGGAAAAGGAACGGCACCACGGTCAGCGGCAGGCTGGCGGCCGTCAGCGCCATGGAAAAGATGGTTAGCTTCAGCGGATCGAGACCCAGGGCGATCGGAATGGCGGCGAGAAACAGCGAGACCGTGTAGACGGTGCTGAAGCCGGGATCGTCGCGCGGTTTCAGGTCCTCGCCCCAGGTCCAGCCGAAACCCTGCGCCACCAAGTACGCTTGCTGCAGCCCGATTTCGAGCGCGGCGCCGAAGCAGGCTATGCCTAGTGAAGCAACGAACAGGACGAACCCCCAGAAACCGAAGATCTGGATCAGCATCAGCGGCAATTGATGGTAGTCGTCGACCTGCTCTATGCCGTGCGCCGCCAGCACGAGCGCCGCCACGATCAGCACGCCGATCGAGATTGTGCCGCCAAAACTCATTCCCAATCCGGCAATGGCCCGATTGGTCCCGAGATAGCTCTTGTCCCACTGGTCCTCGATGGCTCCCGACGAATAGAACATGAACAGGTAGGGCGAGACCGACGCACCAAGAATACTGACCGCCATGAACCAGTAATTGGCCGCGTCGTGCTCGGGCAGAGTGGGCACGGCACCGGCCGCGACCTGCCCCCAATCGGGCTTCAGCATGACGGCCCCAACCACGAAGCACAACGTGACCAGGCCGAGAATCGAGACGCCCTTTTCAATGAAGCCGAACGTGCCTTTCCAGAGGAACAGCCATGCCAGAAAAGCGACCGGCAGGGCCCACCACTGAAAGCCGATGCCGGTGGCGAGCTCGAGCGCAATGGCGACACCGCCGATCTCGGCTGCCATGACCAGGAAGTTGACCAGCAAAGTCGCAAGCAACGGCCACAGAAAGGCGGTGAAGCCAAACCGTTCCCGGATCCCGTCGGCGATGGTGTGATGGCTGACGGCGGCGAAGCGGCCGGCCATCTCGACCAGGAAGATGATGCAGATCGTGCCCAGGAGGACGGCCCAGATCAGCTGGAACCTGAACGCTGCACCCGCCTGTGCGGCGGTTGCCATCGATCCGACCTCGAGAAAGCCACCAACGCTGGTGACGATGCCCAGCGATATTTCGAGCAGCTTCTTCATGGTTTCGGCGCGAAATATTTGGCGTAGGATGCATTCAGAGCGGCGGTGGCAGCCTGGATATCCTGCTGCGCCTGTTCCGCCTCCGATCGGTTGCCGTCCTGCACCGCCGTCGCGGCGCGTGTCACCGCCGCCGACAGCTGTCCGATTACCGCCGTCAGACCGGCTTGCTCGCTGGGCTCAGGCGACTTGGCGGACTGGATTTGCGCACCGGCATCGACGAGCGCCTTGCCGACCGATTGCAACGTGCGCGACGTATATGTCGAAGGGGCTGCCCCGGCGGCCCAGGCACCCAGGACCAGCGATGCTGTCTGTGCGGCCGAAGCCGCGGTTTTCGACTGCTGCTCGATCTGGTCGGAAGGCGAGCATGCCGTCAGCACAAACGTTGTCAGCAGCAGGCACAGCCGGTCTGGTCGAAGACCGATAGCTGCAATGGCATCTACAATACGTGCTTGTAGCGTTGCTGCCACACGATTGTTCTCCCCGGCACCAGGCGACTTCGGCGTGCAATTTCATCTAGGGCGCCCGGTGGTCACGTCAACTGAACCGTCGGGAACTGCCTGGCAACGCGGAACAAACCTTCGATCGCCGGATTAGGGATATCAGGAGGCAAAGGTCATGGACAAGGAAGAGCGTATCAGGCAGCGGGCCCATGAGATATGGGAGCGCGAAGGCCGTCCGCAAGGACGCGAGCGCGAGCATTGGGACCAGGCCGTGCAGGAGATCGAAGCTGAGGGCTCCGAAGCCGAACGCGGTCCGGTCGTGCCCGATCCAACGGTTGAGACCGGCTCCGATCCCGAGGTGCGCGGCAGCAAGCGGCGGGGGAAGTGAGCCCCAATGCCTCGTCTCGTCGCCTGGATCGTGGTCGTACTGGTCGTGCTCTTCGCCGCATGGCTGATGCTTGGGCGCGACAGGACCAGCACTGGTGGCGAAACTCAGCCCTCGCCACATGCAATAGACCAGAATGGATAGGAGCTGACATGACGGCTAGGGAAAGCCATCCCGAACAGGACCCTGCGGAAGGATCGCGATCGACGATAGAAAAGCAGCTCCGCAAGGAGCAAGGCGGCGAGGCGCAAAATCGTGAAGCCAAGCCAACTTCCGACAAATCCGGCAGCAAGGCGAAGTTGCCTCCGGAAGCGCCGAAGAAAGGCTCAGGCCTGGCCTGAGCGGCTGGTTTCACGTATCCACGTCGTCATTCCTCCTCGCTCCGTCGCGCGAGTGGTTGTCATTCGGGCAGATCGCCGGCAGCCGCTTCTGTCCTCTTTCCAGTCGAGCCCGGTGCCTTGAAATAATGGGGATAGCGTTCCCGGACGATTGCGAGCACCTCGAAGATGCGGCGAAGATGCGTTCGCATCGCCTCTTCCGCCGCAAATGCGTCGGCCTGCTCGAGCGCATCGACGATCCGCCGATGTTGGCCGAGAACCACCGACATGCTGTCGAGGCGCGGGAAAGACAAGAAGCGGAAGCGGTCCATGTGCAGCTTCGCCGCGCTGATGTCGGCCCAGATTCCGGGGAAGCCGGCATGGCTGGCGATGTGCTGGTGGAACAGCTCGTCCGACTTGAAGAAGCGCCTGTCGTCCGAAATGGAGGCGAACGTCTCCTGGACCGCCAGTTCGCCTTTGAGCATGGCGAGCAGTTCGGCGCGGCGCGGGCTCTCGACCGCACGTTTGACCAGGCCGACTTCGAGCGATTCGCGCAGGAACTGCGATTTCTCGAGATGGGCGATCCGCAGCGGCGCCACCATGCTGCCGCGCTGCGGATAGATGTCGATCAGGCCAAGTCGGGCCAGCCGGGCGAGCGCCTCCCTGACCGGCGTGCGGCTCACGCCGAGGGCTTCCGACATCGCCTTTTCGGAAATCAGCTCGTGCGGCTTCAGGCGGAAGGTCAGGATCTGGTCGAGCAGGACCTCGAACGTCCTCGCCGCGACTGAAGCGCCGGGGCCGGTTTCGCCAAGCCGCCCCTCGGTGATGGTCCGCATTCCCAAAAGCCCTGCCATCGGCAATTCCCTTAAAGGCTCGGCAGCTTCAAGCCGTTCATGAAATGGCTGCGCAAGCAGCAGCGCCGATGTTATTCCTTACGCGGAGAACCGCCGATGCGCGCCAGCAGGCCGCCATCGACGCGCACGACTTCGCCGGTGACGAAGGAGGCATCGTCGGACAGCAGGAAGGCAACGACGGCCGCAATCTCTTGCGGCTGGGCGGTGCGGCCGAGCGGATGCATGTTGTCAAGGATGCGCATGATCTCGTCGGGCTTATCGTTCAGCTTGACCGCATCCCGCAGCATCGGCGTGTCGACCGCGCCCGGAGCCACGGCATTGACGCGCACACCGAGCGGCGCATAGTCGACGGCCATGGATTTGACCAGCCCGATCAAGCCGTGCTTGGCCGTGCTGTAGGCCAGAACCCCTTCCTGGCTGGCCAGGCCTTGCACCGAGCTCATATGGACGATGGCGCCGCGGCTTTGCCGCAGCAGCGGCATCGCCGCGCGGGAGAGCAGATAGGCAGCCTTGAGGTTGACGTTCATCACCTCGTCCCAAAGCGCCTCGTCCGTGGTCTCCACCGTTCCGTAACGCTGGATGCCGGCATTGTGGGAAAGCATGTCGAGCCCGCCGAACGCGGACCGGGCAAGCTCGACGGCGCGGCCGCAGGCTTCAGTGTCGGCGGTCGAGCCGAGCACGGTGTGCACGGTCACGCCGCGCGCCGCAAGCTGCGCCGCGACCTCGTCCAGCTGATCGCCCACACGGTCGAAGAGGATCAGGTCGACACCTTGCTGGGCCAGCCTTTCGGCGACAGCACGGCCGATGCCCATGGCCGCCCCCGTGACCAGTGCGCGTTTTTTGAACTCAGCCATTTCTCCTCCCACGAACAGTTGCAGCGGCTGCCATGGTAGTCGGTCAGCGACGCATGGCGTACCCTTTTCGCCGAGCGGGCCCGAGCGTATTCGGCGTCATGTCGATCCTTGCATGAAGGCCAGTGTTTCCGCGCGCGTCGGCGCGCCGAGCCGTCCGCCAAAACGCAGGCACTTCAGCGCGGCAGCGGCGCTGGCCACTGCTATCGCCCGCTCTTCGTCCCAACCTTCGGCCAGGCCGACAGCGAAGGTGCCGTGAAACACGTCGCCCGCCGCCAGCGTGTCGACGGCTTCGACTCGCGGCGACGGCAGATGACGGACATCATTGCTGCTCGGGTGCTGGAACGCGGTGCCGTTCGCCCCATCGGTGATCGCGACGAAGGCGCCGGTCCGTTCGCCCAGAATAGCGACGGCGGAACCGGCAGAAACCTCTGGACCGCAAAGGATACGCGCCGCGGGCAGCGAAGCAACGACATGCGAGGCGAGCGGCACCAGTCGGTCGAGCACCGGTCGCGACGCAATATCGGCGTCGAGGATCGCCGGAATGCCGCATTCGCGGGCCTTCGCCAGCGCCATCGCGGCGGCTCCGGGCCAACGAACGTCGACCAGGACGGCGTCGAAGCGGGAAAAATCCACGGGCGGAAGACGGTCCGGATCGGCTTGCGTGACGGCATCGTAGAAGGGCACGATCATGCGCTCGCCGGCGGCATCGACCAGGATCGTGGCAATGGCCGAGCGGCCACCTTCAACCCTGCGCACCAACGAACAGTCGACCCGCTCCGCCTCCATCTGGGCGATGACATCGCGGCCGACGGCATCGTTGCCGACGCTTGCCCATAGCCAGACCTGCCCGCCCTGGCGGCTTGCCGACGCGGCGGCACTTGCCGCCATGCCGGCGGCGATCTGCACGGCCTCGCTCGGCAGGAACTTGCCGGCGCCGGACGGCAGGACATCGAGGCGCAAGATCGTGTCGTAGGTGAGCGCGCCGACGCAGAGCAGGCGGGGCGCCCTCATTGCAGCCTATAACCGCGCTGATGGGCAATCGCCGTCATTACGCCTCTCAGTTCGGCAAGGCCGCGAAGACGGCCGATCACGGGGTAGCCAGGATGGGTGTGCCGCGTGGCGTCATCGATCAGCTCGTGGCCGTGATCCGGGCGAAACGGCAGCAGCGCCGGTTCCCCGGCGTCGCGGCGGCGTTGCTGCTCGTCGAGCAAGATCGAGACCACCGAAATCATGTCGACATCCCCGTTCAGATGCTCGGACTCCATGAATGACCCGTCCGGATCCTTGCTGACGTTGCGCAGGTGCACGAAGTTGATCTTATGCGCAAAGCGCCTGGCGATGGCGGGCACGTCATTGGCCGGATTGGCGCCCAGCGACCCCGTGCACAAGGTAAGGCCGCTATGGGCCGATGGCACCGCGTCCAGGATAAACGCGATGTCGTCGGCGTTCTTGACGATCCGGCACAGGCCGACGAGATCGCGCGGCGGATCGTCCGGGTGGATCGCCAACGTGACGCCCGCCTCTTCGGCCGCCGGCAGCACGTGTTCAAGAAAACGGACGAGATTCTCGCGCAGCCGGTCGTGAGACAAGCTCGACTGCTCGGCCACCACTTCGCGCAATTCCGCTATGTCATAGCGCTTGAAGGCGCCCGGCAGGCCGGCCATGATGTTGGCAAGCAGACGCTCTTTTGACGCATCCGGCGTCGCGTCGAACCATTCGCTTGCCCGCTGGAGAACATCGGACGCATAGTCGCGCTCAGATCCCTTGCGCTGCAGCATGTAACAATCGAACGCGGCAAGCTCGTGCATGTTCATGCGGAGCGCCCGCCCGCCGCCCGGCAGCGGCGCAGCCAGGTCGGTCCGGGTCCAGTCGAGGATCAGCATGAAGTTGTAGCAGACCGTGCGCACACCGCAGGCGCCGAGATTGCGTAAGGTCTGCCTGAAATTGTCGTAGAGCCGGTCGAGATCGCCGCGGCCGAGCTTGATGTCCTCGTGCACGGGCACGCTCTCGACGACGCTCCATTTGAGGCCCATCGCCTGATCCGCCTCGATAAGCGCCTGGCGCTGCCTGATGGCGTGGATCGGCCAGACTTCGCCGTAAGGAATGTCGTGTAATGCCGTCACGATGCCGGTCGCGCCGGCCTGCCTGGCATGGGCAAGCGTTGCCGCATCGCTCGGGCCAAACCATCGCCACGTCTGCTCCATTCGACCTCCAGCTACGGAATTCCCCGACGAGACTGCTGTCTATTGGATGCTACCATGGCAGTCAATTGCTTGCCGCAGCCCAGTGCTGTGTCCGCGTTCAGGCGGCCGCCCTACGAGAGATTACAACGATACGTGGCGTCAGATTGAACGGCTACGCAAGATCCGGGTTTCGGCTGGCCCAAAGCATGCCGCGCTCGAACATCGTACGCATTTGCGGCACCGCGAACTCGTCGGCGGTGTGGCCGAGTGCGCTGTAGAAGACACGGCCCTTGCCGTAGCGGCGCTTCCAGACAACCGGCATGACGACGCCGGCGATGAAATCGAGATGCTCGCCGGTGAAAGTAGTCGTCGCCAGCACCTCGTTGGTCGGATCGACATGCATGTAATACTGCTCTGAACGGTACGCGAAGCCGTCGATGCCCTGCATGACCGGATCGTCTGGCATGGTGATATCGACGTGATAGTCGATGATGTTGCCGGGATGGGCGACCCACTGGCCGCCGGTCATGAACTGGTATTCCGGCTCGTTGCGGAAGCTGTCGCACATCGTGCCGTGAAAGCCCGCAAGGCCGGTGCCGGCCCCGACGGCGTTGGTCAGGTTTTGCAGTTCCGGCTTTTCGATCGTCGACATGGTGATCACCGGGACAATGAGATCGAGCTTGCCCAGTTGCGGATCGGCAAGCGCCGAAGTCCCTTGCTCCAGCTGCACGTCGAAGCCGTTGCCGGCCAGCATCTCCTTGACGATGTGGGCGCTACGGGCCGGCGTGTGGCCTTCCCAGCCGCCCCAGAAAATCAGTGCCGTCTTGCTCATCGTGTCATCCCCTATTCCAGAATTCCGAAAGGCAGATCGGCGTGCATTGGCGCCGGCCGCGCGCAGCCATACCTCAGGTCGATACGCCGCCCTGTCTCTGCTGAAGAGATGATCGATTCCACGATTTCCAGGACATGGAGGGAAAGATCGAGGCTGGCGCGGTGTTGCCTGCCCGAGACGATCGCCTGCGCCATGTCGGCGAGGCCGAGGCCCCGGTAATTGCCGTCGCCATAGGAATGGATCTGATCGGCCACCGTCCAGTCGCCCTTGCGCTGGCTGGTCCTGATGTCGCCCTGGAACTGATTGGGGTCGGAGACGATCATCGAGCCGGTGGTTCCGTAAAGTTCGATGTGATTGTGTTCATGCTTCCAGACGTCGAAGCTGGTGGTGATCGAAACCGCCGCGCCGTTCTCGAATGCGAGCAGGCCGGAAATATGGGTCGGCACCTCGACCCGGATGGTTTCGCCCTGGCGCGGTCCGGAACCGATGGTGCGGGTGGGATAGGATGACTTCGCCTGTCCGGTCACGGATTTTACCGGACCCAGGAGATTGACCAGGCAGGTCAGATAGTACGGTCCCATGTCGAGCATTGGCCCACCGCCGGGCTGATAGTAGAAATCCGGATTGGGATGCCAGAGCTCGTGGCCGGGCACCTGCATGAAGGCAGAGCCGGAGACAATGGTCCCAACCGTATCCTCATCGACCAGCCGCCGCGCCGTCTGGTGGGAGCCGCCAAGAAAGGTGTCGGGTGCGCAGCCGACACGCACGCCCTTTTCGCGCGCGGCCGCGACGAGCCGCTCGGCGTCGCTGAGCGTCGTTGCCAGCGGCTTCTCGGAATAGACGTGCTTGCCTTGCCCGACAGCCTGCAGGCCGACCGGCACATGATGCTGCGGCGTCGTCAGATTGAGCACGATCTCGACGCGCGGATCGGCCAACAGCGCGTCGACCGGCATCGCAGCCAGGCCGTAGGCCGCTGCCTTGGCCTCGGCTGCCGCCCGGTTGATGTCGGCGACGCCGATAATGTCGAGCACCGGGAATTGCGGCGATGCCTTCAGATAGGCATCCGAAATGTTGCCGCAGCCGATAATGCCGACACCGATCCTCCGCATGGGCTTCTCCTCAAAAGGCGGCATTGATGAAACAGCAGAACTCGTTTGTCACCCCCCTTTCGGCCGGACGCGGTTGTCCCGTGACAAGTGCTTACCTCGAGAGCCTCAGAACCGCCGCCCGATCACAATCGCGCGCTTATGCGCGAGCCGCTTGCTTTCGAGGTCGAACGGCCGGTACTCAGCAACACTGCTTTCTGTAGCTTGCTCGACATTTTGATGCCGGCTTTGAGCACAGCACAGATTTTCACCCGTAGAAGGACGCACATGATCCGCCCACAAGGAACCATCGCACCGATCCTGACGCCGTTCGAAAACGACGGCTGCATTGCCCGCGACCTCTGGATATCACACGCCAAGTGGGTGCTGGATCAGGGAGCGCATTTCCTGTCGCCGTTCGGCACCACGGGCGAGGCGTTGTCCGTCTCGTTGCGCGAGCGCATGCAGGCGCTGGAGTGGCTGGTCGAGGCCGGCATTTCGCCAAGCCGGCTTATGCCCGGCACCGGTGTCACAGCACTTGCCGAGACTGTCGAGCTGACCGCGCATGCCGTCGGGCTCGGCTGTGCCGGGGTGATGGTGCTGCCGTCGTTCTTCTATACGGCCGCCGGTGACAACGGACAGGCCCGCTACTATGGCGAGCTGATCGAACGGGTGGCGAACCCGGCGATGAGGATGATCCTCTACCACATCCCGCAAAATTCCGGCGTAGCGGTGAGCCCGGCGCTGACCGCCCGATTAAGCGAAGCGTTTCCCGATGTCGTGGTGGCTTACAAGGACAGCGCCGGCGACTGGAACAACACCGCGGCGGTCATTGCGGCAGCCCCAAGGGTCGCGGTGTTCCCGAGTTCGGAAGCACAGCTGACGAAAGGCCTCGCCAACGGTGCTGCCGGCTGCATCTCGGCGACAGTCAATCTGAATGCCGCAGCGATCCGGGCCCTCTACGACGCAGTGCTGGCGGGAGAGGACACTACCGACGCGGATGCCGCCATCAGGGCGTTCCGCAAAATCATCCAGGACGCTGGCCTCATCACTGCGATGAAGGCAGTGCTGGCGGTACGGTCCGGCGACAGACGCTGGCTGAACCTGCGCGCACCGCATGAGAACGCGACGCAAGCCACCGGCGAAGCCTTGCTCGCCGCTCTCGGCCCGCTAGCCGACCATATCGGCCGGAGCTGACTATCGGGCCGTGTTCAGGGCGGCAGCAGCGCGTATCAGCGCCTTGAACGCATTCTCATCTATGTCTTCGCCCTCACGGATATCGATGGCGCGCCTGGTGTTGCCGTCGAGGCTGGAGTTGAACAGGCCGGAAGGATCCTGCAGCGAGGCGCCCTTTGCGAAGGTCACTTTCACGACGTTCTTGTAGGTCTCGCCAGTGCAGATTATTCCGGCGTGCGACCACACCGGAACGCCTCGCCACTTCCACTCCTCGACCACTTCCGGGTCGGCCTGCTTGATGAGGGCGCGGACATGGGAAAGCGTCTTGCCTCGCCAATCGCCCAGCTCGCTGATCCTCGCATCGATCAGCTGAGCGGGAGAGTTGCCTGCATTTCTTTCCATCGAGTCACTCTTCATCATCATTGTCGCTTTCCCTTGGTTGTTGCCGCTCGCCCGTCACATGAATACCGCTAGTCGGCACCGGATTTGCCGGGATGACTGGCATTCCACTCACATTCGCTCGCCTGGCAATTGGCTGGCTTGCTTTATCCAGTCGGCGAGTTGAGCTTCGTCGAGCAGGTCGTCCTCGTAGATATCGAGGTAGCGCACGTCCTTGTGCTTGGACTCACCGGGTGGGACGGGACGCAGCGACGCGCCGCGGAAGAAAGCCAGCTTGATGTACTTTGTGAAGCAATGGAAGTTGAGGAACCACCCCTGACCCTCTACGCCATAGAAGGGCGAGTTCCATTTGACGGCCTTGCGCACGTCAGGGACGTTGCGCACGATGAGCGCGTCGAGGCGACGCCCGACGTCGCGTTTCCAGCCCGGCATGGCCGCGATGTAGGCCTGCACAGGAGCGTCACCATCACCCTTCGTGATCTGCGGGTTGCCGCCTGCGAGGAGGACCGGCTTGGCGGCTGCAGGCTTGGCGGCGGACTTCTTCGCGACCGCCGATGACTTGATGGACGTCTTGTTGGCCATGCATTCACTCCAATGCGCCGGTGCCCCCCGCGCTGCGCCGCTTGGGCGCGTAAGGCAGCACGAACATGTACAGTCCGGTAAGCAGGAGCAAGCCGAGTGGAAACAGCGGCAACAGGTATACCCAGTAGGAGGGTTCCTTGCCTACTCCCAGGCTGATGAAGATGGCGGCGACGACCGCCGCAAAGATGATCGACAGCCAGCGGTGGATCTGCCGAACCCATTTGTTCCAATCCATTGAGACCTCCTCTGAAGACGAACCGAGCGGATCGGGCGGCCCGTTTGGCGGCTCCCGCCGGGCAGCCACGCCACTGAATGCGTGCCTTACCAGCGCGCCAGCTGTGTTATTTGAATGAGATTGCCGCAGTTGTCGTTCAGCTGGGCTATGATCGAGCCGGTTACTTCGGTCGGCAGCATGGTGAACTTGGCGCCGCGCGCTTTGATGCGCTCGTAGTCCCCCTTGACGTTATCGGTGAAGAACATGACCGCGGGCTGGCCCTGCTGGAAAATAGCTTGCTGGTAGGTCTTTGCAGCGGGGTTGTCATTGAGCGCGAGTTGCAGCTCGGCACCGTCCGGCTCGTCGGGTGATGCGACGGTCAGCCAGCGAAACGGCCCATTGCTGAAATCGGCCTTCTTGGTAAAGCCGAGCGTTTCGGTGTAGAAACCCAGAGCCTTTTCCTGGTCATCCACGTATACTTTGGTCAACTTGATCTTCATTGGCTTGCCTCCATTATCGTTCCGCCATCTGCCGCCCTGTAACAGAGCCCTTGCTTGAATAGCGCAGGCGGATCTCAGTCCGTTCGCGCAAGAACCTGCTCCAGATCGTCAAAGAACCTCGGCCAGCCGACTTTGGCACCCCGGAAGTAAGGCTGCTGATCCGGCCGGAAGCCCGACTGTTCCATACGCAAGCGGGCGCCGATGCTCGTGGGGGTAATCGTCCAGGAGACGACACTCTTGAGATCCTTGGTATCCCACGTGTAAGTCAGCGTTCTGTTAGGCTCGACCGTCTGGACCTGACATTCGACAGAGCCCCAGGCCGCGTGAAGGTTGAAACGGTGGTCCGCGACAGGTTTGAAGTCGTTTTTCATAAGCCACTCCTCGATCAAGTGTGGTTGCGTGAGCGCGCGCCAGATCTTCTCGGGCGGATAAGCGATTTCCCGTTCGACAATGACGGAGAGCGTTTCGGTCGCTATTTCGTTCACTGGTCCATCCTTTTGAGCAGGTCCTCGAGGTCGTCGAACCGGCTCTGCCAGAATCCGGTCATCTGGCTTGTCCAGTCGATCAGGGGAGCAAGCGCGGCGAGCTGCGCGCTATAATGGGTCTGCCGTCCCGCATGGCGGTCGCGCACCAGCCCCGCCTGCCGCAAAATCCCGAGATGTTTCGACACGGCCGGTTGCGAGATCCCGGCCTGAGCCGTCAGAGCGCCGACTGTCTGCTCTCCCTCGCGACACAGTCGCTCAAAAATAGCGCGCCGAGTCGGATCGGCAAGCGTTCTAAAAAGCACATCGTGAGCGTTTGGCATTGGGATAGATAACCCTTCGGCTATTGATCGATGCATAACCACCGGGATATGTGTGAGTCAAGCGGGAAGCGGCATAATTCTCGTTGCAGGAGCGGTCACCTGCTTCGCTCACGCAGCCAGTTGCTTATTCGCCGTGCACTGGAATTGTCACACGTGATGCGCTATATGACCATCTACATGGTCAGGAGCTGAGATGGACGCGGTCAATCTGGCGGACGCCAAGGCACATCTGAGTGAGCTCATCGACCGGGTCGAGGCTGGAGACTCGATCGACATAACCCGGCGTGGCAAGCCGGTCGCCAGGCTCACGGCCGTGGCCCGTCCTCGCAAACGGATCGACGCCGTCCTGCTCCAATCCCTGACCGCAACCATGCCTCTGCAGGCTCAGGCTGCCGCCGATCTGGTGCGATCGATGCGAGATGGCGATCGCTATTGATGTCCTATCTCGATACTTCGCTGATCGTCGCGGCGCTATCCAACGAAGCCATGACCGCGCGCGTTCAGGGCTGGCTGGCGGAGCAGGACCCAGCGCAACTTGTGATCAGCGACTGGACCATCACCGAGATGTCCTCCGCCATGGCGATCAAGCTTCGGACCGGACAGATCGACTTGGAGCAGCGCGCGGCTGCGCTCGCGATGTTCAATAAGCTGGTCGCTGAGAGCTTCACCGTGCTGCCGGTGGCGGGCGGGCATTTTCAGGTCGCCGCGAAATTCGCCGATCAGCATATGCTCGGGCTTCGTGCTGGCGACGCCCTGCACCTCGCGACGGCATCGGAGCATGGCGCCACAGTGTGGACCCTCGACCAGCGGCTCGCCGAGGCAGGACCGATTCTCGGCATACCGACGCAGTTGCTGGCATGATCAAGGGCTCTCCTCCAAATGAATATACCCAAGCTGCGGTGCGAGTTGATCAGGCTCATTGAAGGGAGCCGGCCGGGAGCGAACTGGCGGCTTTCGATGTTGCCCTGGCGGCGCGTCGGGCACGCAGAGCGATGCTGTCAACCACAAGCGTCTGCACGGGCGAGGAGAAAGGCCGCTTCGCGCGCGTTGCGGGTGAGCTTGGCCGCAGCCTCGAATTCGGCGCGGGCCTCGGCCAGCCGGCCGGCCCGAAACAGAAAATCGCCCCTCGCCGCCGGCAATGGCGCATAATTGCGCAAGGCGGCGGCGTCGGCAATCTCGTCCACCAGCCGCAGGCCCGCTTCAGGCCCGAAGGCCATGCTGTGGGCGACCGCTCGATTGAGATCGACCACCGGCGAGGGCATCACTGCTCGCAGCCGGTCGTAGAGCGCTGCGATGCGGGGCCAGTCGGTATCGGCCGGACTGCGCGCCCGCGCGTGACAGGCTGCAAGCGCGGCCTGCAACACATAGGGGCCATCGCCCCCGAGAGCTTCGGCACGGGCCAGCGCGTCAAGGCCCCGGCGGATCAGCAGTTGGTCCCAGCGTGCGCGGTTTTGCTCGGTCAGGGTCAAGAGGGCGCCGTCCGGCCCGATGCGTGCGGGCAGGCGCGATGCCTGGATTTCCATCAGAGCCAGCAGACCGAACACCTCGGCATCCTCGGCCATCAGACCCGCCAGCATGCGGCCCAGCCGTTGTGCCTCCAGGCACAGGCCCGGCCGGACAAGGTCGTCGCCGGCCGTGGCAGCATAGCCTTCATTGAAGATGAGGTAGATGACCTCCAGCACCGAGGAAAGACGCACTGCACGCTCGGCACCGCGCGGCACCTCGAAGCTAAGCCCCGCCTTTCCGATCGTCCTCTTCGCGCGGACGATGCGCTGGGCGATCGTCACCTCGCTCGACAGGAAAGCACGGGCGATCTCGTCCGTCGTCAGGCCGCCGATGACACGCAGCGTGAGCGCTGCGCGAGCGTCGGCCGAAAGTATCGGGTGGCAGGCTGTGAAGATGAGGCCCAGCAGCTCGTCGCCAAGATCGTCGTTCATGGCCATTTCGTTTCCCTCGGCCGTACGGTCGCACTCGCCGTCCAGCTCCCGGGCGATCTCCTCATGCTTGCGCTCGCGCATCTTGTCGCGACGGATCGCGTCGATGGCGCGGCGTTTGGCGACCGTCATCAGCCAAGCGCCGGGATTGGCCGGAACGCCGGTCCTGGACCATTCGGAGAGGGCTATGACCAGGGCGTCCTGCACCAGTTCCTCTGCAAGGTCGACATTGCGCACGAGGCGGGCCAGGCCCGCAATGAGCCGGGCCCGTTCAATGCGAAAAATCGCCTCGATCGCCTGGTGCGTCTCGCCTGCGGTCATGCCGCCTTGTCGGCCAAAGCCACAATGGAGGCAAGCAGGTTGCGGCCGACAGGTTCAGTTGCCGCTGCGCTTCTCGCGCGTCCGGTCACGGATTTCCGTGACCTCCGGCGTCAGATTCCCATTGCCAATCAGCCATCTCGTACAGCGGCCGGATTTCGATCTCGCTCGGTCCTGGCATGGGATTGGGGCAGCGCTTCACCCAGGCGACCGCCTCGTCCATGTCCTTGACTTCCCAGAGCCAAAAACCGGCGACCAGTTCGCGGGTCTCGGCGAAAGGCCCGTCGATGACCGTCCGGCGGGGACCATCGAACGCAACGCGCTTGCCCTGCGAGGAGGGCTTGAGGCCGTCGGCGTCGAGCAAGATGCCGGCATTGCGCAGCTCGTCGTTAAATCTGCCCATCGCCTCCATCGCCTCTTTCGCCTCGGGCGTCGGGAGAAAGCCCTTTTCGCTGTCCTCGGTAGCCTTCACGAGCACCATCACACGCATCGTCTGTCTCCTTGTTTGAGCCGGCCTCACCGACCGGCAGCGAAACGACGAACGGAGTTTAGGAAATCGACATTGTCCTGCAGATTTTTTTTCGAGCTTGAAGAGAAAGATGCCGATGGCTGCTCCACTGGTCAGGGGTCGCGATGGCGCGATATCGAGATTGGGCGCTACGCTGGTCGCGGATTGTAAGTAATTCTACGCTAAAGTCCTCCGCGTCCAGCCGCGTTGGTTCCGCTCTTGGACCCGACACGCATGAGTGGCCTGCCTAAACCATTTCGGGACGTTTAGAAGCCTCGCGGATCGCCTTGTGCACGCGGCGCTGCAAATCCATGAAGGCCGGAGTTTCCATGACCTCTTCCTGGCGCGGGCGCTCGATATCGACATTGAAGGTCTGCATGATGCGTCCCGGCCCGATCCCCATCACGACGATGCGGTCCGACAGGTAGACAGCTTCTTCCACATCATGGGTGACGAAGAGCACGGTGAGCCTGTGCTCCTCCCAGATCTGCGTCAGGAGTTCCTGCATCTGATGCCTGGTCAAGGCATCGAGCGCGCCAAAGGGCTCGTCCATCAGAAGCATTTTGGGTCGATAGGAAAGGGCACGCGCTATGGCCACGCGTTGCTTCATGCCGCCCGAAAGCTCAGACGGATAGCGATTGGCGCTATGAGGGAGCTTGACCAGATCGAGATGCTCGCGCGCTATCCTGCGGCAGGTCGCGCGGTCATGACCCGCGGCCTTGAGCGCGAACTCGATGTTCTGCTGCGCCGTCAGCCAGGGAAGCAGGGTGTAGGACTGAAAGACGACGCCGCGGTCGAGGCCCGGCTGCAGGATCGGCGCACCATCGATAGCAAGATCTCCCGCGTCGAAATCCTGCAGTCCGGCAACGATCGACAGCAGCGTGCTCTTGCCGCAACCCGACGTGCCCACCAGCGAGACGAACTCGTTGTCGGCAAGATCGAGATTGATATCGCGCAGCACTTCCGTGCGCCGCGCGCCCGTGCCGAAGCTTTTGTGGAGGCCTTCGATCCGCAGTTTGGGCAAACTCATCGGCCCGGCCTCATTGCACGTGGCCCTCCTGCCGGAACAGCACTTTTCCAAGTGCCTTCATGACTTGGTCGGTAATGAGGCCAAGCACGCCCAGCAGCAGGATGTAGCCGATGATGGTGTTTGTCTGGAAATAGCGCTGGGACACGGTGATGCGGTAGCCGAGGCCTGATGTCGCCGCGACAAGTTCCGCCAACACCAGCCAGGTCCATGCCCAGCCGAGACTTATGCGCAACGTATCCCAGATGCCTGGCAAGGCGCTGGGAACGACGATGCGCGTCAGGATCTTGCGATCCGGCAGGCCGAGCGTCCTGCCAAGGCCGATGAAATCAGCGGGAACCCGCTTCACATTGTCCATGATCATCAGCACCTGCTGGAAGAAGGTGCCTATGAAGATGATCAGGAATTTCTGGGCATCGCCCGTCCCCGACCACAGGATGGAGAGAGGCACGAAAGCGACCACCGGCATGTAGCGGATGAAATCCACAAGTGGCTCGATCGCCGCTTCCCAGGTTCTGAAGCTGCCGATCAGCACGCCGATCGGAATCGCCAATGCGGAGGCGATGAGAAAGCCAACAGAAATACGGTATATCGAGGTCCTGAGATCCAGCCACAGCGTGCCGTCACCCGAGAGCTTGCCGAGCTGGGTCACCACGCTTCCCGGCGACGGCAGGAAAATTGGCTTTACCAGTCCCAGCCCCGTTGCCGCCCACCAGGCGAGGCCGAGGCCGGCAAAGACGGCCACTGCTATCATCAGGAAGCGCGAGCGTGCGATGGGCGCGCCGCTCCCGGGGGGTAGGCGACGGCGCATCGGCTGTTTGATCGCCGGCCCCGGCGCTGCGTGAGACGGGCTTGGCTCGGTCGCACGCTGCTCGGACATTTGCGTCACCACCGCGAGCCGGCCCTCGTCATTTCGCGGCCTTGACGAATGACGGGTCGATCATCTGTTCCGGCGTCACGTCCGCCTGCAGCAGCCCGGCGTTCTTGGCGGCCGCCTCTACATCCGCAAATGTCTTGGTGGAGAACTCCCCGGTCAGCGCATCCTTGTTTTCGGCGAGAGTATAGTAACGCACGCCATCAAAGGCGGTGTTGAGGTCTTCGACGCTCGACCCGACCGCCTTGGAGATGATCGCCCGGCCGTCGGGCGTGTCGGCGTTGTAGGCCTTCAGGGCCGCATCCCAGGTCTTGATCATGGCAAGCACTTGGCCGGGACGCGACTTGATCACCTCGTCGCGCACCACGAATACGTCACTGATCAGGCCGGGATCTTCGCCCGCGGTGAAGAGCAGCTTGAGGTCTTTGTTCTGCGCTCTTGCCGCGGTCAGATAAGGCTCATAGGTGACTGCGACTGGAACCTGGCCGGCGATCAAGGCGCTGCCGGCATCCGCCGCCGGCATTGGAACCGGCTGGACATCGGCGATCGACATGCCGTTCTTGGCGAGCGCGTATTTGAGCAGGATGTCGCTCGTCGTGCCTTCCTCAAAAGCAACCTGTTTGCCCTTGAGGTCGGCGACGGTGGCGATGTCCTTGCCGGCGATCATGGCGTCTGCCGTCATGCTGACGTCGAGCAGAAGCACGATCTTCACCGGCAGGCCGGCCGCAACCATTCCCATAGCCGTGTGCGTCGCGATGTTGGCGGCATCGAGCTGGCCGCTCGCCAGGGCGGCGTTGATATCCTTGTCCTCCGCGAAGTTCACGATCTGCACGTCGGACAGCCCGCTTGCCTTGAACAGGCCCTTGGCCTCGGCGACGTGCCACTGGCCGTAGCCCAGCCATGGCTCGATGCCGATCTTGAACGTTCCTGCCTCAGGCGTCGCCGGAATTGTCGTGTCGGCCGCGTAGACCGCCGGGGCAAACCCGACAGCAGCAGCCATAACGAGCGCCCGAAATTGTCCTGCTAGATTACGCATCATCTTGTTCCCCTTGATGATCACGCCGCTTTTTTGAACCAAACTCCGGCCTGGTGAGAATGCCGGCGTCTGCTCTTGCGGCACCGTGCCTCGGCATCTTAGCTGCCCGTCCAACGAAAGTGCGACGACACTTCAACGTTAGCAATAGCGGATGTCAAGGCTAAATACATACATGCATATACAAGTTAGACCCCTCCTTCCGAGTCTGATTCGCTTCACTGCGATCAAGTTTTTTTAGACGGAGAATACCGGCTGCCAAGCGAGTAGCGGCTGCCAACGTAAGTCAGCTTGCTGATCGTGGCAACGATGGCGCCCGTCCATGTCCGGCGATGCAGAAACAGGCAGCAGCTGCCGACATCGATGCCCAGATGCCGCGCCGTCTCGGCATCGGCAGGGGTCGCCGAGATGATGTGCTCGACCTCCGTCACCGGGGTTTTCTGCATGAGGTAGTCGTAGGTTGCTGTCTTGGAAAAGTCCTGCTTGTCATAGTCGGGTATCAGGCCCGGGTTCACGAAACGCTCTTCCAGTTGCACAGGCAGGTCGTTCTCGAAGTTGACGACGATGGAATGATAGACCGGCGCGCGTTTTGCGAACTCGAAGGAAAGCGCGAGCTCCTTTGTCGGCGTGATCTTTTCGAGCACGATAACCTCGGAGCGATGCTTGTTTCCCCGCGCGACAATTTCCGCCGCGATGTTGTTGATCTCGATCAGTGCTGATTGCGGTCGAGGTGGCGCGATGAATGTGCCGACGCCCTGGAGCCGGATCAGAAAACCCGCAGAGGTCAACTCCCGCAAGGCACGATGGACCGTCATACGAGACACGCCGAGTGTCGCCACGAATTCATTTTCGGACGGCAGCTTCCGGTCCTTGCTCCATTGGCCCATTCCGATGTTCGTCAGGATGTAGTCCTTGACCTTCTCGTAAAGAGGGCTGGCGGTGTCGGGCAAAGTGATCATTTCAAAATCCTTTCCGGCCACGTTCGGAAATCACACGCGCCCGGAAGACCGCATCCGGATGATTGTTTTCAAACCATCGCCCTGCCCCGCCAACAGCTGCTCATAGGCTGCGGGAACATCATCCAGGCCGATCTCGCGGTCGATCAGTTCGACCATAGGCTCGGTCAATTCGCCGAGCATCCGAATGGCGTCGGGAAGCTCATCGGCAAAGGCGTGGCATCCCAGCAATGCGATTTCGCGTTCAACCAGGATGTTGGGATCGATGTCGAGGCGCCCATGGAATATGCCGACCATCGCAACGGTGCCACCGGCATCGAGAGCGCCGAGCAACTGGCTGAGTGCTGCGATGCTGCCGGTCGCTTCGACGGCAGCAAGCAGGGGGGCATCCGCGGTGGCGGCGGCAACGGCGTCCCGGTTCAAGTCGACGATGCTGGCACCGGTCACCCGCGCCACCCGGGCGCATCGGCCAGGGTTGCGATCGGCGACGAGCACGGTACCTGCGAATGTCCGGGAAAGCAGCAGTGCGGCAAGCCCGCCAATAGTCCCGCAGCCGACCACAAGAACGGAGCCGGCCGTTTTCGGCAGACGCCGCACTGCGTGCAACGCTACAGCCAGCGGCTCGGCCATCGCAGCGACCCGTTCGTCAAGCGCGGCATCGACGACGTGCAGCAGGCGTGCGGGCAGGACCGCCTGTTCGGCAAATCCGCCGTCGCATATCTCGCCGACAAAGCCCAGCGACGTGCAAAGATGCCGCCTGCCTGCATGGCATTGCGCGCATTCTCCACACCAGAAACGGGAATCGGCGACCACGCGGTCGCCAACAGCGACGATGTCCACGCCCTCGCCGATAGCGATCACCGTGCCTGTCAGCTCATGGCCAGCCGTCGAGGGCGCCCGGCTTATCCATTGGCCCGTGCGAAAGTTGTGAAGATCGGAACCGCAAATGCCTGCGGCATCGACCCTCAGCTTCACCCAGCCTGGCTCGGGAGCGCCTGGCGCGGCGATATCCTCGACGCGCAGGTCGCCGGGTCCATGGAGTCGCGCCGCCCTCATCGTCATCGTTTCCGCTCAGCCGGCGAGATAGCGATCGCGGATCTCCGAAACCGCGTTCTCATGCGAGCTGAACCCTTCGTAGCGGGCGAGCCTGCGGGCATGCAACGCGAGTTCCGGATAGGCCGCCGAGGTCACATAGCCGACCGACGATCTCTTGACGAAATCCGCCACCGAAAGCGGTCCAAAGGTTCGCGCCCACCGGCTGGTCGGCAGCACCGCATTGGGTCCCAGGACGAAGTTAGCGAGGGTCACCGGCGTGTGCGGTCCCATGAGGATCTCGGCGGCTTCTGTGATACGTCCAAGATGCGCAAATGGGTCCGTTGACAGAATCTCGAGGTGCTCCGGGGCATAATCGTTGATGAAACGGTAGCTGTCCTCCAGCGACTCGGTCAGCACGATGCCGCCGCGCTTTCCAGTCAGCACCGCGCGCGAGAACTCCACACGCTGTTCGCTCATTCGGGACCAGTGTTCCGGTATCGCAATCAACGCGGCTTCGGCGACCTTGCGGCTATGCGTCACCAGATAGGCCGACGAATCCGGGCCGTGCTCGGCCTCTATCAACAGGTCAAGAGCGGCCAGGCCGCCGTCGACGCTGTCATCGGCAAAGATGATCGCTTCGGACGGGCCGGCAGGCAGGCCTGTGTTGATGATCGGGGACAACACGCTCTTTGCCGCCACCACCCACGGGCTCCCCGGCCCGACGATCTTCACGGCAGGCTTCACGGTCTCGGTTCCATAGGCGACGGCGGCGACCGCATGGGCGCCGCCGCACTTGTACACGGTCTCCACGCCGGCAATGCGGGCAGCAACCAGCGTCGCGGCGTCGACGGAACCATCCGAAGTCGCAGGCGTCACGATCGCGATCTGGGGGACCCCGGCAATCACCGCCGGAACCGAGGTCATCATCGTCACCGAGGGGAAGGCGCCTTTGCCGCGCGGAACATAAAGCGCAACGGAAGCAATAGGTGTGTATCGGTCACCCGCATAGGCGCCCGGCCGAACTTCCTTGAGCCACATCGTTTCCGGGCGCTGCTCCTCGTGGAAATGCCTTATGTTCTCAATGCCGAACCGGATACTCTCCACGACATCCTTGTCGACCTTGTCGAATGACGCGTCGAACTCCGCTTCCGAAACTTTCAGCCCACCGTCGGCAACATCGGCTTTGTCGAGTTCGCGCGCAAACCGGAGCAAGGCCGTGTCACCTTCATCCTTGACGGCCTTGATGATTGGACCGACCTTTTCGATGAAGGAAGACAGATCTCCTTCTGCGCGTTCCAGTAAACTGGACCGCTGATCGACACTGAGGGAGGACAGGCGGTGGAAGCTGACGTCAGACATGGCGGCTCCTTTTCTTAGGACGCAATTACGGTTAGCGCTTGTCGATCACTTCTGGGACACATCTCCAGCCCCTGAAGCCTTCAAATCGATGCGAGAAAGCCTCCATCTACGGGAATGGACTGGCCGGTTATGTAGGCTGCCGCATCCGAAGCGAGGAACACCGCGATTCCGTGCAGGTCCGAGAGATCACCAAAACGGCGCTGCGGAATCTTGGCGAGCATCGATTGCTGCCATGCCTGGTTGCTGTAGAACACGTCTGTCATCGCTGTCCTGAAATAGCCAGGCGCAATGGCGTTGACCCGGATCCCAAGATCGGCCCACTCCGCCGCAAGCGCCCGCGTCATGCCGAGGAGGCCTGATTTCGACGAGCCGTACGGCACCGCCGTGGGAACCCCAACCTCGGAGGTCAACGAACAGAGATTGATAATGACGCCGGGCCGTCCGGCGTCTCTCATCTGCCGCGCAGCGGCCTGGGCGCAGAAGAAGGCGCCTTTGAGATTCGTATTGACAATCCTGTCCCACAAGGCCTCGTCGACATCGAGTGAAGGCCGGATCTCTTCCGTACCTGCATTGTTGACGAGAATATCGAGACCTCCGAGCAGGCTGCCGGCCTCGGCTGTCGCCGTCCGGCACCGGTCGACGTCAGTGACGTCCAGGGCGACGGCGTGCGCGACCCCGCCGGCGGTGCGGATGGCGGCTATCGTCTTCTCGAGCGAGGCCACACTGCGCGCCGTGACGGCGACGTCGGCGCCGGCCGCGCTGAGCGCCTCGGCGATGCTGCGCCCGATGCCACGGCTTGCGCCGGTTACAAGCGCCTTCCTGCCTGACAGATCGAAGAGAGATGCGTTGCGCATGTCATCCTCCTTGGTAATGTCGCGCTTGGACCGATCGCGTCGAGACTATCCGAATGCAGCTTATCTATACAAGCATGTACATCATGGCTGTAGTGCGCCATGCGAAACTCTGCTTGTCAGAGCGGCAGCGCATTGGCCGACATCGGACCGGTCTACGCGGTTCGCCCCAGCCCATCTGGAGTTCATCGGGAGGGATATATGAAGCGCGCAGTAGACCACGACGCGATGAGCGTGGTTGGCTATACCACCCCCTGGAGTGCCAAAGCAGGCCAGCGGATCAAGCTCAGCCTGTCATGCGATCGGCCGATAAAGGCCACACGAATTTGCCGGCTCGACAAGCCGGCTCCGGAATTTCTCACCTGGGCCATCGAAACAATAGGTGAAGCACGGCGTCGGCATTTCGACCAGGGGTCGTTCCTGTTCGTGCGGCCCGGCGAACTGGCCAAAGTACAAGCCCTCCACGGCATACGTTTTGAGCTGTTCCTCACGCGCAACGAAGGTGCGCGCACGATCCTGGAGGCAGGCGCCCTCGGGCTGCGCCTCCGCGACGGCGCATTCGTCGTGGAAATCGGTGACGAAACCCTTGTCGAGAAGAAGGCGCCAACCGGTGTGTGGCTCACTGTCGAGTTGGATCTGCGGCAGGAACAATCGCGTCTGCGCATCAAATCCCATGATCTTCTCGCGCCTTACGAACTCTGTGAAGGTTTTGGCAGCCCTGCGCGGAATCTCCAAGGGCACGGCATCCATTTCGGCGCAAGTGCTACCAACCACGAACCTACCCTCAACGCGAAATTTGCTGCGATCCGGTTCGACACGCCACAGGGGACTGTTGCCTGGGATTTCCCGACGCTGTTACCAACGCAACCGATCCTGTCGTCTGGCGGAGCAGATCCGCTGCTCCTGGATGTGATCAATCAGCCAGCCTTCTGCGTGACTTCGGCACGCTGGGACGGATCGAGCTTCGAGCCTCGCTTGGTGCCGTCGCACTACGACGCTATCCATTGCCACGACGACGACATCGGCCCGCTTGAGTGGCCGGCATCGCACCGCGTGACGATCCCTGAAAACGCACACCCAGGCGTCTACGCGTTCCAGGTCGAATGGGAGGGTGGCTACGAACGCGTGGTGTTCTTCGTCACCTCGTCACAGGTCTCGTCGCCGCTGTTGTATCTCGTGCCGACGGCCACCTATCTCGCTTATGCCGACGAATATCTCCCGGATCATCTTTATGAATGGAAAGGCGACGACCGGGGACATCGCTTCGCGATCGCCAACAATCTGAAATCTCTTTACGACTACCATTCCGACCTCAGCGGTGTTTCCATCTGTTCCTACAAAAAGCCGAAAGTGACGCTTAGGGACGACTACGATTATCCGCTCTGCGGCTGCCCACACAATTTGCCGGTCGATCTGCACTTCCTCCGATTCTGCCACGGAAATGGAATCATGTTTGACGTCCTGACCGATCACGACTTGCACGAATGCGGCATAGACGGTCTGCGTCGACATCAAGCCGTCGTCACCGGCAGTCACCCCGAATATATGTCGATCGAGATGGAGCAGGCGCTGCGGCAGTTTGTGGCCGAAGGCGGCAGCATCGCCTATCTCGGCGGAAACGGCTTCGCTGCCACTGTGGCCTTCAAGGACGACCTGATGGAGCTGCGGCGCTCGCCGCTGGAGGCAGGCCGCACCTGGGATGGCCCGGTCGCCGAACAGGCGCTGTCGATCACCAACGAACCAGGCGGCTATCTCCGCTCCCGCGGCCGAGGCGAATTCTCGCTGATCGGTGGCGCGATCTCACTGATGGGATTCGAAGGCGCGCGCCCCTTCACGCGCACTGAGGAAAGCCGTGAAGCAGGATGCGCATGGCTGTTCGAAGGCGTTGAAAATGCGACCTTCGGCACGGACGGCATCGTGCTGGGCGGTGCCGCGGGCTACGAAGTGGATGCGACAGATCCAGCCCTCGGCACTTCCGCTGACACCGTCGTGGTCGCGCGGGCGACGGGATTTCCGGACAGCTTCTTCCAGGATCCGACGCGCTGGTATGAGGGCGGCGATACGCAACGCACCGCCCGCCGCTGCGCCGAAATGACCCTGCGAAAGCTCGCAGCAGGCGGCTTGATCTTTTCGGCAAGCTCGGTTGCCTGGTGCGGCGCGCTGCCAGCCGCAGGCGCCATGAACGATGTCGGCAGGATCACGCTCAATCTGCTTAACCGCCTCGGCACCACGAAAGAAGAACCCGGCCGAGAAAATCAATAACCTTCGGCGAAGGTACTGACCAGCGGACTGCGGGACCTCGAGGAGCGCGGCGTCCCCGATAGCGGGCGGGCATTTAGAGAGTGGTACTGCGCAGTGACTTGGGCCCTCCAAGAGTCTAAGCAGCCAGCATGCTTCTGACAGCACGAAGGAAAAACCGCTGCATACCCCGCTTTCTTGCCGTCTACACCATGAAGCCCGAAGACCTCGCTCGCTTTCGCAGCCTGCCTAAGCCGAGCAGGATGCGATTGATGCCGTCGGCTTGCAGCAATGGGCGGACTGGGAGGAGAGAAATGCCGCATTTTTTCCCCGATCGCGGCGACGTCAACGCCGTCAAAAAACTATGCTCTTGATTTTAAATCCTGAAATCGCCGCAAAAAATTTTGAGGTTTCGCCAACTGTCGGGACCAATCGAGCGGTTTTTGCACCTCGCGACGTTCGATGGCCCGCTCAGGTCGTCTCAAAAAGTATTGTCACCGCCCCAGCTAAGGCATTAGCCAGAGGCCATAGCGATTGACAAGCAACCGGTGTTGCACACACCCCGCTGCGGGCGGTGCGTTGTGAGCGCTGGCATCCACTCGATTCCTGGCGAAATTCAGGCTAGCTTGGGCGATAGATGGCTCAGTTCTGGTCGGTGAATCATAATCAGACCGCTCGTCAAGAGATTGATGGGCAGCACCTTTGGTCTCCCAAGACCGAGAGCGATGGCGCGCGAAACGAGTTCTGCAACAACATGTGCCGTGCGACGCCCGGCGACCCTGTCCTTTCGTATACCGATCAAGCAATTGACTATATGGGCAGGATCGCGGAATCGCTTTCACCGCTCCGAAACCATCGAGTTCGGAGAGACCGGAGCTTATTGGAATCAAGAGGGATGACTTCTGCCGATCTTTTGGACACCGCTTTCCCCTTCGATTCATCCCAAAACAACAACGGGGAGTCTCGGCCCGCTCCCGCCGAGGCGATATTCGCCACTCCATCCAGTTTCGGGCTCAGGCAATCAGAAAGCCCTATCTGACAGGCATTCCACAGAAGTAATGCAAATTCAAAATCGCGGCCTCATGTTTCAAAACCAGGATGGTTTCGAAGCCGGCGGGTCGCTCACGGTCCTCAAAGCGAGAATTCTAAGAGACGTTCAACAATGACCCAGCACGCAGAAAACGCTCGAATTCTCATGTACAGCCACGACACGTTCGGGCTCGGCCACTTGCAGCGCTGCCGAACTATCGCGCATTCGCTGGTCGAGGATTTCCGCGGACTTCAGGTGCTTATCATTTCGGGTGCGACTATCGCTGGCGCCTTCGACTACCGTGCCCGTGTCGACTTCGTGAAGATCCCCAGCGTCATCAAGCTGCGCAACGGCGAATACACCTCGCTGGAAAAGGACATCGATCTGCATGAGACGCTAAGGATGCGCCAGTCGATCATCCGCCACACGGCCGAGACCTTCCGGCCGGATATCTTCATCGTCGACAAGGAACCGCTCGGCCTGCGCGGTGAGATTGAGGACACGCTGTCCTACCTCAAGACGCGGGGCACCACGCTGGTGCTTGGCCTGCGCGAGGTGATGGATGCGCCGCATCTGCTCGAAGCAGAGTGGGCACGCCGGGACGTGATGCGCAAGATAGGCCTGTTCTACGACAAGGTCTGGGCCTATGGCCCGCCGGATTTCTACGATCCGTTGACCGGCTTGGATGTGCCGCCGGCTGTCAGGGCAAAGATGAGGTTCGTCGGTTTCCTGCAACGGAGCCTGCAGCGGAACGAGTTGCCCGGCCATCGGCCCGAGGGCGACTATATCCTCGTTACCACCGGTGGCGGCGGTGACGGCGCCGATCTGATTCACGACGTCATCGATGCCTATCAGCAGGATCCGCAATTGCAGCATAGGGCCCTGATCGTGCTTGGGCCTTACATGCCGGCGCGCAAGCGCAACAAGCTGCTCAAGAAGGGGTCCAAGATCCCCTATATCAGGATCATCGAGTTCGACAACCGCATGGAAGACCTGATTGCCGGCGCCAAGGCGGTAGTGGCGATGGGCGGCTACAACACCTATTGCGAGATACTGTCTTTCGACAAGCCGGCGCTGATCGTGCCGCGCGTCGAGCCCCGCAAGGAACAACTGATCCGCGCACGGCGCGCGGCCGAACTCGGCCTCATCGAGATGTTTTTGCCGGAAGAAGCCGAGGATTCCCGGCGGTTTGCCGATGCACTGAAGGTGCTGCCGGACCGGCCCCGCCCATCGCAGAGCAATCCGCATCTGACGCTGGAAGGGCTGCCTCATATTTCCGAAATCGTCGCGGAACTGCTCGACCGGCGGGCCGGCCATCACCTTTCAGTCATTGAAGGAATGACCTGAGTTGCAACATCGCAAGATCGTCGTGGTTCTGAAGGGTTATCCGCGGCTGTCCGAAACCTTCATCGCGCAGGAATTGCTCGGTCTTGAGCGTGCGGGGTTCGACCTGATACTTGTCGCGCTCAGGCGGCCGACCGACGAAAAACGCCACCCCGTGCATGACGAGATCAAAGCGCCCGTCCATTATCTGCCGGAATATCTGCATGAAGAGCCGCTGCGCGTGCTTCGCTCGCTGTTTGCCTATCTGCTGCGTCCGGGCTTCTGGCGCGCGCTCGGATCGCTGGCTGCCGATATGCCCCGCGACTTTACGCGCAATCGCGCGCGCCGCTTCGGGCAAGCGCTCGTGCTGGCGGCCGAATGGCCGGAAAACGCGGGCTGGCTGCATGCCCATTTCGCGCACACGCCTGCATCGGTGACGCGCTATGCCAGCCAGCTTCGTGGCCTGCCCTGGACCTGCTCGGCCCATGCCAAGGACATCTGGACTTCGGCGGACTGGGATCTGGCCGGCAAGCTTTCCTCGGCGCGCTGGACGGTCACTTGCACGAAAACCGGGTTCGACCGTCTGAAAAAACTCGCTAACGGCAACTCGTCTGTGCATCTGAGCTATCATGGGCTCGACCTTGATCGCTTCGGCAGTTTCGGCGAGGCGCGAAAGCAGCATGACGGCTCGGCGCCGGACGAACCGGTTGTCGTTCTGAGTGTCGGGCGCGCCGTTGAAAAGAAAGGTTACGACACGTTGCTGGAGGCCCTTGCCCTGTTGCCCGGCGATTTGGCGTGGCGTTTCGAGCATATCGGCGGCGGCGAAGAACTGGAACGGTTCAAGGCGCTGGCGCAAAAGCTCGGTGTGGATGATCGCGTCTCTTGGAAAGGCGCGCTTGCGCAGGAGGAGGTGCTTGAGCACTACCGCCGCGCCGACATCTTCGCCCTGGCCTGCAGGATCACCGCAAATGGCGACCGCGACGGTCTGCCGAATGTTCTGGTGGAGGCGGCTAGCCAGCGGCTTGCCTGCGTGTCGACCGATATTTCCGGCGTGCCGGAGCTTTTATCGCCGGATGAAACCGGGTTGCTGGTTCCGACGGAAAACCCGATTGCCCTGGCACAGGCGCTGGAGCGCCTGATCCGCGATCCCGTGCTGCGCGTCCGCCTCGGCGACGCCGCAGAGCGGCGCGTGCGCGGCAATTTCGATCATATGGCAAGCATTGGACAGCTCAAGGAACTGTTCGAGCGGGAGTGGCGGGCCGCCGAATGAAGCGGCTGCGCGCTTTCTTCTATGTCCAGCACCTGCTCGGCATCGGCCATCTCGCGCGCGCCAGCCGCATTGCGGCGGCTCTGGTCGATGACGGGTTTGACGTAACCGTCGTGACCGGTGGAGCGCCGATCGCCGGGTTTCCGGGACTGGGGGTAAAATCTGTAACCCTGCCACCTGTCACCTCCGGTGATGAAGGATTTTCGGGACTTGTCGACCTGCAAGGCAACCCGATCGACGATGATTTCAAGAAATGGCGTTCAGAGATGCTGCTGCAGGCATTCCGGGATTGCAGGCCTGATATCGTCATTGTCGAAGCGTTTCCATTTGGACGCCGGCAGATGCGTTTCGAACTCTTGCCGCTGATCGAGGCCATCGACGCGACGTCGCCCAGACCGCTGCTGGTGACGTCCGTCCGCGATATCCTCCAGGAGCGCGTCAAGCCGGGCCGAAACGAGGAAACGGTCGATCTCATCAACAGGCATTTCGACCTTGTTATGGTCCACGGCGATCCGGCTTTCGCAACCATCGACAAGACATTTCCATTGGCTGGGTCGATCAGGGCCGAGGTCACCTACACAGGGCTCGTTGCCGCGCCGCCATCGCCCGCGGCCTCCGAGCGCTTCGACGTTCTGGTGTCGGTTGGCGGCGGGGCTGCCGGAAAGAGCCTTGTCAGCTCCGCCATCGCAGCGGCGCGGGATGCGAACAACGCTTGGAAATGGTGTTTGATCACCGGCCCGAACCTGCCGAAAGACGAGTTTGACGCGATCGCAGGCGATGCCACGCCGGGCCTGTCCATCTTCCGGTTCCGCGAGGATTTCGCCAGCCTGCTGACCGGCGCCCGCCTGTCAGTCTCGCAGGCGGGTTACAACACGGTCTGCGATGTACTGCGCGCGGGTTGTCGCTCCCTGCTCGTCCCATTTGCAGCCGGCGGGGAAACCGAACAGACGGTTCGCGCCCTGATGCTCGAAGAACTCGGTCTTGCAACGGTGCTGACGGAAAAGGACCTGACGCCTGAAGGTTTGGCGCAAGCTATCGAACAGGCGCTTGTGGGACGGACGCCATCCGCGCATCGTCTCGATCTGGAAGGCGCGCGCCGCTCCGCGCAAATCCTGCGCGAGCGGTATCGAACATGGTCCCTAAATGTGGGGCCCGGTTTCGGAAAAGTTCATGATCAAACAGACGATAGATCCTAACGCGCGTAGCGTCCGTGAGATTCGTACGACGCGCTTCAAGTCCTGTTTTTATGCGTATCGTTGTCCCAAAACCGCTACGCACTTTTGGGCGAAATGCATTAAACAGTTCCAATCAGCATGAAGCGCGTATAATTTTTTGTCGGCAGTTCGCCGGAGAACCGCACCTCCCGTAGCGCCGCCATTGCCTCGAAGGCTGCAAGCGAAGCCACGCAGTTGATGTGCGTCGGCTCGCTGAAATAATCGTTCGATTGCAGCAGTACATTCGTGCCCGGCGGAAGCAGAGCAAGCCAGGCGCGCAGATCGGCTATGTGTTCGCAGCTCGTATTGACCATCAGGTCGGGCCGCCCGGCCGCATAGTCGAGTGCGTACATATCTGCCGTCAGCGCCCGGAACCGGTCGCCGGCTTCCCGGTTGAGGGTCCGGGCGACCGGCGCGACTTCAGGATCGATGTCGATGCTATCGATCGCCGCGATGTCGAAGCGGGCATCGTTGAAAAGCATTGCCGGCAATACGCCGTACCATCCACCCAGAACCCATATGCGCCCGAAGCGGCCGCCGCCGCTTTCGAACAGCCTGTCGAGCGCCCACATCTTGCAGGCGACCTGCTTGTGGTTGAAGGCGTTGGCAATATCGGCCTTCGGATGCTTGGCGACGACGCGCGCCAGCCCTGCCACGAGAGGGCAGTTGACATAAGCAGCAATTCCCCGTGTGAGGTCCAAGGCTTGCTCATGCCAGTCCATGGCATTGCGTGGTTGCGTGACATCCATCATAATTCGTCTTGTATGTTGGGATTCTGGGCGACACAACGCAATCTTGCCTCCCGCAAGACTGTTTGATTCCGCGGACGTGATCATGCTGCAAGCCGCTTGGCTATTGCCCGGTGCCGGAGAGAGCCTATTGCATCTGTCCGGATCATCGGCGTCCATCCGCCAGCACCAGCCGCGCAGCTGCGGCCTCGTGCTGCTCAGCTGTTCGCCAAAGCCCTACGAAAGCCGCGGACCGTTTGGCCAGCTCGTTGGCGATGAAGAAATTGCCGATACGCCATTCGCCAGCAGGTGCTTTTACATCCTGCACGCTTCCAACTGAAGGGTCCACAGTCGCATATGGAAGCCAGCCTAGCCCGCTATATCTGGACGCACACCAAGAAGCAGCAGCTCTGGATATTGATGATCGTCGTGCTTTCGATGATCCCATATTTCATGTCTTTCGACCTGCCGAAGCTGATCGTCAACGGACCGATCCAAGGTCGCGGCTTCGAGCAACCGGGCGCGACCCAGCCATTCATGAGGCTACACTATAACCTGCCGTTCATTGGAGAGGTCCAGTTCTTCTCCGGTTTTCAGCTCGACCGCGAGGAGACCCTGTTTGCCCTGAGCCTTGTGTTCCTCTTGCTAGTCGTCATCAACGGCCTGTTCAAATTCTACATCAACACCTACAAGGGCCGCCTCGGCGAACGCATGCTGCGGCGTATCCGCTTCGATCTGGTCGACCGTGTGCTGCGGTTTCCGCCGGTTTACTTCAAGCGGGTGAAATCCGCCGAAGTGGCGACCATGGTGAAGGACGAGGTGGAGCCGCTGGGCGGCTTCATCGGCGACGCCTTCCTGCAGCCGGTACTGCTCGGCGGCCAAGCGCTGACGGCCATGCTGTTCATCATGATCCAGAACGTCTGGCTCGGAATGATAGCGGTCGTGATCGTGGCGATCCAGATCGTGCTCATCCCGCGAATGCGGCGGCGGCTGATCGTGCTCGGGCGCCAACGGCAGTTGACGGCGCGCGCGCTTTCGGGCCGGGTTGGCGAAATCGTCGACGGCATCGGCGCGGTTCACGTCCACGATACATCAAACTACGAGCGCGCCGACATAGCTGCCCGGCTCGGGCTCATCTTCAAGATCCGCTTCGATCTTTACCAATGGAAATTCATGGTAAAGTTCCTCAACAATTTTCTCGCGCAGCTCACGCCCTTTCTGTTCTACATGATCGGCGGGTATCTGGTCCTCCAGGGGCGGCTGGACGTCGGCCAGCTCGTGGCCGTGATCGGCGCCTACAAGGACCTGCCCGGACCGATGAAGGAACTGATCGACTGGGATCAGGATCGGCAGGATGTCCAGGTCAAATATCAACAGGTCGTTGAACAGTTCACCGTCGAAGGTCTCATCGCGCCGAGTATCATGGCATTGACGATCGACGATCCCGATCCGATGACCAAACCGCTGTCGGCGATCAATCTGTCCATAGCAGACGATGGCGGTGCGATGCTCCTCAACCGTATCTCCCTCCAGGTCAAGCCGGGTGAGACGGTGGCACTGGTCAGTACCGCAACAGGTGGAGCGGAGGCGCTTGCAGAAGCCTTCGCGCGGCTGATCTGGCCGGACAGCGGAAAGGTCGCTTCGGGCACCGACGACCTGCTTGAACTCCCGGAAGCAGTAACCGGCCGGCGCATATCGTACGCCTCGTCGGATGTTTTCCTGTTCCAGGCAAGCCTCCGCGACAACCTGCTCTACGGGTTGAAGCATGCGCCGCTGAGATCGGCGCCTTATGACGGTGCTGCGGCAGATCAGCACCGCTGGAACATTCACGAGGCGCGCCGGTCGGGCAATCCGGATCTTGATATCCACGGCGACTGGATCAACTATGCTTCCGCTGGCGCTACCGGCCCGCACGACCTCTTTGAAGCCGTGCGCCGGGTGCTCGACGCGGTTGTTCTGTCGCGTGACATTCTGGATCTTGGCTTGCGCTCTTCAGCTGACCTCACGCGTCACACGGAGCTTGCCAGGCGGATCGTCGAACTGCGTGCGGCGCTGCGGACCCGGCTGGAACAAGAGGGGCTGAGCGGACTGGTGGTTCCTTTCGAACCGGGCGCCTACAACAAGGAAGCAACGATCGGCCAAAACCTGCTCTTCGGCGCTGCCGCCGGCCCCGAACTGGCCGACAGGGCGCTGGCGGCCAATCCCTATTTTGCTTCCGTGCTGAGGCAAGCCGGCCTCGACCGCACGCTCTACGAAATGGGCTTGGAGATCGCCAAACAGGCGATCGAGTTGTTTGCCGACCTGCCGCCCGATCACCAGTTCTTCCAGCAGCTCGCCTTCATGAGCGCGGAGGAGATACCCGCCTACGAAACCTTGCTGCAACGGCTCAAGAACCGTCCCTACGAGGCGGTTTCGGAGAACGATCGCGCCATGATCGTCACCTTGAGCTTTGCCTACATCGAGCCCCGGCACCGCTTCGGCCTGCTGAGCGACGAGCTGATGAGCAAGATCGTCGCTGCACGCAACCGGTTCTATGAAAACCTGCCGCCCGAGTTGCACAATGCGATCGAACGGTATGATCCCGCCAAATACATTGCCGCGGCCACGGTCATGGATAATGTCCTGTTCGGGCGTGTGGGCAACAATCATCCCGACGCGCCCGACCGCATACGCTCCATCGTCTATGACATTCTTGACGAACTCGGGCTTTATGGCGAACTTCTGGATGTCGGCCTGGACTTCAACGTCGGCTCCGGCGGGAGGCGGCTGACCGGGGGACAGCGACAGAAGCTCGATGTTGCCCGGGCCTTGCTCAAGCGTCCCGATTTTCTCATTCTCAACCGGCCGCTGTCGGCGCTCGACCAGCGCATGCAGGATAAGGTGCTGCGAAATGTGCTCGAGGAAGCCAGGCGCGACGGCCATTCACCGGCAATTGTGTGGGTCGTGACGAATCCGGCAATGGCGATGATGTTCGATCGCGTTGTCGTCTTCGACTCGGGTCAATTGGCGGAAGACGGAACACACGAGACACTCTTGGCGGGGAACGGTATCTTCAAGGAACTGTTGTCATAGAGCAACGGACATTCAGATGGATCATTCTGCCGGTGCACGACATCGGGCTCGCCACCTTTCGCGTGGTTTGCCTCGCCATCCCGGAAAGAGAATTGATTCCATCTTGGCGTCCCTTGCTCTAGTCTGGCAAACGCGAATTTTGGAAGGTTTGCGACAATGCTGCTCAAGGATGAAGTTGGAATGCTGCAACGCGTTCCCTTGTTCTCTGCCATCGAGCCGACAAAGCTCAAGCTGCTTGCGTTCACATCCGATCGTGTGAGCTACAGCGCCGGCCAGATCCTTTTCAGGCAGGGCGACGAGGGAGACGCCGCCTATGTCATCCTTTCAGGCAGAGCGGATATTCTTGTCGATTCCGATAGCGGACCGATAAAAGTTGCCGAACTGGAGCCAAATTCGATCGTTGGCGAGATCGCCATATTGTGCAACAGCTCCCGCACTGCCACCGTCAGAGCGGCAAGTCCGCTGGAAGCCTTGAGAATCCGCAAGGATCATTTCCTGAGGCTTATGAGGGAGTTCCCGGAAATGACCATCGAGATATTGCGGGTTCTTGCCGATCGCCTAAGCCATACGACCGCGGATCTGATCGACGCACGAAGCGCCAAATAACGAAGGACGTGCGCCCGATCCTCGCCGTCGTGACGGCACTGTCCTCTCGCTGAGAAGATCACCCGGAGAAAGCCTGTCTCGCCTAGCAGCGGTTGTTTGGATATGATGGGCGAAGGGGTAGCATGGACGACAACGTTTTCCTGGTCAGGTTTTGGGGTGTCCGCGGCAGCATTTCGGTATCAGGGCCAGAATTCTCTCGCTATGGCGGCAACTCAATCTGCGTCGAAATGCGATGCGGTAAGCATACGCTTCTGTTCGACGCAGGCTCTGGCCTACGGCCTGCCGGCGCCGCACTTCAGGCGTTGGGCGTGACCGATTTCGACCTGCTTTTCACCCATTGCCATTACGATCACATCATCGGGTTGCCGTCTTTTGCGCCGATCTATGATCGGGGCGCCAAGGTTACGCTTTGGTCCGGGCATCTTGCAGGACACATGACGACCCGGCAGATGGTCGATGAGTTCATGCAGCCGCCGTGGTTTCCGGTGAAACTGGAAGCCTGCAAGGCAAGCCTCGACTATCGCGATTTCGTATCCGGAGACGTGCTTCGCCCGCGCGAAGGGGTGGTGGTCCGAACCGGCAGTCTTATCCATCCGGGCGGCTGCATAGGTTACCGGGTCGAATGGGGCGGCCGCGTCGTGGCGATGATCACAGACACTGAGCACGAGCCGGACAAACTCGATCAGGCGGTGCTCGGCCTGATCGAAGATGCCGACCTCGTTATTTACGATTGCACATACACCGAGGAGGAAATGGAACGCCGCCGCGGTTACGGGCACTCGACATGGCAACAGGGTGTCAAGCTCTGTGAGGCGGCCGGTGCGCGCAGGCTTGCGCTGTTTCACCACGATCCGACACGGACCGACGAGGAACTGGACGAGATCGAGAAACTGGCCAAAGACAGGTTTACCGGCGCTTTTGCCGCGCGGGATGGCCAGACGCTCAAATTTCCAGTCTCATTGCGCAAAAAGCGCTGAGCTGTTTTCCTCTATCTCTTTGTTTTGACGCAATTCCGGACGGAAACCGTTCACACCTTTCCCGGAATTGCTCTACCGGCGCTGCGCCCGATCAATGTCCTGACCGGAAGCCATACGCAGGCTTCAGTCTGTGCGGTGACTGTGAACAGCCGTTCGAGGAAGAGCCAGGCCGATTCATCATGTACGAGATGATGGGTGAGCAGGCCGACCGGTTCGCCTCTATCGAATGCATGCTGCAACTGCGCGATGATGGCCTGAACCAATAGGCCATGATCGCGGCAGCCGCGCGTGCCATGCCAATCCATGATGTCGACATTGCTGTTGATGACCGCAAGTGAAGCCGGTCTTGGCGGGCCATAGACCGACAATGCCGAAAATCCTATCGATCCAAGGTCGGATACCAAGCCGGCGTCGATCCTGTTCCAGGGTGGCACCAGCATCGGAACGGCACGTGCGCCGTGCAGGCCGGTTATGTGCGACAGCCCGCGAGCCAGATCATCGAGCACCGCCTCGCGTGGCCGATGCGCGCCGAGCTCCTGCTTCTTCTGGCCCTCGGGAGCATGATTTCGGTGCGCCCAGCCGTGGATGGCGACCGTGGCATGCGGCGTCTCGTCAAGCCGAACGACAAGCTTCTCGTCAGTCAGGGCGGGAATGACGGCCAGAGTCACCGGAACCGCGAATTCACCGGTGAGGTCGAGCAACCGATCAAGCGCAGGCGTCGGATCCACGGCGTCATCGTCGCGCAGCCAGAACTCCGCCTTACGGTCCGCCCGTTGCCGGCTCGCCAGTTCCTCCATCAAGGGTTGCCAGATTTGATCGGATGTCATGAGACCGGGATCTTCGCAAGAAGTTCGGCCAGACGCGCCGCCGCAGCGCCGAGAGAACGTTCTTCGAGGATGAAACGTCTGGCTTCTGCGGCCATGATGGATCTTTCGTCGTTATGGGCCAGAAGCCTTTCAATGGCAGAAGCGAACGCCGCCACATCGCCCGGCGGGGTGAGAAACCCGGCCTGGCCATCCCGCACGACCTCCGGCACGCCGGCGACGTCCTGAGCCACAACCGGAAGGCCGGCGGCCTGTGCTTCAAGATAGGCAACGCCATAGGCCTCGCCGAAACCCGGCCAGACGTAAATTCCCCCACTGTAGAGGACATCCGGCACGGCGGCTGGCTCAAGCGCGCCAAGCCATTCGATACGCTCGGCGGGCATGCCGGCGAATTGCGCTTTGATCTCCTCGCGGGCAGGTCCGTCCCCGACGACCGATATGGTCCAGGGCAGATGACCGATCGAACCGAGCGCCTGCGCCAGCATGCGATAGCTTTCGACTTTGTCGCCCGGGCGCATCATGGCGACGGTAACGAGGCGCGTTGGACAACCCCGTGCCGGTGTTTCCCGGAATAGCGATGTGTCGATGAAGGGCGAAAGCATGCCGAAAGAGGCTTCGGGTATCGCATCTGCCAGTCCCTGACGATCCCTTTGCGTGAAGCAGATGTTCAGTGCCGCCTGTTCGACGGCTCGCGCCACCAACGCTTGCGTATCGGTCCACAAACCGGTGTTGCGCCGCCTCGAATAGGAGGCTTCCGCTGTCACATAGGGAACACCAAAGGCCAACGCCAGTTCGGGCCCGATCAGGTCGGGCGCCTTGTAATAGGGATGATAGGTGAACCACAGATCGGGCTTGCCGTCACGATCCCAAAGCCCTGCCAGCCGCGCGGCTTCCTCCCGGGCCTCGATGTTGAGCGCATCGAAACTTTTCGAATCCGGTTCGCGTAGATAGAAGCGCAATTCGGATGCCAGTTCGACGCTGTGCCCTCCATGCTCCAGCGCCTTGACCAGCATCCGTGCCATCTGACGGTCGCCGGAGGCAACGGGATGATTGGGTGACTTCAGCGGCGCGTAGAAGGCAATTCGCATCGCCGGACCCTATCATCGGAAAGCCTGCGCAAGTCAATTTCGAAGCATGATCGACTTCACCCTCAAGCACTGGAATGTGCTATCTGATGCTCATGGAAACAGCTGCCGCGTCCGACCCGTTTGTCGCTTCCCTACCGGTCTTCGCCAGGTTCGAAAGCGTTGCCGATATCGATAACTATCGGCCTCTCCCCGATGGCTGGGCGCTGGCCACCGCAGATATCGTCGGCTCGACCAAGGCGATCGAGGCGGGGCGCTATAAAACCGTCAATATGGCCGGTGCCAGCGTCATTTCGGCGCTGCTCAATGCGCTGGGTAAGCAAGATCTTCCCTTTGTCTTCGGCGGCGACGGCGCGCTCGTGGCGTTTCCCGGCTCGGCGCTGGAGATCACCCGCAACGCGCTGGCGGCTGTCCAGAGATGGGTGGCGGACGAACTGGATCTGACCTTGCGTGCCGCAATCGTGCCGATAAAGGATATAAGAGCGCAAGGCCTCGACGTTCGCGTGGCGAGGTTCCAGGCCTCCGATGCAGTCTTCTATGCTATGTTCGCCGGAGGTGGCGGCAGTTGGGCGGAAGCCGAGATGAAAGCGGGGCGCTACCGCATCGATCCTGCGCCGGCCGGCGCGCGGCCGGATCTGACCGGCCTATCCTGCCGCTGGAACCCAATCGAAGCCCGGCATGGCGAAATTGTCTCGATCATAGCCATACCGGGGGCGTCGCGCGACTTGCGCGGTTTTCAGTTTCTGGTTTCCGACATCATCGCCCTTGCCGGCAGGCAGGAACGCGATGGCCACCCGGTGCCAGTGAACGGGCCGGACTACAGTGTGCTGCCCGCCGGCCTCGATATCGAGGCGCGGGCCATGGCGCCGGCAGGACGGCGGTGGCTGTCGAAGCTGTGGATAGTGTTCCTGATGACGCTTACGGCTGTTACGGATAGATATGGCTGGACGATCGGCAGATTCGATCCGAAGATCTACAAACGCGAAGTGGCCAGCAATTCGGATTTCCGGAAGTTCGACGATGGCTTGAAGATGACCATCGACGTTGACGCGGATGTGTTGCAACGGATCGAGAACCGGCTGAAACAGGCGGAAGAGGCGGGCATCTGCAACTATGGCCTGCACCGCCAGAAATCGGCCTTGATGACATGCCTCGTCGCATCGCCGCTGCAGCGCGATCACGTTCATTTCATTGATGGCGCCGCCGGCGGCTATGCGATGGCTGCCGCAAGCCTTAAGGCGAAGGTGCCGGTCTGACGGCTTGCGGACATCGATTTTCCGCAATATGCCTCGGGGCTCTTGTGAGCGGTGAGCCTCACCATGGAAGCGGACGGCCTGTCCGAATTGACGGGAAGCAGATTTTGGACGCCTCACGATCGACATATGACCGTCTTCTGAACCGGATTTCGACGCGTGCCGCGCACGTCGGCGTGATCGGACTGGGCTATGTGGGGCTGCCGCTGGCGGTTGCGATCGCACGCGCCGGCTTCCCGGTTTCCGGCTTCGACATCGAACCCCAAAAGGTCGAGAGCCTGAACAACGGCCAATCCTACATCGAGGCGGTGACGTCGCCAGCCCTTGCCGGCCAGGTGGCGAGCGGACGGTTCCGCGCCACTGCGGATTTTGCCGAACTGGCCGTCTGCGATGTCATCATCATCTGCGTTCCGACACCACTGACGAAACACCGCGAGCCGGATCTCTCCTTTGTCAGGAATACGGCAGGCACCATCGCGAAGCATCTGCGTCTCGGCCAGCTGATCGTGCTGGAATCGACCACCTATCCCGGCACCACCGACGACGTGATCAAGCCCATCCTGGAAAAAACCGGCTTGCGGTCGAGGATAGATTTCTTCCTCGGCTTCTCGCCCGAACGCGAGGATCCCGGCAACCGCAGCTTTGAAGTCGCGACGATCCCCAAGGTCGTGGCAGGTGACGGCACTGAAGCGGCGATGCTCGTGCAGGCTTTCTACCATGGCGTGGTCAAGACCGTCGTTCCGGTTTCCACCACGGCAACCGCCGAGGCGGTCAAGCTGACGGAAAACATCTTCCGCTCGGTCAACATAGCCCTCGTCAACGAGTTGAAGGTCGTGCTCGGTGCGATGGGAATCGACATCTGGGAGGTGATCGAGGCGGCAAAGACCAAGCCGTTCGGCTATATGCCTTTCTATCCTGGCCCTGGACTTGGCGGGCACTGCGTTCCGATCGATCCTTTCTACCTGACGTGGAAGGCGCGCGAATACGAACTGCCGACCCGCTTCATCGAGCTGGCGGCAGAGATCAACACGGCCATGCCGCGTCATGTGGTCGATGAACTGGCGAAGGCGCTGGACCGGCGCTGCGGCAAGGCGCTCAGCCGCTCGCGCATTCTCATCATCGGGCTTGCCTATAAGAAGAATGTGCCCGACATCCGCGAAAGCCCCTCATTGCGGCTCATTGAACTCATCGAGGAATGGGGCGGCAAGGCGGAATTCCACGATCCGCATGTTACCGAAATCCCGACCACACGGGAGCATATGGCGATCAAGGGGCGTCGCTCGGTCGAATTGACCGAGGTGGCCCTGAAGGATTTCGACGCTGTCGTCGTTGCAACCGACCACGACGCGATCGACTATCAGGCGCTCGCGGATCACGCCCTACTGATCGTCGACACACGCAATATTTTTGGCCGCCTCGGGCTAGCCCGAGAGACGGTGGTGAAGGCCTGACGGCGTCCGAGCCGGCGAATTTGTGGCGGATCAAGGAGATTTCGAGATAGCATGAGCACAGCGCAAGCAGAAATTTCTGCCATTCTCATGGATAAGGTTGCCGATTGGCTGACGCAATCGGCGTTGGCGGGCGACGACCTGGAAACATTGGTAAGGGGCTTTTGTGAACGGCTGGCTGCTGCCGGCCTGCCGTTGAAGCGGGTGCATTTGAGCTTTTCGATGCTTCATCCGCTTTATGACGCGCTCGGCTTCACCTGGCTCCGCGGCCAGGGCCTGGAAGTGGAAGGCTTCCGCAAGGAGAACGGCGTTCATTCCGACAGATTCCTGACCAGCCCATACTACCATCTGCTCAGCCACAAGCTCGACCATCTGCGGCGCCGGCTCGACCCGTCGGTGCCGTCGGAATTTCCTGTTTTCGATGACCTCAAGCTGATGGGCGTCACCGATTACATGGCTTTCGTCCATCCCTTCAGCGGCAACACCAGTCAGGGCATGATCGGGTCTTGGTCCACCGACAGTGCCGCAGGCTTCAGCGACAGCATGATTGCGGCGCTGCTGCGCATCCAGAACCATCTCGCTATCGCAACCAAGATGGCCGTGCTCACCAAGCTTGCCGACAACATGATGACCACTTATCTCGGCGGCGACGCCGGCAGGCGCGTGCTCGACGGCCAGATCAAGCGCGGCGAGGGTGATACAATCCGGGCGGCACTGGTCATGGGCGACATGCGCGGGTCGTCAAGACTTGCCGAAACCTCCGGCCGCGAAGTCTATATCGATACGCTGAACCAGTTTTTCGATGCCGCTGCTGCACCTTTCAATCGCAAGGGCGGGCAGATCATGAGTTTCATAGGGGATGGCTTCATTGCCGTTTACCCTTGCGCAAGGCACCGTTCACAGTCTGAGATCGCCTGCCAGGCCGCTCTTGCAGCAGCGCACAAGGCCACCGCGCGGATGATGGATCTCAATCTGCGCAGAAAGCAGCAGGGATTGAGCGACATAAACTATGGTATCGGCCTGCATGTCGGCAATGTGATGTTCGGCAATGTCGGGCTTACCGACCGGCTCACATTCTCCGTCTTCGGCTCGGCTGTAAACGAGGTCCAGCGCCTCCAGACCCTGACCAAGAAATATCCGCACAGCGTTCTCGCCAGCAAAGACTTCGCCAGCTATTGCGGCGCCAACAACTGGCTGGCGCTCGGCATGGAGGAACTGGCGGGCATCAGGCAGAAGCTAACGGTGCTTTCACCCGATTTGACGGGTGCTCTCTCGCTCGACGAAGACGGTGCGGTGGAGCCGATTTACGACCGAATATCGGACGCCGAGCAGGTCATGCTGCTTCATCGCAATGCCGCGCGGCCGTCCGCGGGCGACCCGAGGAAGCTCCAGTAAACCGCCACGATCTGATCCGAACGCGTTTGGTATGCAGTCCGATCGCCGGTTCCGCCAGGGAACTGGCGACTGTTCGAATCCAAGTTGCTCTAGGCTGGCAATGCGCTAGTCTCGCCTTCTGGAGCGGCCAGAGTGGGGGCTGGTGTGAGAATGAATTTGGGCGTTGATCTGCTTCGGATCGAGGATGTTGGCATCTCTTTTGCCATTATAGGGGGACCGTTGCATGCCGTCAGGCGTGCGAATCTTCGCGTCTTGCCCGGCAAGGTTACCGCGCTTGTGGGCGAGTCCGGTTCCGGAAAATCGGTTCTCAGCCAGGCTGTGATGGGCATTTTGCCGAACACAGCCCATGTTCGCGGCCGTATCCTGTTTTCCGATCCTGAAAAGCCCGGCACGACGCAGGATATCCTGCAGATGCCGCGTGACGGACCCGAAATCCGGGCGTTGAGAGGCAGCCGCATCGGCAAAATATTTCAGGAGCCGATGACATCACTGTCGCCGCTGCATACGATCGGCAATCAGGTCAGCGAATCCCTGCAGATTCATACGCCCACGGCTCGGGTGGAGCGCAAGGCGCGGACCGAGGAAATGCTCGGACTTGTCGGCTTTCCCAACCCCAAGCGCGCCTATGACATGTATCCCTTTGAACTTTCGGGAGGATTGCGTCAACGCGCCATGATCGCCATGGCGCTTATCTGCCGGCCCGCCCTGTTGATCGCCGACGAGCCGACAACGGCGTTGGACGTCACCATCCAGGCGCAAATCCTGCAATTGCTGCGCGAGCTTCAGACGAAGCTGAACATGGCGATGCTGCTGATCACGCACGACCTTGGCGTCGTCGCCAATGTCGCCGACGAGGTGGTGGTCATGTACCATGGCGAGATCATGGAAGCGGGACCTGTGGAGGCGATATTCCGCCGGCCGGGCCACCCTTACCTGAAGGGCCTGATGGCCGCCGTTCCGCATTTCGACTTGAAGCCCGGCGAAAGGCTAAAGGCGCTCCGCGAGGTGCCGGTGAATGTCGGGAACCTGCTCGGCAAGCAGACGGCGCCGGCATCGAAGGGGCCGGACGATCTCCTGCTGTCGGTCAGGGATATGACAAAGACTTTCACGATCCGCAAGTCCGGATGGTTCGGCGGAGGTCATCAAACCTCTGTTCGCGCCGTGGACGGCGTGAGCTTTGATATCAGGCGGGGCGAGTGCCTGGGTCTTGTCGGCGAAAGCGGCTCCGGCAAAACCACCGTCAGCAAGGTCCTCATGCGGGCTGTCACCCCTAGCGGCGGCTCTGTGATCTTCAACGGCCGCGATGGTCCGATCGACGTCTTGAAAGCCGAGGGAGACGCTCTGCGCATGCTGCGCGCGAAAATCCAGATGGTCTTCCAGGATCCGGTTTCGTCGCTTTCACCTCGCATGACGGTGGAGAACATTTTGAGCGAGCCGCTGGAAATCCATCAACGTGGCAATGCCGCGTCCCGACTCGCCACGGTCAAGAACCTGATGCAGGCAATCGGACTCGACCCGCGCTTCATAAAGCGTTATCCGCACAGTTTCTCCGGCGGACAGCGTCAGCGTATCGGCATCGCGCGCGCGTTGGCGCTGGGGCCTGAACTCCTGATCTGCGACGAGCCAGTTTCGGCACTCGATGTCTCTGTCCAGGCGCAGATCCTGAATCTTCTGAAGGACCTGCAGAAGGAACTGGGCCTGACCTACCTGTTCATATCCCACAACCTGGCGGTGGTGGACTACATGGCAGACCGCATCGCGGTGATGTGCGGCGGGCGTATCGTCGAGCTAGCGCCGCGCGAAATTCTGCTTAGGAAACCGGTCCACCCCTACACGCGCTCACTGGTCGCCGCAGTCCCTTTCCCCGATCTCGACAGGCCGATGGATTTCAAGACTCTGAAGCTCAGCGGCGCTTCCGATACCAGCGCATGGGGACCGCAATTCCGCGACCAGGGCGACGAGGACATGCTGTCGCCGCTCGATCTTGGCGGCGGCCACCTCGTGCTGGCGCGACGTTCGGCCGATGTCAGCGAGCTACGCCATTGATCAGCCGGCGCACCGTCCTTGGACTCATGGCTTCGGCATTTCTGCCGGGCACGTTGCGCGCCGGCGATCTGGAGCCGGAATTTCTTCAGCCGCAGCTGAAGGCCAGGGCGCTGCCGGCACTCGCCGAACGCCTGCCCAAGCGCCCGCGCGCGTTGAATCTCGCTGCGATGGGCCGGCAGCCCGGCCAATATGGCGGCACGCTGCGCACGATCATCGGCAGCCAGAAAGATATCCGGATGATGACGATCTACGGGTACGCTCGCCTGGTCGGCTATGACGAAAAGCTTAACCTGCAAGCCGACATTCTCGAAAGTTTCGATGTAGCGGATGATCGTGTCTTCACTTTCAAGATACGAGAAGGACATAAATGGTCTGACGGTAGCCTGCTGACGTCGGAGGATTTTCGCTATTGCTGGGAAGATGTCTGGCTGAACGATGAGCTTTCGCAAGGCGGGCTCGCCCCGGCCCTGCTGGCGGACGGCAAGCCGCCACGCTTCGAAATCGTCGATCCGTTGACGGTCCGCTACAGTTGGGATGCGCCCAATCCCGACTTCCTGCCCAAGCTCGCCGCTGCTTCGCCCCTATCGCTTGTTCTGCCGGCCGCCTATCTCAAGCAGTTCCACAAGAAATACCAGGATCCATTCCGGCTCGCCGGTTTAATGAAGGAGAACCGGGCCAAGAAATGGACGCTCTTGCATATCCGCATGTCGCGGCAATATCGCCCGGAGAACCCGGAACTGCCGACGCTCGATCCCTGGCAGAACCGGACCAAGCCGCCGGCTGAGCAGTTCGTCTTCGAGCGGAACCCGTTCTTTCATCGAATAGACGAGAATGGCCGGCAACTGCCCTATGTCGACCGGATAGTCATGAACGTCAGCTCGTCGGCGATCATTTCCGCCAAGACCGGTGCGGGCGAGAGCGACTTGCAAGGCATGGGAATTGACTTCACCGATTACGCCTTCCTGAAGGATGCGGAGAAGCGCTACCCGGTGAAGATGCATCTCTGGAAACGCACACAAGGTTCGCGGCTGGCGCTGCTGCCCAATCTGAATTGTGCCGACCAGGTGTGGCGCGGCCTTTTTCGTGACGTGCGCGTGCGCCGCGCACTTTCGCTCGCTGTGGACAGGCGCGAGATCAATTTGGCCGTGTTCTACGGGTTGGCGCAGGAAAGTGCCGATACGGTCCTGCCGGAGAGCCCGCTCTACCGGCCGGAATTCGCGAAAGCCTGGGTCGCCCATGATCCCGACCAGGCCAATGCCCTGCTCGACGAGGTCGGGCTTCAGGCGCGTGACGATGACGGCCTGCGGATACTTCCCGACGGACGCCCGGCGCAGCTCGTAGTGGAAACGGCCGGCGAAAGCACGCTGGAAACCGACGCGCTCGAGCTCATCACTGATCACTGGCGCAAGATCGGCATCGCTCTGTTCATCCGGACTTCGCAGCGCGACATCTTCCGCAGCCGCGCGCTTGGTGGCCAGATCATGATGTCGATGTGGTCGGGCATCGACAATGGCGTGCCGACCGCCGACATGAACCCCTACCAACTGGCCCCCACCGTCGACGACCAGCTGCAATGGCCGCTCTGGGGTGCTCACTACTTGTCCCGTGGCAAGGTCGGCGAAGCGCCCGATCTTCCGCCCGTGGTCGAGTTGATGGATTTACTCAAGCGCTGGAACGCATCGACCGAAGCCACGGAGCGCGCCGAGATCTGGAATTCAATGCTGTCGATCTATACCGATCAGGTGTTTTCGATCGGCACGGTGAACGGAACGCATCAGCCGGTTCTGGCATCCTCGCGGCTGCGCAATCTGCCCGACAAGGCGCTTTACGGCTACGACCCGACCGCCTATTTCGGTGTCTATATGCCGGATACATTCTGGCTTGGAGAGTCCTGAGCGTGCTTCGATATTTGGTCTGGCGCATCGCCGTGATGGTTCCAACGCTGCTGGTCATATCGGCACTGGTGTTCACGATCATCGAACTTCCCCCAGGCGACTATTTCGACAGCTATGTTGCCGAGCTTCGGGCTCAGGGCGAAGCGGTGGATTCCGATCGCATCGAGATGATGCGCAAGGAATATGGTTTCGATAAGCCACCGGTCATTCGCTACTTCTACTGGGTCGGCGGGATGCTGCACGGCGATTTCGGCTATTCCTTCGAATATGAGCTGCCGGTTCGCGACGTCGTCGGGGACCGAATGTGGCTGACGGTGCTGGTTTCCTTCGTCACGATCATCTTCACCTGGCTCATTGCCTTTCCGATCGGCATGTACTCCGCCACGCATCAATACAGCTGGGGCGACTACGGCCTGACTTTCTTCGGCCTTCTCGGCCTTGCGATTCCGAACTTCATGCTGGCGCTGATCCTGATGTATTTCGCCAACATCTGGTTCGGCACGTCCATCGGCCACCTCATGGACCAGCAATATCTCGGCGAGCCGATGAGCTGGGCCAAGGCGAAGTCGATCCTCGCCCATCTCTGGATCCCGGTCTTGATCATCGGCACCGGGGGCACGGCAAGCATGATCCGGCGGCTGCGCGCCAATCTGCTCGATGAGCTGCATAAGCAATATGTCGTGACCGCGCGCGCCAAAGGCCTTCATCCCTTCAGGGCGCTGGTCAAATATCCGCTGCGCATGGCGCTCAATTTCTTCATTTCGGATATCGGCTCTATCCTGCCGGCCATCATCTCCGGTGCCGAAATCACGGCGATCGTGCTGTCTTTGGAAACGACCGGGCCGATGCTGATCAAGGCGCTGCAAAGCCAGGACATGTATCTCGCAGGGTCGTTCCTGATGTTCCTCGCCTTCCTGACGGTCATCGGCGTCCTGATTTCCGACCTGGCGCTGGCGCTACTTGATCCGCGAATTCGTTTGCAAGGCGGCAGCACCAAATGAACACGCAATCGCCGCTGCCCGCTCCGGGTGCCCCACTGCAACACTACGTTTCCATCGAGCCCTTTGACCTGCAGTCGGTCGAGGCGATGACGCCGGAGCAGGAGAAGGTCTTTCAGGCGTCGCAGCTGCGGCTGATGTGGTGGAAATTCCGCCGGCACCGGCTTGCCCTTGTATCCGGCATATTCCTGGCAACGCTTTATTTCGGGATACTGATCTGCGAGTTCCTGGCGCCCTACGATCTGCACACGCGCAACATGGACTACATCTATTCGCCGCCGCAACGGGTGCACCTGTTCCACAACGGCCAGTTCGTCGGGCCGTTCGTCTATGGCCGCCAGATGACGCTGGATATGGACACGCTCAAGCGGAACTACATCGAGCAACAGGATGATGTTCAGCGGATCCGTTTCTTCTGCAAGGGCGACAAGTACCGGTTCTGGGGCCTGATCGAAGGTGACAGGCATTTTGTCTGCCCCGCCGAAAACGGCCAGCTCTTTCTGGCCGGCACTGACAGGCTGGGGCGCGATGTGCTCTCGCGCATCATCTATGGCGCACGCATTTCACTGACAATAGGCCTCGTCGGCATCAGTTTCAGTTTCCTGCTCGGCATTGTCATCGGCGGACTGGCCGGCTATCACGGCGGTATCTTCGATCTGATCGTTCAACGGATAATCGAAGTTCTGCAATCGATCCCCAGCATTCCGCTATGGCTGGCTCTGGCGGCGATCATGCCGATAACCTGGAGTCCGATCCTGATCTATTTCGGCATTACCGTCATCCTCGGGCTGCTCGACTGGACCGGACTGGCGCGGGCCGTGCGTTCGAAGCTTCTAGCCTTGCGCGAGGAGGATTACGTTCTGGCTGCGCAATTGATGGGTGCCAGAAGCAGCCGCATTATACGGCGGCATCTCATCCCCGGCTTCATGTCGCATCTGATCGCGACGGCAACGATCTCCATACCCGGCATGATCCTGGGCGAGACAGCGCTGAGCTTCCTCGGGCTCGGCCTGAGGGCGCCGATAACCAGCTGGGGCATCCTGCTCACCGAGGCGCGCAGCGTCAGCGTGATCGCGTTCTATCCATGGCTGCTTTTACCGATGCTCCCCGTCGTTCTCGTCATCTTGGCGTTCAACTTCCTCGGCGATGGGTTGCGGGACGCCGCGGACCCCTACAAGTGACATCACCATACCGCCGCGCGCCGCGCCGCCGACTCCACCCGGTATGATCCTTGTCGGCAGCCTGTTCGCTTGTTGCAGTGTTCATCGTTCGCCTCTACACGCGGCAAGACTCGATCGGGGGTTAACACGTCGCCTCTGGTTTCAGCCGCGAAACGCTCTGGTCGGGGGCAGTTGATTTCGTGGACTTGTTCAGGAGATACAATCGCGCATGAGTCGCCTCGACAGTTTCATCCGGAGGATGACCGCACAGCGCGACATACTCGATCATGTCTGCGCCGAGGTGGCGAAGATAGAGGGCCCCGTGCTCGAGCTCGGCCTCGGTAATGGCCGGACGTTCCACCATTTGCGCGAGCGCCTGCCCGGACGCCGGATCATAGCGTTCGACCGCGCACTTGCCGCACACGCCAGCTCAATTCCCGAAGCTGAAAACCTCGTGCTCGGCGAAATACGCGAGACGGCGAGCAGGTTCATTGGCATCGACGCCGCCCTTGTTCATGCCGACATCGGCACCGGCTATGAAGATCGCGATGCAGTGATCTCTACCTGGCTTCCCGATCTGACCGCGCGCCTACTTCGCGTCGGCGGCATCGCGGTCAGCGGCACGCCGCTCGATCACCCGCAGTTGCAACGCCTCCCGCCGCCACCTTCGGTTCCCGCCGATCGTTATTTTATCTATAGGCGTGTGTGAGGGGCCGGGACGAGCCAAATCTTCAGGGCCAAGCCTTCAGGGGCCGAACCTTCAGGGGATCGTGTATACTGCTATCTCCCGGTCAATGCCGCGCAGCGAGACCTCGTGGGGCACGGGCGTCAGCGCATTCCTGTGCAAGAGATCAGCGGTGAGATTGTCGTCGACCACCGCTCGAGTGGCGAAGATCGCCTGTGCGTTGGCAAGGTTCTGGACCCGCGAAGCAATGTTGACCGTCTGGCCGAAATAGTCCTGTCGCTCATTCATAGACACGGCGATGCAGGGGCCGGCATGGACTCCGATCTTGAGCAGCAGATCCTCGCGCCCGCTCTTGTCGTTGAGCGTACGCATGGCATCGCGCATCCTGAGGGCTGCAGCGATCGCACGATCGGGCGTCGCGAAGGTCGCCATCACCGCATCACCGATCGTCTTCACCACCGCGCCTGCCTCCGCCGTGACGATCTCGTGCAGAACCTGGAAATGCTCGCGTACGAGATCGAAGGCTGAAAGGTCGCCCACCCGCTCGTAAAGCTCGGTCGATCCGCGCAGGTCGGTGAACAGGAACGTCAGGCTGGTGATCTTCAGGCGCTGGTTGATGTCGAGTGTATCCGTGCGATAGAGATCGCGGAACGTCTGGTTGGTGAGCAGGCGCTTGGCGGTCAGGAAGGGCCGGCGTTTTCCCAGGAAATCATGCAATGCCTGGCTGGCGATGAAGACCGTCGGCAGCACGCGGGTGTCGGTCCGGTTTTCCAGCGAAATGCGCAACGGGCCGGGTTGCATCTCCAGCGTCTGGTTCTGGACATGGTCGCGGTCGAAAACCAAAGAGAGGCTCCGGCGCTCCTTTGTTGGTTCGCCCTTCCCGTCGATGAACTGCGCCGAGTGGGTGACCGGCTCGAAGACGATGATGAATTCGGACGGAAGCTGTATGGGCAGAACCGCCTTTTCACCGGGCGCAAGCTCGATATCCTCCAGCGAGAACGTTTCCATCTTTTCCGCGAAATGCTCTTCCGGCAGATCGACGCCGGACGCCCAGTAGATCTGGCGGAAATATTCCGCCACCGGCAGTTCGTGTGGATTGTGGGCGGCAATCCTGCGCACGCGGGGACTGACGGTGAATGTCACCTCGACCATCTCGTCGAGGGTCGGCGAATAGCCCTCGGAGCACAGCGCGCAGGTGTATTCGTCCTTTTGCAGGGTTTTCAGCGTGGCGTTGGTGTCGAGGACGCCGCCACAGCCGGGGCACAGAACATTCCAGGAAATGTCGAAGATGCCCACCCGCGCGGCATGGAGAAAGGCGCTTATTGCGCGCTCCTCGTCGAGGCCATGCTTGCTGGCGAAGGCTGGCGCATTGATGCGGCAAAGTTCGCGGTCCTCGCCCTCCGCGATGGTTCGCTTGATCGCGTCGATCGCCTGTGGATCGACATCGGCCGATTGTCGCAGAAGTGAGAACAGATCCTGAGCTTCGTTCATTGTGCAGGCTCCGGAAAATGCACCCCGTGGCGTTTTGACCGGACCGGTCTTTGGTCCGAATGCTCCATCTTACTTCGAAACGAACCGTGCGGCCATTCGAATGGATAAGCCTGGTGACCGTTCACTTAGGCCGATTTTAACCGGCCGCAAGCAGCATTATATGGTCCATGGAGCCTTCATCTTTGGGATTTTCTCCCATGCCGACATCCGACAATCCGCCATTTCCCGCGACCCTGCGCCTTTTCTCTGCGGTCGTCATCATCGTCCTGATCGTAGGCGCCGGCCTGTTTTTCGTGCCTGTTCTGGTCAAACCGGGCTGGCCTTGGGCCGTCACGCCGTTCAATGCGCGCTTTCTCGGCGGCTTCTACACCGCCGAAATGGTCGTGATGGCGGCGCTGCTGGTCTGGAATCGCTGGTCGCCCGGCAGGCTCGTGCTCGTCATGGCCTTCATCTTCACCGTCATCGTGTCGGTGGCTTCGTTCATCAATCTCGGCTATTTCAACTTCGAGCGCAAAGCGCCCTGGCTGTGGTTTTTGGTCTATCTTGCTTCGGTCGCGGTATCCGGGCTGTTCCTGTGGCGGGCCAGAGCCCGTCCTTCTGCGAAAGGCGTGATCTTAAATCCCGCATGGCGCGGCTACATGCCGGTGGAATCCGCGATCCTTGGGCTCTATGGCATCGGCCTGTTGCTGTTTCCCCTGACATTCAGTGGCATCTGGCCATGGCCGATCGATGCCTTCCACGCTCAGGTCTACAGCGCAATCTTCCTCGCCGGTGCGGGCGGTATATATCTCGTCTGGAGAAGCGCGCCGCGCGAGGAGCTCGGGTTGGCACAGTTTCTGGTTGGCCTGCTTGCCATCCTCGGCGTCGTCATCACCGACGCTGCGGTGCACCGGATCGACTGGACGGCGATCGGGACATTGTGCTGGCTCACGCTTTTCGGCTGGATCGGCATCAGCGGCGTCTTCAAACTCTACGCCGCCTCCCGGTATTTCAGCTCGCAATCGGCATCATAGGTTGAGAGACGGCTGGATTTTCAGGTGGCGTCCGGTGCATCGTACCGGGCCGATTGCCTTCGCCGGGAACGCCATGACCAGCACGACGTCGCCACCCTCCGAGAAAAGCCAGCCGCTGCTCCGGTCCGTCCGGCCAAGCGATGCAGAGGCGCTTTGCGCTATTTTCAACATGCCGGGCTTCCGCCAGGGCACGCTCAGGATGCCTTTCGAGATGGTGGAGCAGGTGGCGCGGCGCATCGCCAAGTCCGGCCCGGAAACCACCTGGATCGTTGCCGAGCTGGACGGCAAGGTCGTCGGCCACGGCAGCCTGGTCGTGCAGGGTTCACCCCGCCGTTCGCACATCGGCGAGATCAATATCGGCCTTGACGATGCCTTTGTCGGCAAAGGTATCGGCTCTGCCATACTTGGCGCGCTGCTTGACGTGGCCGACAACTGGCGCGCCCTGAAGCGAGTCGAATTGACCGTCTATGCCGACAACGAACCGGCCCTCCGTCTCTACAAGAGCCACGGCTTTGAGATCGAAGGCCGGCATGTGAAGGCCGGCTTTACCGACGGGCAGTACCACGATCTCCTGAGCATGGCCCGGCTGCGGTTCTAAGATCCGCCGTTTGCCTTAGCTGTTTAGCCAATCTGACAATTCGTGCCGAGTCAGCGAACAGGGCTGCATCCACCAAGTCTGCTCTCGCTTGGCGTTTACACCGCAAGCGGCTAGACGGGACCAATGACCGCCGTCTTTGATCCAACCCCTACCCCTCCGCCGGAAATTCTGGCTGTGCTGTCGCTGCTCTGCCCGGAGGTCGTGCGCGACATCGAGCAGAACTGGAATGCACCGGTTTCCGATTACGCCCGCCATCTGTGGCGGCCGGTGGCAAGGCCTGCATCGGGCCCGGCGATCGCTGCCCGCTCGATCCTGCGCGAAGTCCTGCATCAGCGACTCGATAGGATTATGCGGCCTGAGGAGATCGGCAAAGCCCTCGACGAGTTCGAGCACAGACCGGTGATTCAGTCCGGCCTGCACTGCCTGCTTCTGATGGACCGGATCACCTTCGATGCCCTCCTGCTTGCCTGGCTCGGCGCGGTCGAAAACGGGCTGGCGGCCTTCGTCGGCTTCATGGGAGCGACGATGACCATGGAGACAGTTGGCCGGGAGGGGCCGGGATGGCTCGATGTCGGCGACGACAAGGTCAACCTGTTTGGGATGGGGCGCCACAAACTGTGCCGCAAAAGCGCCTGCGTGGCCGGTCCCGTCTCCCTCAACAAGCGCGCGCTCGAAGCGGTGGGCGATGAAACGGATGCCAGCCGCTGGCTGGGCACACTGCTTGCCAGCCAGGACAAGGTGTTTGAAACCGCCGCCGATGCGCTGACTGCCCTGAACCAGGATCTGGTCGCCAATTGGGATCGTGCCGGCATGGCCCTGCCGGTTTTCATCGATGATCGGGCCGCCGCGGCTGCCATGGCGCGGCATCTGGAATATGACGGCGGCCTTCTTTCCAGACTGCTCATTGAACCCGCAAGACGCCAGCGTCTCGAACGTGCCTGGCAAGAGGCCGCATCGAGCCCATTTGGCAGATTCCTGCCCAATGCCACGGACTATTTCTGGGGCATTCGCGAGGAGCGCGTGCGCAAACTCGTTCTCGAGAACGGGCACCTGATCGAGCCCGACAGGCCGCAAGGTCTTTCCATCCCGTTCGAGCGGCCGTATCTCAGGCAGGCGCTGCTGGACGGCGTGCTGCTGCCGAACTTGTTCCTGACGTTCCTCGTCCTTGCCATATTGCCGCGCGCGCGGGTCGTGGGGGGCCTAAGACAGATTGGCTATGTAGCGCTTTTCCACTCGATCCTTCTGGCCGCGCTAGACGAAAACGCGCCGGAAGAGCGCGATCTGGCTGCGGAGCTGCAGGTTCGGGAAAATGCCTGGGGCATGCGGGTCATCGATGAAAAGATCTCAGTCCGCGAGCAGCTTGCCGGCCTGCCGGAAGGAGCGCTCTTCCCGGACCTGCTCCGGCAATACCGATTGCGGACATTTGCCGAGACGACCGGCGATCTAAAACTGGTTCGCGAAAACGCCAGATGGCGCAAGATCGGCCAGGCAGAGATCAAGCCGACCTGAGCCTAAGTCACAACCGCAAGCTGACAGCGAGCCAACCGTTGCATCAAGAGGTCATACGTAGCGCTCTGCCACCGGACCCACACGGATGGCTCGATGCCCATTTTGCGCTGCCGCTTGCTCGTCGACGGCTATCGGTGCATCCTTGTGAATAGCCTGGCCGTGCAGTGCGGGCGAGATCACGCCGTCACGGCCACTAGTGAGGTCTTGTTCGATGGACTGCTCGGGCTGCGGTTTCGAGATTGAGGGCGGTTACGCCTTCTGTCCGAGGTGTGGCAGGCGCCAGCCCGTGCCATGCGCCAGTTGCGGCTACACCTGCGCACCTGATTTCGAGTTCTGTCCGAAATGTGGGGCAAGCGTCGGTGCGCCCGCAAAAGCCGTCGAACGGCCTGCTCCGGCACCAAGCCGGACCATTGTGCCGCCTTCTCGAACTCCGTCGCTGCTTCCGAACATCGAAAGCGAAGAAGGGCTGCATCCCGTCTCCGACGCCGATCGCCGGACGGTAACGGTCCTGTTCGCCGACCTTTGCGGCTTCACGACACTCAGCGAGCAGCTCGACCCCGAGGTCATGCAAGCGCTGCAGAATAAACTGTTCAAGGAATTGACGGCGGCCGTGCGAAACTTTGGTGGTTTCGTCGACAAATTCATCGGCGATGCACTGCTCGCTTTGTTCGGTGCGCCGGTCGCGCATGAGGACGATCCGGAACGTGCGCTTCGCGCCGCTCTCGACATGATCGCCCGGACGGCGCGGCTCGGCGAAAGCACCCCCCACTCCGGCTCGCCTCTGTTACTCCACATCGGCATAAACACTGGTCCGGTCGTTACTGGCGGATTGGGCATCGGCACCGCCAGATCCTATTCGGTGACCGGCGACACAGTGAATACGGCGCAACGCCTGCAATCGCTGGCCGCACCGGGTGAGGTGCTGGTAGGCGAGCTCACTCACAGGCTGACCCGGCATGCCTTCTCTTACGAGTCGCTCGGTGATGTCGTGTTTCGCGGCAAAGCTGGCAGCGTGCTCGTCCATCGACTGGACGCACCGCTAGCGGTGCCGCGTGCAGCGCGCGGGCTAGAGGCGCTCGGCCTCAGTGCGCCACTAATAGGTCGTGGTGCGGAGCTCAATAGAATGATGGCGAGCCTTGACCAGGCGTGCGGCGGCTCGGCCCAACTTGTCCGCCTCGTCGGAGAAGCCGGCATCGGGAAATCGCGGCTGGTGAAGGAGTTCGTCGCCCGCGTCGGCGACGAGGAGCGTTTTCGCAACGTCGTCGTGCGGCAGGCCACGTGCTCACCGCTGGGCGAACAATCTTTTGGCGCCTTGGGCGCCGTGGTGCGCAGCGCTGCCGGGATGATGCAAAACGACAATGGGGACGAAATGCGGGGGAAGCTCGCAGGCTTGCTTGCCGATCTCGGCCTGCAGGGCGAGGAGGCGAAGCGGCTGATGCCTTTGCTCTATCATGTGCTCGGCCTTGGCGACCCCGATGCCACCTTGCAGCATGTCGAGCCTGAGCAGTTGCGGCGGCAAATTCTCTACGCGGTCCGCACAATCATCGAACGGCGGCTTGCGTTGTCGCCGCTGTTGATTGTCGTCGAAGACCTGCACTGGGCCGACGCCGTGTCGCTAGAGGCACTACGTTTCGTAATGGACAGGTTAGAACGCACGCGGTTGATGTTGCTGGTAACGCATCGTCCGGCGCCGGACAACGACCAGCTCGACTCAAGTCGGGTCAGTCACACAGCGCTCAGGCTTCCGCCGCTCAATAGTGATGACGGACGCAGGCTGCTCGCGGCGCTTTTCGGCGAGAGCTGGGTAAACTCCGCAGGAGGGCTTCTCGATCAGATCCTCGAGCGCGCGGGCGGCAACCCCCTTTTTGTAGAGGAGATCGTTCGCGGCCTTATCGATCGCGGTGTACTGATGCGAGAGGGCCAGCGATGGCGGACTGTGGCCGGCGAAGTCGCAACCGGCATCCCCGCCACTATCCAGGCGATGTTGCTTGCCCGCGTCGACCGGCTGCCCCCAGAGGTGCGCCGGTTGGCCCAGGAGGCTGCGGTAATCGGCCCGCGCTTCGACGCCACACTTCTGAAATCCGTGACGGCCGACCCCGGCCGGCTTGAAGCCGGCTGCGAACTGCTTTGCGATGCGGAAATTATCGAGGAAGTTGCCGGATCAGGCTCGGTCTCGTCGCAAAGCTACCGCTTTACGCAAACATTGCTGCAGGACGTGATCTACCAGAATCTGCTCCTGCAACGCCGGACCGACATCCACGGGCGGGTCGGTGCTGCCTTGGAGCAACTGTGCGGCGACAAGCCGGAACGGCTCGAGGATTTGACCGTGCTCGGTCATCATTTCGCACAGAGCGCCGAGCGGGAGAAGGGCGCGCATTACCTGCAGGCGGCAGGCGATCGCGCTCGCATGATATACGCCAACGACGACGCCCTTCGTTTCTACGAGCGAGCACTGACAGCATTGGAAGCGATCGGGCAAACACCGCTCAAACTGGCAATTGCAGAGCGCATTGCCGATTTGAGCGGCCCGGCAGGCCGCCGCGAGGTCGCGCACCACCACTACGAGACAGTGTTGCAGGCATACCGCGAATCGGCCAATCGCGTCGCCTCGGCGCGAGTTTTGCGTAAGATCGGTCGGCTGCTCTGGGACGTCGGCAAGCGGGACAAGGCAGAACCCTGCTATGCTGAGGCGGCAGCGCTCCTCGATGGGGCGGATGCCCCGATCGAGCAGGCGCATCTGTGGCAAGAACGTGGCCGACAGGCGTTCCGTAGCGGAGATCACGCTCTCGCGGCAAAATGGGCAGACGCGGCGCTGGATTGCGTACGCAATCTGACAACGGAGCATGTCTCCGAGGTTGGGTGTGATGCCACTCTTGTGACCGCCGAGGCACTCAATACCAAGGCTGTCGCGCTGGCTCGCCTCGGGCGAAACCGTGAGGCCGTGCGTCAGATTGAGCGTAGCATTGAATTGGCCGAAGCCGCCGGTCTGCTGGGCGCGGCTTGCCGCGGCTACACCAATCTCGGCGTGCTATACACGACCATCGATCCGGCACAGGCGATGGAGGTCTGTCGGCGCGGTCTTGAAGTGGCGCGCCGTATTGGTGATTTGGGTTTCCAGGCGCGCCTCCTCGCCAATCTGGCGGTCGCTTGTTGTACTTTCACGGATCGCTGTCCAACGGAGGGCGTGCCTGCTGCCGAGAAGGCCATCGAGATCGACCGGGCGCTCGACCAGCGCGAGCACCTGCCGGTGCCGTTGATCGTGCTTGGGCAGATCCATCAGTGCAACGGCCGTCCGGACCTGGCCGTTGGTTTGTTCCACGAAGCACTGGACGTAGCCCGCGAAACGGGCGAACCCCAACTGCTGTTTCCGTGCTATGATGGTCTTGCAACGCTTAATCTCGACCTCGACAATCTGGCCGAGGCCGAACGCTACTTTTCCCTGGCGCAGGGTATTTGCGCCCAGCACGGGCTCGACCCGGAAGCGCTCGTGGTGCTGCCTTTTCTCGACTAGCCGGGGTTGGAGGTTGGAAATGTCCGCGCGTAGTGACTTGGTGCCGCTTCAACCGGGCGACCGTGCGCCGAACGTGGTACTCGACGCCATTACCCAGGAAGGCAAGATCGCGCTTGACGACTTTCGCGGACAAAAACCGGTGCTGGTCGGCCTGTTTCGAGGTCTGCATTGTGCGTTTTGCCGGCGCCATATCGCCGCCCAGGCGCGGCTTGATCCGGAGCTGCGCGAAAAGGGCGTGGAGAGCCTGACGGTGGTCAACACGCCGATCGAACGGGCGCGTCTCTATTTCCGTTACCATCCGATGCCGAATCTGCTTGCGGCCTCCGACCCTGAACGCGCTTCACATCGTGCTTTTGGACTGCCCAATCTCGAATTCACCCAAAACGAGACGAACTGGCCGTACAAGGTCTCGATGGCAGCGGCAAAGGATATGCGGGTCGACATACCAGGCGAGTTGCCCGGTCCTATGGATCCTCTTGAGGCCAGCGAAATCCTCAACAAGAAGGACCATTACGAACTGACCGAAGCCGACGAGCAGATGATAGCAACGGGACACGGACAATTGATCGGTCAGTTCCTGCTGGACCGGCAAGGGATCGTCCGCTGGAGCTTCACGGAGGTTCCAGAGGGCGGGCGATACATGTTTGGGGCGCCAAGCCCGCAGGAGCTGATGTCAGCCGTGTCCCAAGTCGCCCAATAGACTTGCGAACGAGGTAAGCGGAACGGGACGCTGAACAAAAGGCGGAACCAACTTGTTACAAATCTAGACACTGACAAGTTCACGGTTCATGCGAGCACGGCCTCGACAACCGCAACAAAGTCATCGAGCGAACGATCCCCACGAATCTCGATGCGCGGAAGGTCGATGGGATCGCAATCGAGGTCCGCCGGCCCGTGTCTGCCGCCGAAGCCGATTCGATAGCCGCACTCCTTGGCCAGCCTGCCAAGCCGTCGGTCGGTGACTGAGAAGGGTGCCGCGAACGCCGCGGTTGGCCGACCGGTCCACCGTTCGATGAACATACGAGAGCGCAGAAGCTCGGCGGCCAAGTCAGAGCTCGACAGACCATCGATCGCGCGATGCGTCGCCAGATGGCTTCCGAAGAAGGCGCCTTCGCCGGCGAGGCGTCGCACCGTCCCGGCGTCCATAAGTGGCGTCGGCGGGCCGCTGTAGGCGTCCCACTGTGCACTTTTACCCACCAAGTCCGTCACCAGGAACACTTCCGCGGTCAGGTCGTTCGCGCGCAGGGTCGGCCAGGCATGGTCGGCAAAGTTCTGGAAGCCGTCATCGAAGGTGATGAGCACTGGGCGGCCAACGAAAGGCTGACGGTTGGCAATGAACCATTCCAGCTGCTCGGAGCTAATCGCGTGAAAGCCATTGGCGCGCAGCCATGTCATTTGGCTGGCGAATGCGGCGGGCGTGAGCCGAAAACGGGCGAGCGCGGCCGGACCTTCATCGGAGACGCTGTGATACATGAGGACAGGGATACGCTGCCGCCGCTCGCTACGTGCGACGTCGCGGCGCAAGGCCCGCGCCCCGCCCCAGACGATTTTTCGCGCGACCCCCATATCGATGCGCGCGCGGATTGGCACATGATCAATGACTGGTTCCGTCGCCACGTCACCTGGTGACAGGCGGCGGAAGCGGTCTATGCGATAGAGCTCGGTCTGGATCGATTGCTCGAGGACAAGACCTGCGGTCCCTGCCAGCGTCTCCGAGATCGCTTGTGCACCGAATGTGTTCCAGTCGAAGCCCGTCCTCTCAGGATTGTCACGTAGCACGAATGCGTGTGCGCTGATGAAGCTGCCGCCAGGCGCCAATGCCTCAACGACTTTCTTGGCGAAGCGTTGCAACTCGGCGAGATCATCCAGGTAGTAGAGCACTTCCGAACAGAAGATCAGATCCATCTCACCCGGCAGCGTATCCGCCGTGAAATCCAGTACGCCGAACTCAACATTCGGCTGATCGCCGCATCGCGCGCGCGCCCGCTCGATGGCTATGGCGGAGATGTCAGTTGCGGTCAAATGGCTCACGCGCGGCGCCAGTTGCCGCGTGAAGTGGCCTTCCGCACAGGCCAGCTCAAGCGCCCGTCCAATGGGACCGGCAGGCAGAATTTCGAGCTGCCGCTCATATTTCTCCTGCTCATAGGACGAACCGTAATTCCAGGGATCCTCGGTCGCGAAATAGCCATTCCAGAACGACGTGCGATCCTTGTCGTGCCTGGCCCGTGCGCGGCGCAGCGCCGGGGGAGGCTCCGCAGGTTCGGCGCTCGACCGAACCAGCTCCCGCGCTTCCTCGGCGAATTGGGCGAGTTTGCCGAAGTGACTGTCCGGATCGGACCGGCCTTCAAGCCGCTCAGGGGGCACGACATTCAGGATCAATTCGATCCAATAATCCCTTGTCACTGTCCCAAGTACGCCGAATTGCACGACAGCCTCGATCTGGCCATCCATCATCAGGTAGGCATAGATTTGATCGATTCCTTGCGGAAGTTCGACCGTGGTCGGATTTCGCGCGTCGACACGAATTCCAAGTGTCCGCGCCAGCCTGCGCGGCGCGGCGAGATCGTCGACGTCGAGCAGCATTTGCTCAAGATGGTACTGGACGCGGCGAGCCGCGTCGGGATTGTTCCAGACCTTGCCGAGTTCGATGATCAACTCGGTGAGGGAGCCGCCGAACCTGTCCCACCTGGCAGCCAATTGCGCTGGCACCGACAGGCTTCCGACCGCTAGGCCATCGAAGATCACCTTGGCGATCTCTCGCGCCCATTTGCGTCCTGGCGGGAGGGCGCGCAGGGACTGCGGGTTGATCGAGCGCGAGCCGCTGCCGCAATCCGACGCGGCGTTCCACAACGCGAACCACGCGAGTGCCTCGGAGGCGGTGCCGCCGTTCGCCTCGATCGCTCCATTGGCGTGAGCCGACGCCGGGTGTTTGACCCTGGGATCGGCGGAAAAGCCGCGGGCGATCACGATTTCAGCATCTGCCAGCATCTGCGTCGAACTGCGGCTGAGCGCGTTGGGGCTGGTCCGATAGAAAGCGAGCGGCTCATCGACCATCACCCAATTTTTGCCCAGACGTGCGAGGCGCTGCCACAGGTCCCAGTCCTCGCAGGTGCGCAGCGACACATCGAAACCGCCCAACTCGACAATTGTCTCCCGGTCGACCAGCAGCGCGTGAATGGCGATGGCACGTCTGCGGGCGAATGTCTCGAAGGGCTGAATCGCAACCTCCGTTGCGATGCTCGACGGGGTGAGTTCGCCATCGGGCATCTCGCGCCGGGAACCGCAATAGGCGGCCACTGCATCGGGAACGGATTTCAGTGCGGCCAGCATTTTTGCGAGGAAGCTGGCATCCACCCAATCGTCGGCATCCAGAAACATGAGCCAGCGGCCGCGCGCTGTCGAAATCCCGCTATTGCGCGCGCCGGCGGCGCTATACGCGCAAGACCTCAACGTCCGAAATCGGGCATCGTGCTCTACATAACCGGCGATGATCGAGGGGGTGCGGTCCATGGAGGCGTCGTCGACGATGATCGCCTCCCAATCCACTATTTCCTGATCGAGAAGGCAATCGAGTGCGCGCGCGAGCGTTACCTCCGCGTTGTGCGCAGGAACCACGATTGAAACCAAGGGATCACGCGCCACGCCGTCTTACCCGCGCCCGGTTCGAAGGCACAACAAGACGCGTTGATCTTTCTTGGCGTAGGTCGTCACAATCCACGCCGATCAGTCCGTCGACCCATCGTCCATCACCCTATATTCAGTATCTGGTAGGTCTGCCTGCCGGCAAGCGTTGTGCCGACGGTTTGCTCGGCATTGAAAATCGGTACCATACCGCCTTGCGGTAGCATTGTCCTGGATCATCGAGCTTTCGTTTTCTTCGGCAAGAGTCGGCGAATGTCAAAACCAGATAATGGCATCGGCTGGCAGCACTGCGCTGTCAAGATAAGGGCGAATTAGAGGCGGGCAAAAAAGACTTGAACACAGGCTGAATGGCAGCGCGCATGCCCGACGGCTTGGAGCTGAGGTCGATGCGCCAGGGCATCTCCGCTCTCGCATTTCATCTGCAAAAAGATGATCGCGGGCGAAGACACGAGCGCAAGCTGATCCGGATCGAGCCGCATGTCGAAATCTATCCGAAAGGGGACGCACGAACCGACTTGAGCCGAGAAAATTCCGGCTTGCGGGTCGGCTATTTTGCTGACATGTTTATCAGTTTCTAAATTAGCGCTGTGGCAATGTCAAAAGAAGGGGCATGGGATGGCCAAGGAATCTTCGAGTACCGCTTCTTCGGCAAATAAAGCGGACGCAAATCTGACAAGTAATGCAGACGGAAGCGGGCTGAACTTCATGGCGGGCCAGGCTCGCGAGAGCGGGCCTCCCGGCGACGCTGTAGGTGTCGACAAGATACGTGATCTGCTGTTCGGCAACCAGATGCAGGACTATGACCGCCGCTTTTCCAAGCTTGAAGAACGGGTCTTGCAGCGCTTCAAGGATGTCGAATCCGAGGCCAAGCGCAATCTTGAAATGTACGAGTCAAATGCAAAGAAGCAGGTCGACTCGCTTGCGGCGCAATTGCGGAACGAAAAAGACGCGCGAGCCGACGCCGATAAGGAGATTGATCGGAATCTTCGCGAGCAAAATCAGGCGCTCGAAAAGCAGGTGCGCGCGTTGTCGGATCAGTTGAGCGAGCTTGAGCGGGAAGTTGCGGACCGGATAAATCGAAACGATCATTTGCTGCGTGAGGAAATCAAGCAAAAGAATGAAAGCATTCAGATGCTGATGGAGAAAATGTTTTCCGATCTTGGCAATGTCAAGACTGACCGAAATCTTTTGGCTGGCCTGTTTGTCGAGGTTGCAAAATGTCTAAATCAGGATCCCGTCGGCAGCAAGAACAACTCGGAGCGTACCTGGAAAGTGAGTTGATGGGAACTTGACGTCGACTGTCGACCCAATCAGCCTCCCTAAAAGAGCGGCTTCGAACGATACAGAGATTGATCGCGAGGCTCTGGCTCGCCTTTTGATCGAAATTGCCCGGAACGTTGATCCGGACTATCGTGCGCGTCTCGACGGAATCCCAACCGCCGATCCTCGCATGGAAACGCTTCGCCAGTTGCTGGTCGGCCGCGAAATTTCGGAGCTTTCACGAGTTACCCACCTGCTCGACGAACCTGAGCAGCTTGCGGCGGCAGTGGGGGGCGTCCTCCCCGGTGCAGCCGCACGCGCGTCTCATGCGCAACTCGGCGAGGCCCTTGCGCCAGTTGTCGAGAGGGCTGTGCAACGGTCCATCCAGAAAAGCCCGCGCACGCTGACGGATATATTATACCCGGTGTTTCTGCCGGCTATTCGCAAGTCGATCGGCGAAAAGATCGACCAAACCTTTCAGTCGCTGAATGAAACCTTAAGACACATATTTACTTGGCATGGGCTCAAGTGGAGATTTGAAGCTTGGAGAACGGGGGCAAGCTTCTCAGAAGTTGTTCTTAGGCATTCTCTTGTCTATCGTGTAGAACATGTCTTTCTCATTCACCGCAATTCCGGGCTTTTGATCAAGCATGTAACTGCCGAAAACGCAACCAGCGAAGATCCTCAACTGATTTCCTCGATGCTTAGTGCAATTCAGGATTTTGTAAAAGACTCATTTAACGAGAAAGAGCAGAGTGGCCTGGACACTATCCGTTTCGGGGAGCTTCGTCTCTGGTCGGAAGTTGGGCCGTTTGCGACCTTGGTTGCGGTGATCCGGGGAAATCCGCCGGAGGAATTACATGAGATAATTCGCGATGTATTGCTTCGCATCCATGATGAATGCTCACAGGCCCTGGAGCAGTTTGACGGCGACAGTTCGCAGTTGGCCGGCGTCGAGACGCAGTTGCAGACCTGCGTTGATCTGAAGCAGGAGGAATCAAACCAGGGATTTCCGTGGCTGGTCCTGGCTGCAGTCCTGCTGGTTTTGATTCCCGCAGGCGGTTGGTTCTTTCTTTCCTGGCAATCCGTGCAGCGCTGGCAGGCGTATGTGTCGCGACTGGGGATCCAGCCGGGCATCATCGTTGCCGACCAAAAGGTGCGCGATGGCCAATTCTATATTACCGGCCTGAGAGACCCTCTTGCCGCCGACCCGCAGTCGCTGTTGGCCGGAACGCAGGTCGATCCCGCCCGCGTTCATTCACACTGGCAATTCTATCAGAGTCTTGAGCCGGAGTTCGTGTTGAAGCGGCTGACGGCGTCGCTGGTTCCGCCGGATTCAGTACGACTTTCGATCGTCAATGATCGCATCGTTGCCGAGGGGGAGGCTCCCGACACCTGGATAGATCGGGCGCGCGCAGCAGCCCAGCAACTTTCGGCAGGTGGACCGGAATTCGATATCTCCAGGGTTCGTGATGTGAGCCCCGAAGCACGCGCGGCGGAGCGCTGGCAGACTTATGTGTCGCGACTGGAGGCCCAGCCGGGTATTATCGTTGCCGAACAAAAGGTGCGCGATGGCCAATTCTATATTGCCGGCCTGAGAGACCCTCTTGCCGCCGACCCGCAGTCGCTGTTGGCCGGTACGCAGGTCGATCCCGCCCGCGTTCATTCGCAGTGGCAATTCTATCAAAGCCTTGAGCCGGAGTTCGTGCTGAAGCGGCTGACAGCGTCGCTTAACCCGCCGAAATCGGTTCGGCTTTCGATCGTCGAGGATCGCATCGTTGCCGAGGGTGAGGCTCCCGACACCTGGATAGATCGGGCGCGCGCAGCGGCCCGACAGCTTTCGGCAGGCGGACCGGAATTCGACATCTCCAAAGTTCGTGATGTGAGCCCCGAAGCACGCGCGGCGGAGCACTGGCAGGCCTATGTGTCACGACTGGAGGCCCAAGCGGGAATCATCGTCGCCCAGCAAACGGCGAGGGGCGGACATTTCTATATTTCCGGCCTGAGAGACCCGCAGGCCGCCGACCCGCAGGTTCTGCTGTCCGGAACAGGGGTCGATCCTGCCCGCGTTCATTCGCAATGGCAATTCTATCAAAGCCTTCATCCGAAGTTCGTGGTGAAGCGGCTGATGGCGTCGCTGACTCCGCCGGATTCAGTACGGCTTTCGATCATCAAGGATCGCATCGTTGCCCAGGGTGAGGCTCCTGCCGCCTGGATAGATCGGGCGCGGGTCGCCGCCCAACAGCTGTCCGCGGACGGACTCTCTCTAGAACTCTCCGAGCTGCGTGAGTTGACCCCTCCGGAACTGACTCATTTGAGGGAGGCTATTCAAACGGTCAGCATTTTCTTCGATTCTGGCAAGGCTGTACCGGGACCAGAGCAACTGCCGGTTCTCGACAAATTGGCGAGTCAGTTGAAGGAATTGGCCACGGACGCCCGCAAGGCAGGGGTAACAGCACAATTCATGTTGACCGGCCATTCGGACGAGACGGGCCGTGAAACGGCCAAGTTGTCGATCAGCGCGGCGCGCGCGGAAACAGTTCGTGCGCTTCTCAAGAAACGCGGCGTCGATCCGGAATTGCTCTTGGTTCGCGGCGCGGGCACCTTTGAGCCAGCGGAGACTGAAAATAGCCGAACCGGGAGCTCCGCGAACCGCAGAGTTTCGGTTACGGTAAACTTCCACTAGGCGGAGCCCAGGATATTGCAAAAGAAGATCTGCATGTTGGGCGGGTTCGCTGTCGGAAAGACGAGTCTGGTTCGCAGGTTTGTGCAAAGCATCTTTTCAGAAACCTACTTGACCACGGTGGGAGTGAAAATCGACAAGAAGAGTGTCGCATTCCCGGACAAAACCGTGGATCTGATTTTGTGGGACTTGGCCGGCGAAGACGATATCGGCTCATTCCGCGTCAGCTATGTGCGAGGTGCGAGTGGGCTCGTGCTTGTCGTCGATGGAACACGCGCTGCTACTCTTGCCGTGGCGCTCACGTTGCGCGAGCGGGCCGAGGCTGAATTCGGCGCTATGCCGTTTGTATTGCTGTTCAACAAATCCGATCTGGCCGATCGGTGGGCAATATCGGATAGTGAAATTGACGAACTGAGGGAACTTGGATGGCAAATCTATCTAACAAGTGCGCTTTCGGGTGAACATGTTGATGACGCGTTTCGTCAACTTGCTTCGATGGTCAGCAAATAAACCATGCATGTCTTGCCAAGAGAAGTTAGAAGCTGGATTTACGATTTCTTCTACAACGAGCGCTCGGTCGCATATCTAAAAATCGACGCCCAGCTTTGCGTAGCTGCGAAGGGCGGTAACGTTAGACATTACGGACTCTCGTCAGTTCGCATAGGTAAGCCTGTTGCCGAGCAGCTTGAATTCATGGAAGGTTTGTTGCCCTGCCCGGAGCTTCCATTTGATATGGCCATGGTCGAACTGCCCGGCGGGCGTGTCGCGGACCTCCATCTTTTTGCTGACAATGCCTGCGTGTGGCTGCTCTTTCTTGACGCCGCTGCCGAACGCGACAATAGGCAGCGGCTTCAACAGAAGGCTTATGAAATGACGCTTCTGCAAGAGAGGGAGCGTCAACTCAACGAGAAATTACAATCGATGAACGAGGCGTTGAGGGCGAGCCAAGAGGGATTGTCGCGTGAATACCAACGCGCCGAAGCCCTACTCCTCAACATTCTTCCGGCGTCGATCGCGGAGCGCTTAAAAGCGGACGAACAAATTGCAGACAACCATGCTGACGTGAGTGTGCTTTTTGCCGACATCGTCGGTTTTACGGAAAGAGCGCGGAGCGTCGGAGCCGTAACGACGCTCGCTATTTTAAATTACTTCTTCAAGGCGGCGGATCTGCTCTCGGAGCAATACGGCTGCGAAAAGATCAAGACAATCGGCGATTGTGTGATGGTGGTCGCTGGCCTGCCCGCCGCGCGATCCGATCATGCGGAAGCCCTTGCGCACTATGCACTTGAACTGCGCAACGAGGTCAAGCGCGAACGCTTCGCAGGAGAACCGATAAGACTCAGAATTGGAATTCACTCGGGACCAATCGTGGCGGGCGTCATAGGCAAAAGGCGGTTTGCCTATGACCTATGGGGCGACACCGTTAATCTCGCCGCACGTATCCAAACGTCCGCGGAGCCCGATGAAATCCGTATTTCGGATGCAACTCATCAACTGCTTGGACCAAATTTTGCTTGCGACCCACTCGAGGAAACGGAATTGCGTGGTACAGGTCGTGTGCGAATGTGGCGGCTCCCGGCCTGATTTGCCGCATGGCAGCGCCGACCCGGAAGCGCATTGCATCTCTAGCCACACATGGTTTCCAATGTCCGCAGCGGTGCGCGAAGCAGTTGACCACCGAGCGACCGCCAAAGGTCTGTCCTGGTCAGCTCAGGAAATCAGTTCCTGAGGTTTAACGTCGATGCCCGGTTCATCGAACGGCCGGAGGCCTGGGCCGAGGAATGCCCTGTCCCCGCGGCCAAATAAACACCGCCAAGTACCCGGCGCAAGGTCCGGCTCGGAACGATGACGTCTTGCACCGCAACATCGGTTTCTTCAAGGTAGGGCAACAACCGACATAGATGTCGTTGCTTGCCGATTTGACCGGAAGGTTACAGCACGATGCCACGCATCACTCGACGATTGGGGGCCAGGGATCTGGCGCGTCCAGCACGGCGTCTCGGAGACCTGACTGCGATGTTTGCCTTGATTGCCAGGCCGCTCGTCTTTGGGATCGCCCTTTTGTTGGCTGGTCAGGCACAGGCGCAGGCGCCGGCGACGGTCCCGCCTGAAAGGGTCAAACAGCTGTTCGAGCTTCTCGACGATCCGTCAGTGAAGGCCTGGGTGGCCGAACAGCGAAATCAGGACGCCGGGTCAACGGGAGCGCCTGCCGAGCCAGGGGCTTCGCCGACCGACGCATCGTCCAGCGCCGTGGCCGCACCAGGCCCGATGAATACGATGGCATCCTCGACGCTCGATGGGATCAGGCATCATATCGAAAGAATCGTGCGAACTTTGCCCTTGCTGCCAAGCCAGTTCGCGCGCGTTCGGGCAGAGACAATGGAGGATATGTCCAGCAAGGGGCCTGCCGGCGTATTTGTGCTGATTGCAATGTTCATCGCTGCCGGCCTGGCGCTCACTTGGGCAACGTACAAGCTCACCCGCCCATTTCGTCTCTGGATTATCGCGCAACCCAAGGATACGCCCGTTGGGCGAGCCAAGAAGATTGGTGGCCGCCTGCTTTATTCCAGCATGCTGATAGTCTCATTCGCACTGGGCAGCGCCGGCGCATTCATGTTGTTCGACTGGCCGATGCTTATCCGCGAGATTGTACTGACATTTCTGATGGCGGCAGTCGTTACATGGGGTGTGCGCATGTACGTCATGGCCATGCTCGTTCCTTCCTTCATGAACGTCGAGAACGCCGTCGAGGTTCGTGCTTTGCCGATCACCAACGAAGCGGCTGACCATTGGTCCTTTTGGCTACCCCGGATCGTCGGCGTCTTCGCCTTCTTCGGCGCCGCGTTTATCCTCTTGCCAGGTCTCGGCATCGATCAGGACGGAATGATGGTCCTGTCACTGGGCGCCGATTTCGTGCTGCTGTTGCTCCTGCTGCTTGCCATTTGGCGTCGGCCAAGAACGCAGCGAGACGGTGCGAGCCACATCGGTCACACGGAAGCGACATGGCTATTGACTGCTTATTTCGTCGTCCTGTTCCTGCAACGTATCGCCGGCCTTAATACATACTTCTGGTTCACCTTCGCCGCATTCTTCCTGCCTTTGGCGATCGTGGTGACGCAGCGCGGGGTTAATTTCGTTCTGCGGCCAGGTTCGGAAGATGTCGGCCGGCCCACGATCCCGGCGGTGACGATCGCTGTCATCGATCGCGGAATCCGAATGATTTTCATCCTGGCGGCGGCTTACCTTCTCGCACGTGTCTGGGGTCTGGACATGCAATCCATGCGGGACAGCGATACGACGACAACGTTCATATTGCGCGGCTTGATCAATGTCGTGGTGATTGCCCTCGCCGCCGACTTCGGCTGGTCGATCATCAAAGCTTTGATTGAACGAAAGCTCGGCATCGAAACACCGCACCCTGTGATCAGCGACGAGGACGTTCCGGTCCTCGATCCGCAACAGGCGCGGCTGCACACGCTCTTGCCGATCCTCCAGAACATTCTGCTCGCATCGATCATCGTGATGGCGGTGCTTATGATGCTCGCCTCGCTGGGAATCCAGATCGGCCCATTGATTGCCGGCGCCGGCGTCGTCGGCGTCGCCGTGGGCTTTGGCGCACAAACCATCGTCAAGGACGTTATTTCAGGCGTGTTTTTTCTGCTCGATGATGCGTTTCGTGTTGGCGAATACATTTCATCGGGCAATTACAAGGGTACTGTGGAAAGCTTTTCGCTGCGCTCGGTGAAGCTGCGCCACCATCGTGGTCCGCTGTTCACGATACCTTTCGGTGAACTCGGGGCAGTCCAGAACCAGAGCCGTGACTGGGTTATCGACAAATTCAACATCACCGTTGGTTATGACACCGATATCGACTTCGCTCGCAAGCTGATCAAGCGGATCGGCCTCGAACTGGCGGAAGATCCAGAGTTCAAACACTGGGTGCTCGACCCGATCAAGATGCAGGGCGTACAGGAGTTCGGCGAATACGGCATCGTGTTGAGGGTCAAGGCCACAACCAGACCGGGAGGCGCGTTCGGTATGAAACGCAAGTTCTATGTACGCCTGCGCCAGGTCTTCAAGGAGCAGGGCATCGAACTCCCATTTCCGACCGTCCAGGTCCAGGGGCTACAGAACCCACATGGAGCGGAGAATGCGCCGTTGGAGCTCACACCCGAGTTGAAAATGGCCGTCGCGCAGTCGCATACCAATCGGCGCAGAAAAAAAGCTAGCACAACGGAATAGGGAAGCTGTGACACCTGCCGGTCACAGCGCCGCTTTCACGACGAAGAACGTCTTGCCGATCCGTCAGAAATTTGCGCTCTTGATTTCAAACACCATTTCGACGGTCCGCGATTGCTCGGTTTCAGCGACTATCGGTATCAATCAATCGATTTCTTTCTGACGACCGCCGGCCGAGCCGTACCGGCAGTTCCCAAAAAGACCGTCGCGAGATTTACATCGGGCTGCGGTACGCTTGAGACCGCGCCATCGACTACCTGCCGGACGTCAGTCGCGCGATATGGACAGCCCCGCGAGAAGCGGCGCGTACGCGGCGAGCCTGCGGGATACGAACTCCGTGAAGAGCCGCACGCGCTTCGTCTTGCGTGTCTCCCCCTGCGTGAGAAGCCAGAGCGTTCCATGCATGTGCAGGTCGGCGCCCGGCACCCTCACCAGGAGGGGGTCGGCATCCCCGACGAAGCACGGCAGTGTCGTCATCCCCAGCCCTTGCCGTACTGCAACGATCTGCGCCTCGCCGTCCGTGGTCCTGAATGGAACCCCCGTGGTGCGAACCTCACCCTCGCGGGCCCAGTCCGGGATGCCATGAATGCTTATGACGATCCACCGGATGGGATCAGACGAACCCGCACGCCATGCGGTTAGTCGATCGCGAGACATGTAGACGCCGCCGAACAGCTCCGGTCCCTTCAGGCCGTGAAGATTGAGCGGCAGGGTTTTGCGGTCGTAAACGACGCGGATCGCGACATCGGCCTCTCGGTTGGTCAGATTTGCCAGCTCGCCGGACGACAAGATTTCCATCTCGATGTCCGGATGCAGGCGCGCGAAATCGGCGAAGTCCGGCATGAGCAGGTGTGTCGCGAGGGGCGGTGCCAGCGTCACCCGCAAGAGTCCGCGTACGCCCTGGTCGCGCCCGAAGATTCGCGTCTCCAGCCGGTTCGACGACGCCTCCATCTGCTCCGCGAACTCGAGGACCTCCTCGCCCGCAGCCGTCAGGCGGTAGCCCGAGGGCAGCTTCTCGAACATCTGCGCCCCCAGCCGCTCCTCCAGTTGGGCAAGGCGCCGCAGCACTGTGGTGTGGTTGACCCCGAGGCGCTCGGCGGCAGCCCGCACCGAGCCTCCGCGCGCGACGGCAAGAAAGTAGCGAACGTCGTCCCAGTCGATCATGGTGCAATCCCGCACCGCGGGGTGCGCCTTCCAAAGCCCGTATCTAACACACCGAACAGCAATACGCGCGGTCATCATAGCCTATGTCGGCGAGCGCGGCCCAATTCCGAACGGCGGACACCGGTCATAGCGCCAGTCGTCCAGCCGGATCGATTTCGCACCACCGATGTGCGCGCTTCCGCACTCAATAACTGACGCCGGCGGACCCATTTCGAGGTTCTCGGAGGCAGATGCTGTCCCGACACCACGAAAGGAGAAGTCATGGGAAAGCTTGAGGGTAAGGTTGCAGTCATCACGGGCGGATCGAGCGGCATGGCGCTGGCGAGCGCCAAGCGGTTCGTTGAAGAAGGCGCCTATGTTTTCATCACGGGCCGGAGACAGGAGGCGCTGGACGAGGCCGTCAAGCTGATCGGCCGAAACGTGACCGGCGTGCGCGGCGACGCGGCCAATCTCGACGACCTCGACCGCCTGTTCGATACAGTCAAGCGGGAAAAGGGCAGGATCGACGTCCTGTATGCGAGCGCCGGCACGGGCGAAGCTGTCCCACTGGGCGAGATTACCGAGCAGCACTTCGATGCGGCCTTCGGCCTGAATACGCGCGGCACGCTGTTTACGGTGCAGAAGGCGTTGCCGCTGTTCAACGATGGCGGATCGATCTTCATGACCGGGTCAGTTGCTTCGGTAAAGGGTTTTCCTGGTTACAGTGTGTATGCGGGGAGCAAGGCGGCGCTGCACGCATTCGCGCGCGGGTGGCTCAACGAACTCAAGGGCAGGAATATCCGGGTGAACGTGCTGCACCCGGGGCCGATCGCCACACCGATGCAGGACCAAGTTCTCACCGAGGAGGCGAAGCAGATGTTCGAATCCCTGATCCCGCGGGGAAAGATGGGGCGTCCTGAGGAAATTGCGACGGCCGCGCTGTTTCTTGCTTCCGACGATTCGAGCTTCGTGAATGGGGTGGAGTTGTCTGTTGATGGCGGCTTCTCGGCCATCTGAAGGCCGGGGGAATCAATACCAACACGGATTGGAGAAGTATTATGAGCTACGCGATTGTAGGATTCGGTAAGATAGGCCAGGCCCTCGCCCACGCCTTCGCCCGTAAAAACATCGACGTGACCGTCGCGAGCCGCCGGCCGCCCGAGGCGTTGGCGCCGCAGGCTCGGGCGATCGGCCCCACGGTCGTCGCCAAGTCGCTGCGGGAAGCACTCGAGGCCGACACGATCATCTTGGCAATCCCGTTCTGGGAGCACCGCGAGATTGCGAAGACCCTGCCGAGCTGGGAAGGCAAGACAGTCATCGACGCGACGAACGTGTTTCCAGTCCCTGAAGAGCTGGACGGTCTCCCGTCCTCCGTCGTCATCGCGAAGGCGTTCATCGGCGCCAAGCTCGTCAAAGCTTTCAATCACCTGGTTGCGGCCACCCTGGCTGCGGATCCGGTCGTCGACGGCGGCCACCGGGTCGTCTTTCTGTCGAGCGACGACGAGGACGCGACCGCTCCCGTGGCGGCCTTGGCCAAACAACTCGGGTTCGCACCCGTCAAGCTGGGAAAGCTCAACGAGGGTGGCGCGCTGGTGCACGCACGCGGCCGTACTTGGGGCCAGCTCATCTTCCAGGATTTGTTCAAGAAGGAGTGACTATCGACATCAATTGGTCGATTTTCCGCTTCGCAGGCACACGCACATTCGGCATAGCGCCTGATAAAAGACCGTCAGCAGTAAAGCGCATGGGCGAGAGAGACCGTTTCGCGACGGCCTCTCCTACGTCCGCTCCGCGGTTATCGGCCGTCGTCCGCCGTTTTGAAAACCCCTGAGGTGATCTGCCCTTTTTGGGACTAACCGCGCTTAGAGAATTCCTCGGCTGCGATACGAACCGCCTGCTGTGTCGCGGGATAGCCGCTGTAAGGAGTGAGGTTTATGAGCGTTTCCAGGATTTCTTCCCGCGTCGCGCCAACGTTCAACGCGGCGTTGATGTGCACGCGAAGCGGAATCTCTGTCGTGGCAGAACCAACGGCTGCCAGAGCAGCGCATGCGCTGAGTTCCCGAGACTTCATGTCGATTCCGCTCCGCGAAAACACCTCACCATAAGAATGCTCGACGATCATTCGACCGAGATCAGGTGCGACATCATCGAAACTGCGGACCACGGCATCGCCCGATGAACCGGACGTTTTTGCAAGCGTAGCACGCCCGCGTTCCAACCGGTCTGCGCGGCTCTCGACCACGGCGGGTGGGGGCACGTTTGCCGCAATCGTTGGCGACCCGGCAGCGAAGATATCCTTGGCGACGGCGAAGGCGTTGAGCGCTGCCGGAAACCCCCGATAGACGCTGAGCTGGATCAGCACCTCGATGATTTCCTCTCGCGTCACGCCATGGGCAAGCGCGCCGGCGAGATGAAGACGGAGCGCCGCCACACGATTGCCGCTGGCAGCAAGCATCGAGATGATTGCTAACAGTTTGGCTTTTTGTTCGAGGCCGTCGCGCGCCAGCATTTCACCAAAGGCGAACTCGATGGAGAGTTGCGCGAGGTCAGGCGAACCGGCAGCAAAGCCATCGAAATATGCCTGCACATCGCCTCCAGAGAGCCGGTCGAGCGCCTCCAACCCGGCCTGTCGGCGTGTCGATCCATCGCCTGCGGAGGGCTCGATGGGTTCAAAAGCGAGCTTGCGCTCAGCGAACACCGCACGAATAAGCCCGATCGCATTTACCGTTGGCGCGAAGCCGAGGAGCGCTACAGATATAAACATGAGTTCGATGAGCGCCTTCGGCTCGCCGCCAGCGTTGAGGAAGCCCGCCATATGAAACTCCAACTGCGGCTGGGCGCTTCCGTCGGCAAGCAGCATTGAAATAGTGCACAGCTGACGCAATGGGAGGTCGAGACCTGGCCGCGATAGAATGTCTCCGTATGGGTATTCTACGGTGAAACGAGAAAGGTCGACGGATGTCTCGGCAAGACTATTAATCGGCGCGTCGAAATTCTCTCCGCCAATCTGCCGTAAGATTTCAAGACCGCGTGAATAACGACTATCGTGAGATGTTGCTGTCATTGCATATGCCTTCTGATTGATCGTGGCGGGAGTCCCGCCCACGGCGACAAGGGCAGCTCCAAAAAACTCTGGCCGGACGCGGGTGCGCTGTGCTCGCCGGCGATCTCTCTCACGAAGCGTCCCGGACTTGGTCGTGAACCAAAGAAGGGAACTAGCCATAGTCGAAGGCGCTCGACAAGGAATGCTGGTCGCGACCGCCCCACACCAGGCACAGCCGGATTTGATACAAACCCTCGGAACGTGACCTCTGCAGTCGAGGGTTTGTATCATCGGAGCCGACGCTAATGCCGGCTGATCCCAGTCATCGCGAATTGAGAACTGTCGGCTACTTTGCTGTGCTGGTATCGCCTACAGCGCGATATCCTATCCTACTTTACTCCACAGCACGCCCCTCACTCCCACTCGATTGTTCTTGAGTATGGCAACGCCCTGCTCTAACGGCGCAATTTTTTCTACACTCAATGGAGAACCAACGCAGAGCGCGCTCGGTCTCCCCTTGAATGCCGCTAATCCGTGTGTTACATACTGAACCACATGGTTCAGTATGCTCGGATCCGCTTCGATGCCTCGTTCGCCGCGCTCTCGGACGCCACCCGACGCGGCGTTCTGGAGCATCTCGGACGTGCAGACGCTTCGATCACGGACCTTGCCGAAAAGTTCCACATGACCCTCACGGGCATGAAAAAGCATGTCGGCGTCTTGGAGCAGGCGGGGCTCGTGACCACGGAGAAGGTCGGACGCGTGCGGACCTGCAAGCTCGGCCTGCGCCGACTAGAGGAAGAGGCGGCATGGATCGAGAGGTACAACCAGCTCTGGGACGCACGCTTCGACGAGTTGGATAAGGTTATCGAGGAACTGAAACAGAAGGAGAAGGTCGATGGACGCAGGAAGTGAGAGTGAGCCTACCCCCATGAAGAACCGCACGACGGTGGAACGGAAGTCCGAGCGTGAGCTAGTCGTTACGCGAACCTTTGACGCCCCGGCGCGCATCGTGTTCGAGGCGTGGACCAAGCCCGAGCTGTTCCAGCAGTGGTGGGTGCCGAAGTCGATGGGCATGCTCCTGCGTTCCTGCCAAATGGATGTTCGTGTCGGGGGCAAGTACCGTCTCGAGTTCGAACCCGATGCTATGGCGTTCTTCGGCACGTACCTCGAAGTGACAGCGCACTCGCGCCTCGTCTGGACCAATGAGGAAGATGGTGAGGGTGGGCCCGTGACCACGGTGACCTTCGAGGAAAAAGGTGGCAAGACGCTGCTGGTCCTGCACGAGCTCTATCCCTCGAAGGAAGTTCTCGAGGCTGCCGGCACCGGGGCGGCGGATGCAATGGTCGAGACGTTCGAGCAACTGGACGAGCTTCTTATCACCCTGGGCGCGCGCGTGGGACGGTCATGAAGTCGTCGATCTCGCGGTCGGCCGCTTGGCTCTTCACTACGCGGAAGAGAACCCCGACGAGGTCGTCGCCGCCCTCTGCGGACCTACGAGACCATCATCAACCTCATTGGCAACACGACCAACCGAGGTGGTCTCGTCGTGCGCGTCCGCCTCAACCACCTTTTTGCGCGCCATTCTACGCTGGAGCACTACCGCATTCGGAAACGCATTCTGAGGCCGACGTGCGCGGTGGGCCGCAATCAAATGTCCTCGTCGAGGATAGTTCGGCCGCTCAGTCGGAACGGTGGTAGCGCCAGAAGCCTGACCGCCATGCTGATTGCAAAGCTGGCATCGCTCAGCAGATGGTGCTCTGCTGGGCGCTGCGAGTCCAAGACGCGTCGCGATAGATTTACCGGATCATTGATGTTCCGATAGTGCGAAAGTGGATTTCGAAGAGCCATGAGGCGTCGAAGGTTAGCGGCATTCTCTTTCGTGATGATCTGACGCAGCTGACCGGCCGAAGACGCCCCTCAGGGGAGAGGGGGGCCGTGTTCCGTGGCACCGGCCCGCAACCTTCATAATATGAAGGCCCGCGGCAACCGGAGAAGGGTATCTGTGCTCTCAAACCAGCATCGACTGCTGGGCGAAGATACCCGCCATCGCGCCGTGCGATGATGCCGTGGTGACCGAGGCCATGAGGGGGTTGGCGAGGTCGCCGGCAGCGTAGATGCCGGGAATGCTGGTTTCGCGGCGCTCGTCGACCTTGAGGGCGATGCCGAGGGGCGTATCGACCGTGGCGAGGCCCAGTGATTCATGCAGGCTTGCGGACGGCTTGTTGCGCGGATGGGCGAACAGGATGTCGACCGCGACATTGCGGCCGGTATCGAGATTGACGGTGGCGATATGGCCCCCGCGATGGGCGATCTCGGTGATCCGGCCATCGACGACAGGTATGTTGCGGCGCGCCAGATCGGCCCGGATATCGGGTGGAATGTCGTGACCATCGGCGAAGAGCGTTAACGTGTCGGTCCAATCGTGGTACAGCCTGACATAATTGTGCGACTGCGGGCCGGACCAGACAAGGCCCCAATGCTGGCCGGCGACTTCAAAGCCGTCGCAATAGGGACAGGGCACGATGGACGTGCCCCAGCTTTCGGCAAAGCCCGGAACATCAGGCATCTGGTCGGCGACGCCATAGCTCAGGATCAGGCGGCGCGCCCCAAGGCTTTCGCCATCGCCAGTGAGGACGGAGAAATCGTCGATGGCGCCGGAGACGCTGTCGGCCCGGGCACTGACCAGCCTGATCGTGGGATAACGCGCCAGCTGCTGCCGCGCCTCGGCCAGGATGTCCAGCGGTGGCTTGTGATCGTGACCGAGCAGGCCATGCGAGTGGCCGGCGAAGCGATTGCGCGGCAGGCCGGTATCGAGAACGGTGACCTTGCGGCGGGCACGGCCGAGCTGCAGGGCGCCGGCGAGACCGGCAAAGCTGCCGCCGATGATGATCACGTCATCCATGGTGATAAACTCCGTGTTGTGGATGGAGGGGGTTGGCCTGGGCCTGGCGCGAAATATCGTCCAGCGATACGCGCTCGAGACGGGCAGCGAGCAGGGCTTCGGCATCGACGAGAAAGTCGTCCATCACTGTGTTGACCGGCCGGACAATGCCGCATTCGATATCGCCGGGCGGCCCAGGGAAACTTGGATTTGGAGGACAGGTTGAAACTTACCCATTGGCTTGCACATTTCAGATACTACATGGTATCGTAATGCAAGAATTAGGATACTGTCAAGTACAGGAATTGTCGTGACCGTAAACAGCCAGGGCCGGCGCGGCCGGCCCGTCAACGAGGCGCTTGGCCAAACGATAGTCGATGCCGCGTGCGAACTCTTTGTGGAATTGGGTTTTCAAGCGACGACATTGGACAAGGTCGCCCAGCGAGCGAGGATATCCAAGCTCAGCATCTATCGGCACTTCGAGAACAAGGAGGCGCTGTTCAGCGCGGCCATCGCGGCCCACTGTCATCAGTTTGCACCACAGGCTCTTATTGAAGGTCTCGACGGTTCGGCAGAACATCAGCTCATGGCGGTGGGAACATCCCTGCTTCGCACGCTGTTGAGCCCGGACGTCCGCAATGTCGAAGCCATGATCATGGCCGACAAGACGAATCAAAAGTCGTTAAGCAGGCTCCATTACGAAGCCGGCCCCGCCTATGTCATCGCCCAAATCGAGGCCCTGTTGCGTCAGTTGCACGCGAAGGCGGTTCTGAACGTGCCCGATCCTCTCCGGTCCGCCCGCTTGTTTGCCGCGCTTTTCAAAGGATCCGATCTCCTGATTATCGCACGCTTCGATCAGGCGAGAGCAGAGGACGACAACGAAATCGAATCCTATTGCCGGTCGGCAGTCGCCATGTTCATCGCCGCGCACGGTGGCAACGACCACGCGGGCGGATAAGCATTTAATTGCTCCGGGCAGCTTGGCCGGGACCGTCGTCCAGGCGCTTCGTCATATTGGGCCGGCGCGCGCGGCCGAGCTTGCACAGATCGCGGCGCCTCATCTTTCTCCCAACGATAAAAAGACGCTCGCATCTACCGCGGTCCAAGCTCCCGCCTGGATGGGGTCGACGCTTCTCTCCATCGCAGATCCGGCAGCAGTCGGGACAACAGAAAAGTACCGTCGAATCCCAAAAACGAATGACGGTACTTTTTAGAATGCTCTGTCGGATACGAAAATCGCCGTCAAAAGTACCGTCAGAGTGATCTGCTACAAGCTGCGAGCCGCGCTAGGGCCCCTCCGATAAACTTAACGATTTCAATGACTTGATAGGTGTGTCAATTCCATTGATAATGTGCCTTGGCTAGCAGTCTGCCCTCCCCGCAAATCATTGTATTTTCTGCGAAATTCTACGCTAGAGCCGCCTATCATCGCCGTTCCTTCACTCCCACTCGATTGTACCTGGGGGCTTGCTCGTCACGTCGTAGACGACGCGGTTGATGCCGCGCACTTCGTTGATGATGCGCGTAGCGGCGGCACCGAGGAAGGCCATATCGTAGTGGTAGAAATCCGCCGTCATGCCGTCGACCGAGGTGACGGCGCGCAGCGCGCAGACGAACTCGTAGGTGCGGCCGTCGCCCATCACGCCGACGGTCTGCACCGGCAGCAGCACGGCGAAAGCCTGCCAGATGGCGTCGTAGAGGCCGGCCTTGCGGATCTCGTCGAGATAGATGGCGTCGGCCTCGCGCAGGATCTCCAGCTTTTCGCGGGTGATGCCGCCCGGGCAGCGGATGGCGAGACCGGGACCGGGGAACGGATGCCGGCCGATGAAGCTGTCGGGCAGGCCGAGTTCCTTGCCGAGCGCCCTCACCTCGTCCTTGAACAATTCGCGCAGCGGCTCGACCAGCTGCATGTTCATGCGCTCGGGCAAGCCGCCGACATTATGGTGCGACTTGATCGTCACCGACGGGCCGCCGGTGAAGGAGACGCTTTCGATGACGTCGGGATAGAGGGTGCCTTGCGCCAGAAAATCGGCGCCGCCGAGCTTCTCGGCCTCCTCCTCGAACACCTCGATGAACAGCCGCCCGATGGTCTTGCGCTTCTTCTCGGGGTCCGACTCGCCCTCGAGCGCGCCGATGAAACGGTCCGCAGCGTCGACCAGGATCAGCGGCAGATTGTAGTGCTGGCGAAACATCTCCACCACGCCTGATGCCTCGTCCTTGCGCATCAGCCCATGGTCGACGAGGATGCAGGTAAGCTGGTCGCCGACCGCCTCGTGGATCAGGAGTGCTGCCACAGAGGAATCGACGCCGCCTGAAAGCGCGCAGATCACCTTGCCCTTGCCGACCTGCTTACGGATCGTCTCGACCGCGTGCTCGCGGTAAGCGCGCATCGTCCAATCGCCCTCAATACCGGCGATGTTGTGGACGAAGTTTTGGAGCAGTCTGGCGCCGTCCGGCGTATGCACCACTTCGGGGTGGAACATGAGGCCGTACATCTTGCGCTCGACATTGCCGAAGATGGCGAAGGGCGAGCCCTCCGATTTTCCGAGCACCTCGAACCCTTTGGGCAGGGAGATGACGCGGTCGCCATGGCTCATCCACACCTGGTGGCGCTGGCCGGGCGCCCACAGGCCCTCGAACAACGGGCTGTCCTTGGCGATCTCGACGAAGGCGCGGCCGAATTCGCGATGATCGGAGCTTTCGGCGACGCCGCCCATCTGCACGCACATCGCCATCTGGCCATAGCAGATGCCGAGCACCGGCACGCCGGCGTCGAAGACCATCTGCGGCGCGCGCGGACTGCCGATGTCGCCGGTCGAGGCCGGGCCGCCGGACAGGATCACCGCCCTCGGATCGATGCGCTTGAACGCCGCCTCGGCCGACTGGAAGGGCACGATCTCGGAAAAGACACCGGCCTCGCGGATGCGGCGGGCGATCAGCTGGGTAAACTGGCTGCCGAAATCGACAATCAGGACGGTGTCGGGATGATTGGCTGTTTTCATGGCGAGCGTTTAGAGAAAGAAACGAGTCGGCGCAATGGGTTGCGAGGCCTCTCTCTCATTCCGATTCCGCATCTTCACGCGACAGATCAAACTCGATCGCGCCGAAGGCGATCGCCTGTTCCAGCAGTTGCACCGCCGCGGCCAGCTTCTCGTCGATGACGTGCAGATATTCGGTCCAGTCGCCGACATGCCTCAGATCGGCTGCCCCGTCGGAAATGCCTCGCAGGCCGATAAGCGGCACGTCGAACAGTTGGCAGGCGCGCAGGCAGGCGAAGGTCTCCATATCGACCATGTCGGCGGCGATCGCGTCGTAGGCGGCGCCGGTGACGATTGCCGCACCGGTCGACAGCGTCGCTTGCCTGATGCCAGGAATTCTGAACGGCAGCGGCACGCTGACAGGCAGATCGAGGAACGGCGTAGCGCCCTTCTCGAACCCCAGGGGCGAGGCGTCCATGTCGCGGTAGGCGACTGAAACGGCCTGGTAGATTTCCGTCTGCTCCAGCGTCCGGCTGCCCGCCGACCCGAGCGACACGACGAGATCGGGCAGCGCCATCCCGGCATGCAGCCGGGACAGTTCGGCGCTGAGTCCGACGCCGGCCTCGACCGGTCCGACGCCGGTCATCAGCGGCGTGAACAGCCGCTGCAGGTGTGGACCGTATTCGGCTTCGACCGCCATGACGAAGAGAACGGACTTGCCGGAGATCGGGGTGAGCTCACCAGGTGCCTTGCCGGCCATGATCGTCGATCCTCCCCTGCCCGCTCCTCAGCCTTCGATACCGTCGCGGCCGAGCACTGTCATCATCGTTCCGGTCATCGTGGCGATCAGCTTGGCCTCGCCATCGACGGCGAACGCATAGGCTTGTCCGTCGGCGACGATGATGGTGCGGCCAGGCTTGGTTACCGAGCCGCGGAACAGAAAGCGCTCGCCCCTGCCCGGCGCCAGCAGGTTGACCTTGAACTCGATGGTCAGCACGCCGGAATTTTCCGGCATCAGCGAGAATGCCGCATAGCCGCAGGCCGAGTCGAGAGCCGTCGAAATGACGCCAGCATGGAGAAAGCCATGCTGCTGCGTCAGAGCCGCCGAATAGGGCATTTCGATCTCGATGATGCCGGGCGTCACCAGCGTCAGCTCGGCGCCAATCGTCATCATCGCGTTCTGGCGCGCAAAGGACGTCCTGACGCGGTCCTCATAGTCGGGAGCAGGAACGATCTTTGCTGCCATGGCCGTCGCCCTTCGTTTCTCGGCAAATCCTATTGCAAAGGCATTTATCGCAGAGGGGTGGGCGGCAGGCAATCGCAAATGCTGCACTGCAGCATTCGGCCCCGGCTGTGTGTCCATGGCAAAGGTTCAGCCGGCGCGGCGCAGCGCGCAGAAATAGAAACCGTCGGTGCCGCTCAGCAACGGTGACAGCGAAATGCCGCCCGCAGCGCCTATCCGCATGGCCGCTTCGTGGCCCGCAAAACGGCTGTCCCAAAGCTGGCGGGGATCGACTGGGACAAAACCGGGATGGCGGTCCCGGAACGCCGAAACCTGGTCGCCATTTTCCTCGTCGAACACCGAACAGGTGATGTAGACCAGCAGGCCGCCGGGTTTGACGAAGTCGCTGGCGGCATCGAGTATCGTCTCCTGCTCGCCCTTGCGCGCGTCGAGCTGCCTCTGTGTCAGCCGCCATTTGGCATCCGGCCGGCGCCGCCACGTGCCGCTGCCGGTGCAGGGCGCATCGATCAGGACGATGTCCATATGCCTGCCGAGCGGCGCGAGTTCGGCCGGCCTGGTGACGATCTGCACATTGCGGTTTTCCGAGCGGCGGATGCGGTCGAAGATCGGCGCCAGCCTGGCCTTCTCGGCGTCGTGGGCGAAGATCTGGCCGCGATTGTCCATCGCCGCGGACAACGCCAGCGTCTTGCCGCCGGCGCCGGCGCAAAAATCGAGCACCTGCATTCCAGGTTCGGCGCCGGCCAGTTCGGCCGCAATCTGCGAACCCTCGTCCTGAACCTCGAACCAGCCTTTCTGGAAGGCCGGCTCGGCCTGCACGTTCGGGTGCCTGCCGTCGCCTTCGATCGGCGGGATGCGGATGCCGTGCGGCGCGATCCGCGCAGGCTTGGCGCCGGTCTCCGCCAACTCGGCCAGCACCTTGCCGCGATCGGCCTTGAGGGTATTGACCCTGAGGTCGAGCGGCGGGCGTGTCGCCAGCGCGGCACCCTCTTCCACCCAGGCCGTGCCGAACGCGCGCTCGAACAGCGGCATGCACCAGTCGGGGATATCTGCCCTGACAGCCGGCGGCGCATCGGCGAGCCGGCGACCGCCAAGCGTTGCCAGTTCGTCGGCGGTAAGCAGCGGCGGCGCGAACTTGTCGCCCTCGAGCGCCTCGTTCAGCGACTGCGCCGTCTGGCCCCATTCGAGCAGCAGCGCGCCGAAGCCGATGGCGCGCGGCGTGTCCTCGCCGAGCAGCCAGCCGGCCGAGCGCTTGCGGCGCAGCGCGTCATAGACGATGTTGCCGATCGCGGCGCGGTCGCCGCCACCGGCGAAGCGGTGCGACAGGCCCCAGTCCTTCAGCGCATCAGCCACCGGCCGGTGGCGCCGGCCAATGTCGTCAAGCACTTCAATGGCTGCCGCCAGCCGCCCGCCCAGTCTCATTGTCGTCTTCCATTACTCAGCAAAACAAAATCCGGCCCTGCTCTTAGAGCTTTTCGTGTCCTGATTGAAACAGTTCTGTTTCCCCGACGGCGAGACAATCCATGCAAGGGGTGACGAGTGTGGGTTGGTGCATCGCGAGCCGCCGCCACCAAGCGGGCGCCGGCATGCGTAACCAAACAATTCATCAATACATTACAAGTCTCTAATGTGCATGTCTGGCGCTCACAAGCATAGCGGCTTGCGAAACTGCTCTGCTTTCCAAGTTTTCCGGTTGCGAATACTCTTTGCGCGGTGATTCGCGTCGCAGAAAAGGCGGAGCCGCGGGTCGATACGAGGAGAGGGCAATGAAGACTTATCTGGCGGAAGTTCTAGGCACGTTTCTATTGGTGTTCATCGGCACGGCTTCGGTGGTGACGGGCGGCTTCGGCGGCGCGCTGCCGCTTGGCCAGGAAGGTATCGGTCTGGCGTTCGGCATCGGCCTGATCGCGGCGGCCTATGCGATCGGCCCGATTTCGGGCGCGCACCTCAATCCGGCGGTGACGCTCGGTGTATTCCTCGCCGGGCGGATGCCGGCCAGGGATGTCATTCCCTATTGGATCGCGCAGGTCATCGGCGCCATCATCGCGTCGCTGGCACTGTGGATCATCGTCTCCGGACAGGTGGGCGGCCACACCGGCGGCTTCGGCGCCAATGGCTGGGATGTGACGAAATGGGGCGTCAGCTCGGCCTTGCTGTGGGAGCTGATCGGCACTTTCACCTTCGTCACGGTGATCCTCGGCGTCACCAACGCCAAGCACACCACGGCCTTCGCCGGCCTCGTAATCGGCCTAACGCTGGCCGGCCTGCACTTCGCTATCATCCCGGTGACCGGCACATCGCTCAACCCGGCCCGTTCGATCGGACCGGCGCTGTTTTCGGGAACTGCGGCGATCGGCCAGCTGTGGCTGTTCATCGTCGCGCCGCTGATCGGCGGCGCCATTGCCGGCGTGGTTGCCAAGGCCGGTATCTTCGAGAAGGACTGACTTTTCGGAAGCCCAACGAAAAAAGGCGCGGGTCGAGGCCCGCCCCTTTTTTTTTTGCGTCGAGAAATTCGTATGCCCGGATCAGGCCGCCAGGTCAAAACGGTCGGCGTTCATCACCTTGGTCCACGCCGCAACGAAATCCCTGACGAACTTCTGCCCGGCGTCCGCCGACCCGTAGACCTCGGCCAGCGCCCGCAGCTGCGCATGCGAGCCGAAGATCAGGTCCGCGCGGGTGCCGGTCCACTTGACCGCCCTGGTCTTGCGGTCGCGCGCTTCGTAGACTTCATCGGAGCCGGCCGCCGGATCCCAGACAGTGTTCATGGAGAGCAGGCTGACGAAGAAATCGTTGGTCAACGTGCCCGGCCTGTCGGTGAACACCCCGTGCTTCGACTGACCGGTGTTGGCGCCGAGCACCCGCAACCCGCCAACGAGCACCGTCATCTCCGGCGCCGTCAAGGTCAGCAGCTGCGCCCGATCGACCAGCATCGCTTCGACCGACATCGGCGGCTTGCCCCTGACATAATTGCGGAAGCCATCGACTTTCGGCTCGAGCGCGGCGAAGGACTGGACATCCGTCTGTTCCTGCGAGGCGTCCATGCGGCCTGGCGTGAACGGCACCCCCACGTCATGGCCGCCGTCTTTCGCCGCCTTCTCGACCGCGGCTACGCCGCCGAGAACGATGAGGTCGGCAAGCGAGATCTTCTTGCCGCCGAACTGCGCTGCGTTGAACTCGCTCTGGATGCCTTCGAGCTTTTCGAGCACCTTGGCCAGTTGCGCCGGCTGGTTGACCTCCCAATCCTTCTGCGGCGCCAGGCGGATGCGGGCGCCGTTGGCGCCGCCACGCTTGTCGGAGCCGCGGAAAGTCGAGGCCGAGGCCCAGGCGGTCGAGACCAGTTCTGAGACGGACAGGCCGGAGGCCAGGATCTTCGCCTTCAGCGAGGCGATATCCTGCTCGCTGACCAGTTCGTGGTCGACTGCCGGTATCGGATCCTGCCAGATCAGCTCTTCCTTCGGCACGAGCGGGCCGAGATAGCGGACGGCCGGACCCATGTCGCGATGGGTCAGCTTGAACCAGGCGCGGGCGAAGGCATCGGCGAACTGATCAGGATTCTGATGGAAGCGCCGCGAGATCTTCTCATAGGCCGGGTCGACGCGCAAAGCGAGGTCGGTGGTCAGCATCGCCGGGGCGCGACGCTTCGACGGATCGTGCGCGTCCGGCACGGTGCCTGCACCGGCGCCGCCCTTGGGCGTCCACTGATGGGCGCCGGCCGGGCTCTTGGTCAGCTCCCATTCGTAGTTGAACAGATTGTCGAAGAAGTTGTTGCTCCATTTGGTCGGCGTCGTGGTCCAGGTCACCTCGAGGCCCGAGGTGATGGCGTCGCCGGCAATGCCGGTGGCGTGCTTGCTCGACCAGCCGAGGCCCTGCGCCTCGATGCCGGCGCCTTCCGGCTCCGGGCCGACCAGCGATGCATCACCGGCGCCGTGGGTCTTGCCGAAGGTGTGACCGCCGGCGATGAGCGCCACGGTTTCCTCATCGTTCATGGCCATGCGAGCGAAGGTTTCGCGGATGTCGCGCGCCGCGGCCAATGGATCGGGCGTGCCGTTCGGCCCTTCCGGGTTGACGTAGATCAGCCCCATCTGCACGGCGCCGAGATGGCCCTGAAGTTCGCGGTCGCCGGAATAGCGCTCGTCGGCGAGCCACTTGGTTTCCGATCCCCAGTCCACGTCCTGCTCGGGCTCCCAGACATCGGCGCGGCCGCCGGCAAAGCCGAACGTCTTGAAGCCCATCGATTCCAGCGCGACGTTGCCGGTGAGGATCAACAGGTCGGCCCAGGAGATTTTCCTGCCGTATTTCTGCTTGACCGGCCACAGCAGCCGGCGCGCCTTGTCGAGATTGGCGTTGTCCGGCCAGCTGTTGAGCGGCGCGAAACGCTGCTGGCCGGCGCCGGCACCGCCACGGCCGTCGCCGATGCGATAGGTGCCGGCGCTGTGCCAGGCCATGCGGATGAAGAGCGGGCCGTAGTGGCCGAAATCGGCCGGCCACCAATCCTGCGAATCGGTCATCACCTGGTGCAGGTCCCTGATCACCGCATCGAGATCGAGGCTCTTGAATTCCTTGGCGTAGTCGAAGTCCTCGTCCATCGGATCCGAGAGGCTGGACTGCTGGTGGAGGACGCCAAGGTCGAGCTGGTTTGGCCACCAGTCGCGGTTGCTCCTCCTGGCCGATCCATGTGGGACCGGGCATTTGCCGGCGCTTTTGTCGTCGGTTTTCGCGTCCATCTTTGCCTCCGATTTGTTGATTGTCCGGGATTTTGTTGATTTTCCGGGCAGGGCCAGCGAGCCGCGCCATCCTGGAATGGTTCCAGACTAGCCTGCTCGGCCGATAAAGACAAATTGCCTTTGCTGTTTATTCTGATAGGTTTTTCTTATGATCGGTTTGACCGTCCGGCAGATGCATTATTTCGAGGCGCTGGCGCAGACTCTGCATTTCGGCCGCGCCGCCAAGCTCGCCGGCGTCAGCCAGCCGGCGCTGTCCGCGCAGATCGCCGAGATGGAGCTGCGGCTCAATTGCCGTCTGTTCGAGCGCGGCGGCAAGGCGGTGCGCATGACGGACGAGGCGCAGGGCTTGCTGCCGCGCATCGAGCGCATCCTTGCCGACGTCCGCGACGTCGAGGCGACGGCCCGGCGCGGCCGCCCGGCGCTGGAAGGCCGCTTCCGGCTCGGCATCATCCCGACGGTGGCGCCCTATCTGCTGCCGCATGTGCTGCCGGAGCTGAAACGGCATTTCCCGGCCTTACAGCTGGAACTGCGCGAGGCGGTTACCGCGTCGCTGGTCGACGACACCAGCTCCGGAAAGCTCGACGCCTTCGTCGCGGCACTGCCCCTCGATTACCCGGGCCTGGTCACCGAAGAACTTTTCTCGGACCGGTTCTTCCTTGCCGTGCCGGCCGGCGATCCCGCCTTTGCCTCACCGCCGGTGCCGCCGGAAAGCCCCGCGCTGGAAAGGCTGATGCTGCTGGAGGAAGGCCATTGCCTGCGCGAACAGGCGCTCGCCGTCTGCGGCAGCGTGCGGCCGGTGGCGATGGCAAGCTACGGCGCGACCAGCCTGACGACGCTCTTGCAGATGGTGGCGCACGGGCTCGGCGTCACGCTCATCCCGGAAATGGCGGCAGGGCCGGCGAGCGCCATGCGCGACCTGAAGATCGTGCCGTTCCAGGAGCCGATGCCGCAGCGCACGATCTGCCTCGCTTGGCGGCGCAACAAGGTGCGCCACGACGAATGCGTCGAACTGGCCAAGATCATCCGCGGGCTGGATGCGGCGGTGCTGGCGGTGTAGAGCGGCGCATGTTGGGTCCGGTTAGCCCGAAGCCAACCCGCAGCCCCTTCGGGTGAAACGACTTCAATCCTTTTGCCAGGCTGCGAGCAACGGGCCTTTGCTTCCGTAGACAGGATCCTTGCGCGGCCGGCCGACCCTGAGGATCGTGACGACCGCCTTGGCATGGTCGGCGGCGGTCGTGCACAGGTCGTAGGTGCCGGATGGAGGATAGGCGCCGACGACCAGAAAATCGTCGGATGCGGAAAGACGCTGGTGCCCGGTGCCGGCCGGAAGCACCGCGACGTCGCCGGCCTTCAGCGACAGCGTTCGCCCCTTGCTGCCGCCAAAGCGGACCTTGGCCGTGCCGCGCGCAACGCCCAGCACCTCGTGTATCCGCGAATGGTAGTGGACGTGACCGTAGATGCCATTGCGCCAGCTATCGCCCCAGCCATTTGCTTCGAAAAGCGCCTCCATGACGGCCGCCGGATCGAAGTCTTCGAGCAGCTTCACAGCGCCGCGATAGACGACAAGCGGCCAGAACGGATGGTTGGGCACTAGGCCATCATCGCTGAACCGAAACGCGTTTGGTTTGCGCGGCCTCAGGAGGTCGGCAACCTCTCGCCTGTCCGGTCTGGCGATACCAGTGACCTGCTCGACGGCTTTCTTCGTGGTTTGCAGAATGCTCATGGTGCGCCCTTGGGGTTGGTGGAAGCTTCATGCCGATTAACCGGTTGGATGCCGGTCGGTTCCGCTGGCGGCAGAGATCTGCGAACGGTGCGGCGGTCATGGCGGGCGTCGTGCCGCGACAAGGTCCCGCACGACGAATGTATCAAGCCGGCGAAGATCATCCGCGGGTTGGAGGCGGCGGTGCTGGCGGGCGCGCCGTACCATCCAGCGAAAGGTTTGGTGTTGACCCGAAGTCGGCCTTCGCAGCCTGAATGGCTGCTTTGCGCCGCATCACAGCCGTTGGGGAGAGAAGATGGTCATCCCGAAAGCCGAAAGTTCCGTTTGTTCGAATGATGACAACTAAGGAAATACGAAACAGCCTTTGCGCGCAATTCCGTGCTTTGGCGTTGCCGAGGGTGCTTCACTGGCATTGATCTTTTTGGTGCGGCATCCACGGCGCCGCGACGTGCAGTAAGTGGAGAATACAATAGCGGTGAGGGCTGCGATCGGTGAGGTTCAGTGATGAATCATGTGCAGAGTACCAGGTCAAAATGTCTCCGCTCTGACTTCACCTTTATTAAACGACGGCCCTTGATTTTACCTCACCAGATAAGCGGCAGGAGGTGTAACGGCGCGCCGTCCCTCATTCCGTTATGCCTCGTTCTACTGTTGGCATCTCCGGCAAATGGTCAGTTGGCCCCCGAAGCGCCAGCGGTTGCTATAGCTAACGCCAGCTCGTCGGTCGTGGTTTCCGAACATACCAAGGTCGACAAAGAACCGGGCAAGCCACAACCGGGCGCGCTCGGATCCCATATATCCAGAGAGCTGGTGCTCAGCGAAACACAGGCACTCAAGGAGGGCGCACAACCGCCGCTCGGCGAGCATGAGGAGGCTTTACGCCGCGAATTGGCCGCAGCACGAGCGGAGCTAGACGTCATGCAGCGCAGCATACGTGAGCTAAGCGCCCAGGCACACGTGCTGGCAGACACGGTGGCTCAGCAAGCACAAGCCCTAAAAGAGCAGCAGCGAACAGACGAAGCGCTCGCGCTCGATCTGGAGACGGCGCAGCGCGTTATCGAAAGCTACAGGGCTGAAGCCAGTCTCTGGAACAGCGAGAAGGCTGCCGCGCTTGGCGCGCACCCCTCTATGGAAGCCTCCCAGCTTGCTGCGAAGCGAGCGCTTGATGACGAGCGGCACAAGGTTGAGCTCCTGGAACAAGAACTTGCCACGGCTCGCCAAACTATCGATGCTCTGAAGACAGGCGCAAATCTGGCAGCCGTCGAGCAGGCCAACGCCATAAGGGACCGACAGGTGGCCGAGGCCGCTCTAAAGCAGGTTCGAGAAACGCTCGAACTGGGACGCGAACGAGCAGATTCAGCTGTACGTGACCTCGATATTGTTCGCCAGGAACGCGATGCTTTAAAGCAGAATTCGGTAGCATTGAGTGCGGCGCTCGACCAAGAGCGTGAAAGGGCTATCGGCCTAGCCCGCAGCCTCAGTGCGGCGCGTGAGGCAATTGATACTGTCAAGGGTAAGCGTCGGACTGCGGCTGTGGAGCGCGCGCCGAAAACACGTACCCCCGCGAGTGCACTTGCAAGTAGGTTATCGCGTTCGGGCGCCAAACCAGCCCGTAAACCGGGCTTGCCGGAAAAACAGAGAGTGAAGGTCCAAAAGTCGCCGCAAACTGCTCTGCTGGCAACCATACCTCTTCCCGCAGCATTGCTTCCAACACGGCCATCAAAAAGCTCGAGCCGCGCGAGTGAAGACTAGTGAGCGAAAGCCGCAGGGGAGACGACTATGAACAAGTATGTCGCAGCTGCATTGGTGATCGAGACTACAATTGGGCCTGCCTCGGCACTTGAAGCAGGCGTGGGCGGTAGCGCCGGCGGTGTCGGAGTCGGTGCTGGAGTGAGCGCCGGTTCGCAAGGCGTATCTGTCGGGGCGGGCACGAGCGTTGACGGCGTCGGCGGAGCAAATGTTGGAGCTTCGGTCGGTGCAGATGACGGGTCAGTCGACGCAGGCGTTGGTGCCAGCAGCAACGTTGGTGACACAAGCACAAGTGCCAGTGTGGGCGACGATCCGTCCGCCGAAAACGAGGCGGCTACCGCACCCGACAGTTCGACTGCAGCGACGGCCCCTGCCTCTGCCAAGACCGCCAGGCAATCCATCGTGCTGCCACCCGTCCTCAGGCCTTCCAAAGCCGGTGAGGGTGACTTCACCAAGGGGTATCCGTTTGGATCTCTGGGGCCACTGACAGCGAAACCCGGTACGCCGATTGCGGTCGTGCGAGCCTGCCGCGCGGCGATCATGGCCGCTGCAACGCCGCTGGGCGCCGTCCGTGTCCACGCGGCAAGCGCAGGCGCCTTGCGTCAGCGTCGGGGTGCAATCACGGCGCCGATCGAGGTGCGAATAGACTACGCAAGAGAAGGCGGCATCGAAGTCCGGCAGGCGCAAGTCAGTTGTCGCCTCGATGCGTCGGGCAGGGTCACTGCAATAATATAGCACCAAGCCTGATTGACAGCGCTGCACGCCGACTATCGCCAATTTTCGGCTCAGAGCCAGAGTCCTATGGGCCCAATCTCGATCGAGAATTTGCCACCCGGTGCGCGTTGTAACGGGGTCACCTGCGCTTGGCGGGCGGCGCAGCCTTTATGAGCTTATGTAGCCGATTTAATTGGTGATTCGCTCTAAGATCGACCTTACCTCTAGGCTCTTGGAAGAACTATCATCTGCCAAGAAGGTCCTCAGGCCGCTACTGCAGAAGGCAATAACTTGGCTAAGATCCTTACGGATGCCGAGGTACGCTTCCAGGTCACCTTCTTTCAAAATGAAAATGCCCTGCGTGGCTTCGGCATTGATATGCGTTTCCCAATCTGGGTTTCGCTGCTTAAAATCCGCGATGGCTTGAGGGGTTTTGAGCGACACGCCTTTCTCAGCAGGGTAGTGCAAGTTAACGAGGTAATCGAAGTCAGCAATTGCGAACATGCTCAGCCCAAAGGTCGTGAAAAGATTGCGCCATTTGACGAATTCACCCTTTCCACCGATGTGGAGAACGGCGATCTCCTGATCAAGAAGTCGATAGCGATCCTGAATGATCGCTCGCACAAAATATCGATCTGTATCACCCTCAACCAAAATAACTTTCTTCGCGAAGAAAGCATAGGTCGACCTAGAGTTATCGAGGATCTTGATCAGGCTCTTTTGGTCGGCGGTAAGGGTAGGTGAGAATATCGCCGTATGCCCACTGGTATCCAGCGCGAACCGGCGAACCGAGTTTATCGTACTCGAATTGATTAAGGACTCCGAGTGCGTAACGAGGATGTACTGACAATTCTGCGTCTTGTTCAGTTCGCGAAGGACCTGAAGGTACTCATGCTGAAATTGGTAGTGAAGGTGGATTTCTGGCTCATCGATAATGACCACGCCACCTTTTAGCTCGCCACGCCCGTATGCCTCCAGGACGAGATGGATAATCGCTTTTTGTCCTGCGCTTAAGCTGTTGATGTCGCCAACGGGTCGATTTCGGCGGGTGTCGTAGAACTGGAAGCTGTATTGCCAGGTTCGCATGTCGAGCAGACGGATCTGGCAATGCAGATTTACAACACGAAGGCGTTCGTTGATCGACTGATGAAAGGAAGGTCGTTTGCCTCTTGCTCGCACTCGTCCTGAGACTTCGCCTCGGGCATCATCCCGAAGTGTCGCTCAGCGACCTGGAGCCGAACCAATGCAAAGATGGGCGGCTCGCTATTGTCACTCGCATTCAGACTGCGATCGTAATCCTGACTCCGGATTTGTTGGATCTGCTGCGACGCGGGTGCACTGCTCAGCGAAATTGACGGCTGGAATGCGTGGTAGTTGCGGTAACTACTAATGAGAGTGAAGGATTCAAACAGCGGAGGGATCGTACTGCCCGCATTCAGAGCGTTGTGCAGCAATATCGCTTCCTTGAAAAAGTGGTAGTCCGTGAGGTATAAAAAACCGAAGTCATTTCCGGCTGACTGCTGCACAGAGAAAGCGCCCGACGATCGATTTAGGATCACGTCGATGACGTATGTTCCCCGGCTATTTCCGTCATCCGTTACTGCATGATTCGAGAAGGCGGCAATTGTCTTGGTAAGCTCCGCGAAGTGGGTTCTGATGTTTTGTATATTATCCTGATCAATCTCATCGAGCCGCAACGCGATACGGATGCGCTGTTCTTGGCCCTCCGCATCCCAATTTGGTTCCAACCGAAATCCGCCGAAATCGCCCTGATTCACGGGCTGCAGCACCTGCTTTGCTACGTCTGCGCCGATTGTGCGCCGACGCTCAAAAAGGTCTCGATTGAAGCTGAATTGGCGATAGAGCACGCGCCGGAATAGGAAGTTGATTACCTCCAGCGCAGTTGACTTGCCAGAGCCATTTTCGCCGATAATGATATTCAGGCCGCTATCAAAGGCGATCCTCTCTGCCTCGCTCACGTCAGGGACATATTTGAAGCTGAGGACATTTGAAATCTGTAAGTATTCGATGCGCATCTTGCCCACGGCCTCAGTTTTTCTTCGCCTGCCTAATAAAGCAGCGGCTCTGGAATTCATATTGCAAAAGTGAACGCAATAGGAGGCCAAGGTGTGAGGCAGAAGCAACGCCGGCTTTCCCGGGTGTCTCGGCTCGAAAGCTGCCGGACCGCTTTCGCCCCCATTAGCTGCCGGAGCAGCAATGCGCCATGTCAGTCATTCTGGTGGTTCCGTAGCTGACATCGCGAGGCAACGGGCGAGCTTGCGGCTTACAACGGTCGTCGAGATCACATTTGCTGTTCCCAAAAGGCCAAACTCAGGCAGGTCACTTATCAAAACCAGTTGTTATGATAAATTCGCCCTGGGCGGAGATTGGCATGAAACGTCGACTAGTTGTTGCAGCGTGCAGCTTGATGGTTCTCGTCGGGAGCGGAAACGCCCAGACGACGGAGACTATGGGCGACGCCCAGATCTCTTCCGATAGAAACATTATCGAGAATGCCTTCAATCACAAGGATTTCACCGCCGTTGTTGCGGCGGTGAAAGCAGCTGGATTGGAGAAAGCGCTTGAGGGTAGAGGCCCATTCACAGTCCTTGCCCCGACGGACGCTGCATTTGCGAAATTGCCACAAGGTGCCTTTCAGACGCTCCTGGCGCCGGCAGCTAAGACCAGACTCTCCAAACTGCTGAAATGCCATGTGATACCCGGAGACCTCAGCACTGAAGCGATCCTAGCTAGAATAGCGGCCAACGAAGGTTCGTACTCCGTCGACACCATCGGTGGATGCCCTCTCACATTTCGGGCTGCAGGAAACGATATCTCTGTTATTGATCAATTCGGCGATATTGCCAGCCTCGTTATGAGCGATATCAAACAGACTAATGGCTTGGTCTATGCAGTCGACAAGGTGCTGTCCCCGGGCACACCGGATTCCTCTCGCGAAATTCATGCTTCGAGAATATTTGCCGGTCCAAACGAATATCCGCCGACAAATTTTGCGGCGTACGGGATTCTGGCGTTCCGATCAAAGGCCACACCCTACGACCAAGAGCGGCAGAAGATGCTGTGCGAGGCTTTCGTGAATGCTGTCCTGCCTTCCTCATCACTAGTCGTTCCCACAGCGACCCAAATGGTGACTGTCTGGCCTATGGACAGTGCTGAGCATGCGAAGGCCGCAACCAAAGCTGACATCACGAAAACATGCGACGAAGCCCTTCATGATTATGGCCTCGCCATTTCGCAAAAAGCGATCCGCGATGCGATTGCCAGCGGTGTGGCGATCGATGGCGATGGCCCGTTTTTGATAGCGTGGGCACCGCCGACCCAAATGGGTAGGCCTGGGGCTGTAGTGCTCAAAGCCGACTTGTCGACAGTCACCGAATACAAGATGGCCAGCGACATCATGCACAGGTGGGTGATTGAAATCGAGAACAGGCCCGAGCTTTGGAAATCGGGCACGTTCGACAGAAGCCTGATCGCTACCGCTCGTGAATGGGCGGACCACTATGGCTCGCTGATCTTCTCCATCGTCGGTGTGAAATAATGCCCTTGGATTTCATCGCCGGGTTCGGTGTTTCCGCAGTGGTGGGATTGGTGCTCGGCCTTGTCGCTATGACAATCATCGCGCCGAATACGACCGGTGGCGCGGGCCTAATCATTCTAGTTGGCATTGCGGTCGGAATTATTGGGGGTGCGGTTTATCGTTCGTTTCGGCCCGCCAAAACCCCACCTAAGAGCAGACCATGAACGTCGGTGCCGTCAGCCTTCCAACGCTAGCCTTCCGCTAGTTTGAAGAAGTCCACCTCTGTAAGTCACAGCCTTCAGAAAGACAGCGTCGGCATTAGCGCAAGAATCTCCCGACAAGCTGTCGGTCCGCGGTCAACCCTATCGAGACGTTCAAGGATTTGATGCTAGACTGACCGTCCGCCAATGGCGCAAACGAGACAAACTGGAGCGCTCATCACCCAAGCAGTCTTTGCCGTCTCCGCCCCCAACTCTCGACCATCGCCTCCTCGGAATCTTCTGCGGCTGCCGACCTCGCACCGCGGTGCGGAACGGGTGACCGCCGTTCAAGACCCGATCGATGGTGGTTTCCTGGCTTGGTCTGCATCTGCCGCACCACTCACACCCCTCACGGCACAAATATCAAAAACACATACGTGCAAAACACCACAAGGTGCACCAAGCCGGTCAGGAACGTCGTTCTCTCCGTGCTAAAGCTCACATTGCAGATGAAAAGCGCCAGGACCAAAAGCACCGTGTCGGTCGCCGGCAGCCCCAGGGTCAGCCCTCTTCCGGTGAGCAGGCTGGCGGCGGCTATGCCCGGTATTGTCAGGCCGATCGTCGCGCAGGCCGAACCCATGGCGACGTTCAGGCCGCGCTGCAGCTCGTTGTTGAGTGCGGCACGGACCGCTGAAATCGCCTCCGGCATCAAGACGAGCCCGGCGATCATCGCGCCGACAATGGCGTCGGCCTGGGGCACCTCATAGGCAATGAGCGCATCTTCGACGCTTGCCGCGACTTGCTCGGCCAGCATGACAATGCCGATCAGCCCGATCAGCAGGAGAATAGCGCCGGCGGCGAGGCTTTCGTGAGTGTCGGTTCGCGTCGAAACGCCGTGCGCTTGTGCGTCGATGAAATCGTCCCGGTGGCGGACAGTCTGCGCGAACAGAAAACCGGCATACAGCAGCACCGAAAGCACGCTGACGAAGCCAAGCTGAGCCGCCGAGAACGTGCCGGGATCGGTGGTTCGCGTGTAGGTCGGCAGAATGAGCGTCATGACGCTCAGCGCGACCAGAACCGCCAGATAGGCGCTTGTGCCTTGGCGCACGATTGCCTGCTTGCGATGACGCCAGCCGCCAAACGTCAGGCACATGCCGACGACGCCGGTGGAGGTGATCATCACTGTCGAGAACACGGATTCGCGTGCAAGCGTCGGGTTGTTGGCTCCATGCAGCATGATGGAAACGATGATCGACACTTCGATTGCCGTCACGGCGATGGTCAGCACCAACGTGCCGTACGGCTCGCCCACCCGCCGGGCCACCGCCTCGGCGTGGTCGAGCACCACGAAAATGGTGATGAACATGATCGCGCTCGACAGCGCGCCGATAAATATCCTGGTGCCCAGCGACCCTTCGTCCACCGACACCCCGCTGGCCCTGACCGCGACAGCCATCGCCAGCGCGGCCAACGGCATACCGTAGGAAATCGCCGATCTTGCGAAACCACTCATTGTCACCGTTTTGCCTTCCCGCGAATCCCGTGGAAGGGCGATTTGCAACCACTGTTGCGCACCGCGACCATCCAGAGGAATCGCATATGACAGGTCATGACGAGCCCCATCGCAGCGTACCCCACCCCTTCAAGGGGAAAGGCAATCGCATTTGGAGTCTTGCGAAAATGGACCCCCACCCTAACCCTCCCCACAAGGGGGAGGGAACGCTGCCGCGCGCCCTTGCTTTCCTTTTGGCGACGAAATGCAGGCAATTTTGCAAAGGTCGGCGCCACCGAAAGTCCCCCTCCCCCTTGTGGGGAGGGTCAGGGGTGGGGGTCCTCTTCGCAAGAATCCTCCTGCCCCCGCACACCTCGCCTGTCCCCTGGTCCGAAACATCATGTCACCCGCAGGGAAGCTCGCGCGCTAGCCGGGCGTGTTGGCCTTGACGACCTTCCTGCATTCGGGCGTCAGCTCGTTCATGTGACCGGCCAGGCATTTGACGACGCGGCCACCGCCCGGCAGCACGCCCTTGCACAATCTCTGGTAATCTGCCTGGCAGGCCTCACGCTCGGCCGCCGTTTGCGCCAGCGCCGCGGTGGCTGCCAGCTGCGTTGCCAGGAAAAGCACGAACCCAATCCGCATGGAACACCCCCTCAATATGTTGCCCAAACAACGCCTCCGTCACGCGTAGACGCAAGCCTTCTCAAGCCGTCTTCTGCGTCACCAATCCCAGTTCATCGATCATCGCCTGGCGCATCAGGAATTTCTGCGGCTTGCCGGTCACCGTCATCGGCAATTCGGTGCGGAAGCGGATATAGCGCGGGATCTTGAAATGGGCGATCTGGCCGGCGCAGAACGCCTTGATCTCCTGCTCCGTGGTGATCTGGCCGGGCTTCAGCACGATCCAGGCGCACAGCTCCTCGCCGTATTTCGGGTCGGGAATGCCGAACACCTGCACCTCCTTGATCTTGGGGTGGCGATAGAGGAATTCCTCGACCTCGCGCGGATAGACGTTCTCGCCGCCGCGGATGACCATGTCCTTGACCCGGCCGACGATGTTGCAATAGCCGTCTGCGTCGATGGTGGCGAGGTCGCCGGTGTGCATCCAGCCCTCTGCGTCGATGGCCTCGCGGGTCTTCTGTTCGTCGTCCCAATAGCCCTTCATCACCGAATAGCCGCGCGTGCAGAGCTCGCCCGGCGCGCCGACCGCGACGGTGGCGCCTTCGGCGTCGATGGCCTTGACCTCGACATGCGGATGGACGCGGCCGACGGTCGAGACGCGCTTTTCCAAGGGGTCGTCGACGCTGCTTTGGAACGACACCGGGCTGGTCTCGGTCATGCCGTAGGCAATGGTCACCTCGGCCATGTGCATCAGCGACACCACCTTCTTCATCACCTCGATCGGGCATGGCGAGCCGGCCATGATGCCGGTGCGCAGGCTGGTGAGATCGAAGGAGGCGAACTCCGGGTGGTCGAGCAGGCCGACGAACATTGTCGGCACCCCGTAAAGCGCGGTGCAGCGTTCCGTTGCCACCGCCTTCAGCGTGGCGCCGGCATCGAACCCCTCGCTCGGGAAAACCATGGTCGCGCCCTTGGTGACGCAGCCCATCGTGCCCATCGACATGCCGAAGCAGTGGTAGAGCGGCACCGGGATGCACAGCAGGTCGTCGACGGTAAGCCGGATCGCCGCGGTGACGAAATTGCCGTTGTTGACGATGTTGTTGTGGGTCAGCGTCGCGCCCTTCGGCGCGCCGGTCGTGCCGCTGGTGAACTGGATGTTGATGGCGTCGTCCGGTTTCAGCCCGTCGGAGATGCGGTCGAGCTTGTCATGCTCGTCGCGCCCGGCCATCGCCAGCACATCGGCGAAATTGAACATGCCTGGCGAACTCTCCTCGTCCATGCGAATGACGGTCTTCAGCGCCGGCAGTCTGTTGGCGTCGAGCTTGCCGGGGGTGGCCTTGGCGATCTCCGGCGCCAGCGTCTCGATCATGCCGAGATAGTCGGAGCTCCTGAACTTGGCGGCGGTGACGAGCGCTCGGCAAGCGACCTTGTTCAAGGCATATTCCAGTTCGACCAGCCGGTAGGCCGGGTTGATGTTGACCAGGATCAGGCCGATGCGGGCGGTGGCGAATTGCGTCACCAGCCATTCCCAGCGGTTCGGCGACCAGATGCCGACGCGGTCGCCTTTCTCGAGGCCGAGCGCCAGGAAGCCGGCGGCGAGCGCATCGACGGTCTCCAAGAGTTCCTCCCAGGTAAAGCGCTTGTCCTGCTCGACGAAGACAGCGGCATCGAGCGTGCCGTATTTGCTGACCGTATCGGCAAACAGCGCCGGGATGGTCAGGTTGAGCAGCGGCACGCTGCGCTCGCCCGAGACATGCGCCGTGCCGTCGACCGGCGCAATGAACGAGCCGCCATCGCGCTTGCCGCGCAGGCTGGTGGCATTCTTCAACTCGTCGAGATTGATCGGCATCGCCGTGTCCTCCGCAGACCAGCCGAGCCTATCAGCCCGGCGGGGTGGTGGAAATCCCGTTGATGGTGGGGCTTGCGCTGGAACTCGCCTGTCAGGCCAAAAACAAAAAACCCGCCTCGGCGGGCGGGTCTTCTGGGCCAATTGGCACCATAGCGAGATTAGTAGCATAGCTGCCGGCACAAAGCAAGAACAAAATTGGTTTATGTCAGGAAATTGCTTCGGGTCGGCGCAGCTGCTTATCTCCCCCCTCGAGGGGGAGATGGCCGGCAGGCCAGAGGGGGTCGCCGCGCGTGGAGCTCCAGCCTGTTCTGTCGGTCAGGAGAGTCGCGTCAAGAGGTACCGACCCCCTCTGTCGCCTTCGGCGACATCTCCCCCTCAAGGGGGGAGATCGGCGGCGTCAGCCTGTCTCCACCGCCGCCATCCTGCCCGCAATATCGCGCAGCACGGCCTCGTCCGCCGCCGCCCGCGCCTTCCTCGACGCCACGAGACAGGCCTGCGAGCGCAGGATCACGCCATCGGCCAGCACTTTGAGATGGTTGGCGCGCAGTGTCGAGCCTGACGTGGTGATGTCGACGACGATATCGGCCAATCCGGCCGCCGGCGCGCCTTCGGTGGCGCCCAGGCTTTCGACGATGCGATAGACCTGGATGCCGTGCTTTTGCGAAAAGAACTGCTGGGTCAGGCGCCAGTATTTGGTGGCGATCCTGAGCCGCCGGCCATGGCGCTGGCGGAAGTCGGCGGCGACGTCGTCGAGATCGGCCATCGTGTCGACATCGAGCCAGATGTCGGGCACGGCGACGACGACATCGGCATTGCCGAAACCGAGGCGGGCGATGATTTCGGCGCGCGCCTCGCAATCGGCAAGGTTTTCGCGCAGTAGATCCTCGCCGGTGATGCCGAGATCGACCGAGCCCTGGCCGATTTCGCTTGATATCTCTGAGGCGGACAGGAACGCGATTTCGACGCCGTCCATGCCATCGATACGGGCGCGGTATTTGCGCTCGTCGCCGGGCAGGCTGACGGCAAGCCCGGCCTTGGCCAGCACCTCCAGCGCCTGCTCCTTGAGCCGGCCCTTCGACGGCAGCGCCAGCGTGATCATGGCGCCTTCTCCCGCAGCGCCTCGATGCGGTCGAGCCAGACGGAAAAACCGACGCCGGGGATCGGCGTTTTTGCGCCGAGCAGCGTCAGCAGCCGGTCGTAGCGGCCACCACCGGCGAGCGGCCGGTCGCCGTCTCGCGCCGCGATCTCGAAGACCAGGCCGGTGTAGTAATCGAGCGGGCGGCCGAAGGCAGCGTCGTAGCGGATTTCAGACATCGGCAGGCCGAGGCTTGCGATGGCCGCCGCGCGGGCGGCAAAATTCTCCAGCGCGGCGCCCAGCGAAAGGCCGGCATCGGTGGCAAAGCTTTCGAGCGCCCCGGCGGCGCTATCGAGCGGCACGTCGATCGCCAGAAACCCCTTCAGCGCCGCAAATGCCTCGTTCGACAGCCGCACGCTGCGCAATTCGGCCTTCTCGACCAGGCGCCGCGCGATTTCGGAGGGCGAACGCCCGGCCGTTGCCGACAGGCCGGCCTCTTCCATGCCGCCGGCGATATGCGCCGAGAGAGCGTCCAGATCGCCATCAAGGACAAGGGCGGCGACCGCGCCGGCGAGCTGGCTGTTGCGCGGCGGATTGGCGAGGTCGGCAAGGGCTGCCTCCAGCATCGCCGCCGAGCCGAAGGCGCGCGCCAGCCGCATGCGCCAGCCGCGCGGCAGGCCAAGTGCTGCCAGCACCGCCTCGAAAATGGTCTGGTCGCCGAGCGTGACCACCAGCTCGCGGCCGGGCAGCACCAACGAGAGCAGCGCATGCGCATCGGCCAGCGAACGGGCGTCGGCGGCGGCCGTGTCGCGGTCGCCGAGGTCCTCGATACCGGCCTGGAAGAATTCGTTGCCGCCCTCGCGGCGCTGGCGAAACACCTCGCCGAGATAGGAATAGCGGCGCGGCGTGCCGGCCTGGCTGGCAATGTGGTCGAGGCAGACCGGAATGGTGAATTCCGGCCGCAGGCAAAGCGTCTGCCCGGTCTCGCTTTCGGTGAGAAAGATGCGGCGGCGCAAATCCTCGCCGGCCATGTCGAGGAACGGGTCGGCCGGCTGCAGCACGGCGACTTCGACCGCATGGGTGTTGCGCGCGGCGAAGAGCGTCGCGATGTCGGATGCGATGGCGGGGCGCGAGGTCATCGCAGGCGCCCTTCCCTTCTCCCCTTGTGGGAGAAGGTGGATTGGCGCGAAGCGCCAAGACGGATGAGGGGTGCCGGAAGAAATGAGGCGTCGGCGTTCCCTGGAACACCCCTCATCCGACCGAGCTTCGCTCGGCCACCTTCTCCCACAAGGGGAGAAGGGAGTGGCGCCCTACTTGCCACGCGCCCGCTCCTCGGCCTGCGCCGCAAGTATCTTCTTCACTTCGGCAACCAGCTCACTCTCCGCCACCGTCACCTGCGCCGGCCGTGCGGCGCGCCATTCGGCGTTATCGGCGATCTCGGCCGACATCCGTGCGCCCTCGATCAGGTCCTTGATCTGCACCTCGCCCTTGGCGCGCTCGTCGCCGCCCTGGATGACAGCGACGGGGCTGCCGCGGCGGTCGGCGTATTTCAGCTGCGCCTTCATGCCGGCGCCGCCGAGATACATTTCCGAGCGGATGCCGGCGGCGCGCAGCTCGGCCACCATCTTCTGGTAGCGGCCGAGGCTTTCCGTATCCTTGTCCATGGTCAGCACGACGACCGGCGCGATGACATCGGAAGTATCGAGCTTGCCCAGGTTCTTCAGCGCCGTCATCAGCCGTGAGACGCCGATGGAAAAACCTGTCGCCGGCACCGGCTCGCCACGGAAGCGCGAGACGAGACCGTCATAACGGCCGCCGCCGCCAACCGAACCGAAGCGCACGATCTGGCCGTCCTCATTGGGGATCTCGGCCAGCAGCTCGGCCTCGTAGACCGGGCCGGTGTAATATTCGAGGCCACGCACGACGGAGGGGTCGATGCGAATGCGATCCTCACCGTAGCCGCTTTGTGCGACCATGGTTCTTATCTGCTCCAACTCTGCAAGACCCTCAACAAACGAGGCGTTCGTGATGCCCAGATGTTCGAGTTTCCTTTCCTCGAAAAGATTGCTGACACCGGGGTTGATGGATCCCAGTGTCTGGACAATTTTTTCGGGATCATGCTGCGCCATGACTGTGAAATAGCTGATGACAACGTCGATTTGCGTATTGTCCAGCCCGGCGCCCTTGGTGAAATCACCGCTCTCGTCCTTGCGCCCGGCGCCCAAAAGCAGGCGCACGCCCTCGACGCCGAGCTTGTCCAGCTTGTCGATGGCCCTTAGCACCGTCAACCGGCGCCCGGCGTTCTCGTCGCCGCCGAGGCCGATCGCCTCCAGCACGCCGTCGAGCACTTTTCGGTTGTTGACACGGATGACGTAGTCGCCGCGCTTGATGCCTAGCGCCTCCATCACGTCCGCCATCATCATCGCCATCTCGGCGTCGGCGGCGACGCCCGGCGTGCCGACCGTGTCGGCGTCGAACTGCATGAATTGGCGGAAGCGGCCGGGGCCGGGCTTTTCGTTGCGGAACACCCAGCCGGAGCGGTAGCTGCGATAGGGTTTCGGCAGGCGCTCGTAATTCTCGGCGACGAAGCGCGCCATCGGCGCGGTCAGGTCGTAGCGCAGCGACAGCCACTGGTCGTCGTCGTCCTGGAACGAAAACACGCCCTCGTTCGGCCGGTCCTGGTCGGGCAGGAACTTTCCAAGCGCATCGGTGTATTCGATGAGCGGCTGGTCGACCGGCTCGAAACCGTAGAGCTCGAAGACCGAGCGGATCGTCGCCATCATCTTCTCGACGGCGCGCAGGTCGTCGGCGCCGCGGTCGACAAAGCCGCGCGGCAGCCGCGCTTTCATCTTTTCGGATTTGTCGGCCATGGGATGGGTACTCGGTGTTTCGTGGCGTTCCGGGGATCGGCTAAATAACCGATTTCCACGGCGCCGGTGTCCTAACCGATGCAGCCGGGAGCGGCAAGGGTTTGCGCTTCTCCTTCCCCCTTGTGGGAGAAGGCAAGAAAAAGAAGCTGAAACAATTGCGCCACGCGCGCGGCATCGTGCCGACACAATCCCGGCCGATAAGCGCGCCGAAACAACGGGTTCGGGGCCATGGCCACGCTACAAAAGTTCGACATCATCGATAGCGGCGCACGCGACGCCTCGGTCCGGCTGCGGCCGGCCGACAATCATGCGCCGAAGACGACGAAGCAATTCGCGGGACCGTTCGAGATCGCGGCGCAACAGCGCAACGGGCCGACCATGCGCGACGTGCTGATAACCGGCCTGCTGGTGATCTATCCGGTGTTCGCCGCGCTGGCGGCCATCCTCGCCGGGTTTTTCCTCGCCGGCGCCGGCGGCGCCTGAGCCGCTATTTCGGCCGCTTGAAGGCTTTCCGCTCCGCCTCGACCGGCTCGCGGCAGACGCAGCCCTCGAGATGGTCGTTGACTAGCCCCATCGCCTGCATGAAGGCGTAGACGGTGGTCGGGCCGACAAAGCTCCAGCCGCGCTTCTTCAGTTCTTTCGAAATGCGGACCGAGACGGCCGTCGTCGGATTGGCGCGCAGATGCGCGAGATCGACGATCTCGGGCCGCTCGTCCGGTCCTGGCTCGAACTTCCAGAACCATGCCGCCAGCGAGCCGGCCTCGTCGATGAGCTCGCGGGCGCGTTTGGCGTTGTTGATGGTCGACACGATCTTGCCGCGATGGCGGATGATGCCGGCATTGCCGAGCAGGCGCTCGACATCGGCGTCGGTGAAGGCGGCGATCTTGTCGACATCGAAGCCGGCGAAGGCCTCGCGAAAATTGTCGCGCTTGCGCAATATGGTCAGCCAGGACAGGCCCGACTGGAAACCCTCGAGGCAGATCTTCTCGAACAGGCGGCGATCGTCGGCGACCGGCCGGCCCCATTCGTGGTCGTGGTAGTGCAGATAATCCGGCAGGTTGCCGTGCCAGAAGCAGCGGGCGACGCCGTCGGGACCGGCAAGCAGACCTGTCTTTTCGTCCATGGCGGAATTCCGTTCTTGTCCTGGCGTTAACGCGTTTTGACGCGGCCTTTACCGTGGCTTTACCAGATTCCTGAACCGGGCGGTAACCACACCAAAAGCTTTACTGACAGATCGGCATTTTACGCATTCCGATTCATGTTTCGGTGGCCGCTTCGCGCTCATTGTCGGCGAAATCGGGGAGGCTTTGCACCCCGGCATGTTCGACGATCAAGGTGCGTTGCGATGAAGACATTCTTGTTCCCACTGTTCGGCGCCGCCGCCGTGCTTGCCGCCGGTGCCGCCAATGCCAACGACCGCTATGCCGAGAGGCCGCCGGTGGTGGTCAGTCCCGACCTTTCGGCGCCCTGGGTGCTGCAGCTCGGCCATGCGCCGGGCATCGTGCGGCAGAGCCGGCAAGAGGCGCAGCCGCAACGGCGCTATCGGCGCCAGGCCGAACCCGATCAGCTGCGCACCGCAGCGGTGCAGGCACCGGCCAAGCGCATGATCATGCGGCCGCAAATCGACCCGATCTATCTGCCGCAGGAAGTCGCCTATGACGGCCCGCAGAAGCCGGGCACGATCGTCATCGATACGCGAGAGAATTTCCTCTATCTGGTCGAGAAGAACGGCAAGGCGCGGCGTTATGGCGTCGGCACCGGCAAGCCGGGCTTCGAATGGTCCGGCACCCACAAGATCACCAACAAGCGCGTCTGGCCGGACTGGCGGCCGCCGGCGGTGATGATCGCCCGCGAAGCCGCCAAGGGCCGTTATCTGCCGACCTATCTCGCCGGCGGCATGGAAAACCCGCTCGGCGCACGCGCGCTCTATCTCGGCTCGACCGAGTACCGTATCCACGGCACCAACCAACCCTGGACGATCGGCGGCGCGGTGTCGTCGGGCTGCATCCGCATGCGCAACGAGGACGTGGTCGACCTTTACGAGCGGGTCAATGTTGGCACGACGGTTGTAGTGATGTAATCTGCGGTTGACCTCACCGATGATTCTGCTCAGAAGCCTCGGGAGTATTGAATAACGGGGGACGGGCCGTGTGGGGATGCGGCCAGTCACGAAAGGGCAGCGCGGCAAGCCGTGCTGCCCTTTTTGTTTCCGCCAGCGCCAGCAAGAATTGACGGGAAGATTTCGCCGGCACGTCGCGCGACGGGCATGGCGGTTCGTTTTTCGCACTGCCTGTTCGCGGTTGCTTTGCTATGTGGCGGCTAAAGTTCCAGACAAAGGCCCTATCTCGATGACCCTCTCCGACGACAGCCGCTATCTCCGAGGCGGCCCGGTTGCCCAACGCATCATCGCCGGCGTGCGCGAGGACGCGGCGATCGCCACCGCCGAAGGCTTTCCGCCCAAGCTGGTGTCGATCACCGTCGGCGACACGGCGGCGGTCGACGTCTATGTCCGCAACCAGCGCGCCAAGGCGGGGCTTGCCGGCATCGGCTTCGAGGAAAGGCGCTTTCGCGCCGACATCACCGCCGGCGAACTCGAAGCGGCGATCCACGGCCTCAACGCCGACCCGCGCGTCACCGGCATCATCATCCAGCGACCGGTGCCGGTGCACATCCCGATCAAGACGCTGCAGGCGGCGGTGCATCAGCTCAAGGACGTCGAGGGCATGCATCCGGCCTCGATCGGCAACATCGTCTACAACCAGCTCGATCTGGCGCCCTGCACGGCGGCTGCCTCGGTCGAACTGCTCAAGGAAACCGGCCTCGACCTGAAGGGGCTCGAAGTGGTGGTCGTCGGCCATTCCGAGATCGTCGGCAAGCCGATCGCTTTCCTTTTGATGAGCGAAGGCGCGACGGTGACGGTCTGCCATCACATGACGCGCTCGGTGGCGGCACACGCACGCCGCGCCGACGCGCTGTTCGTCGCCGTCGGCAAGCCGCGGCTGATCAAGGCCGACATGGTCAAGCCGGGTGCGGCCGTCATCGATATCGGCATCAATTCGGAGATCGGGCCGGACGGCGAGAGCCGCATCGTCGGCGACGTCGATGCCGAGAGCGTCAGGCATGTCGCGTCGTGGATCACGCCGGTGCCGGGCGGCGTCGGCCCGATCACCGTGGCGATCCTGCTGCGCAACACCATGGTAGCGCTCAGCCGCCAGCGCGCACGCTACCAGGCAACCTACGGCACGGCGGACAGGCTGGCGGCCGAGTAGACGACTGGCGGATCACTCGGCCGCGATAGCCGCCCTCTCTTCGCGAACGCCTTCGGGCTTCGGCCCGCCATAGGCCCAGTCGAGCAGCTTTATCGTATGGACCACCGGCAGCGTCGCGGCGGAGGCGATCTGGGTGATGCAGCCGATGTTGCCGGTGGCGACGATTTCAGCGCCGGTCGCCTCGATATTCCTGACCTTGCGGTCGCGCAGCGTCGCCGAAATCCCGGGCTGCAGGATGTTGTAGGTGCCGGCAGAACCGCAGCAGAGATGCCCTTCGCGCGGCTCGCGCACGACGAACCCGGCTTTGGCCAGAAGCTCCTTCGGCTGGTGGGTGATCTTCTGGCCATGCTGCATCGAGCAGGCCGAGTGATAGGCGACAATGGTGCCCGGCTTGCGCATCGGCTCGGGCAGGTCGAGGCTTGCCAGATATTCGGTGATGTCCCTGGCCAGCGCCGAGACGCGCGCCGCCTTGTCGGCGTAGGCAGGATCGAGGCGCAGCATGAAGCCATAATCCTTGATGGTGGTGCCGCAGCCGGATGCGGTGATGACGATGGCGTCGAGCCCACCCTGCTCGATGGCGCGCGTCCAGGCGTCGACGTTCCGTCGGGCCGACGCCAGGGCAGCGTCCTCGCGTCCCATGTGATGCACCAATGCGCCGCAGCAGCCCTCGCCCTCGGGCACGACGACCTCGACGCCAAGCCGGGTCAGCAGCGAGATCGTCGCGTCGTTGATGCCGGGATCGAGCACGGATTGCGCGCAGCCGGTGAGGATGGCGACGCGGCCATTTTTCTTCGGGCCCTGCCCTGCATGGACGCCCGGCGAGGCCATCGGCGAGACTGCCGGGACCGACGTCGGTGCGAGCTTGAGCATGGCGCCCAGAGGCCTCAAGGCCTGGATTTTCTCAAACAGACCGGCGAATGGCTGGCCGAGCTTCGCCAGCTTGAGCGCCGCGCGGAAACGCGAGGGATAAGGCAGCACGAAGGCCAGCATGGCGCGGGTCAGACGATCGGCCAGAGGACGCTTGTAGGTCTCCTCGATGTGGGCGCGGGCGTGGTCGACCAGATGCATGTAGTTGACGCCCGACGGGCAGGTGGTCATGCAGGCGAGGCAGGACAGGCAGCGGTCGATATGGGTGACGATCTCCTTGTCGGCCGGACGTCCGTTTTCCAGCATGTCCTTGATCAGGTAAATCCGGCCGCGCGGCGAATCCAGCTCGTTGCCGAGTGTCACATAGGTCGGGCAGGTGGCCGTGCAGAAGCCGCAATGCACGCATTTGCGCAGGATCTTCTCCGATTCCGCGACATGCGGATCGGCGAGCTGGGCAGCTGAGAAATTGGTCTGCACGTAAACAAATCCTTACCGTTTGAGCATGATCTTTTCCCAAAACCGGTACCCACTTTTGGGGATCACGCTCATAATCCCAGAAACCAGCTTTCCGGGTTCTTGACCGCTTCGCCGCGCTGCAGCGCCTGCAGGCCGAGAATGCAGCGGGCGATGAACCAGACGGCGACGGCGAAAATCAGCACGACACCGATGACCACGATCATCAGCAGCGCCGAGATCAGCGCATAGAGCAGGCCGATCCAGAAGGTGCGGATCAGGAATGTGTAATGGCTCTCGACGAAGCCGCCGGCCTTGCCGCGGTTGATATAGGCCAGGACGATACCGACAATGCCGCTGACGCCGATGACAAGGCCGGCGAGATAGAGGATGTAGATGACCAGCGCATTGGTCGGACCGGGCTCCAGCCAGCGGTCGGTCTGGCGTGAGGTACCGTTTTGGCCTGGATCGCTCATTGGGCTCCTCCCTCGGTTGCCGGGGCGAGAGTAGCAGAGCCTGCGCCCGGCGCCATACGGCCGGGATTGAGGATATTCTTCGGGTCGAATTCGGCCTTCAGCCGCGCCGACAGTGCTGCCAGTTGCGGCGCTTGCGGTTCGAACACGGGAACGGCAGCGCGGTGCGAGGGGGTTGCGCGCACCAGCGTCGCATGGCCGCCACCATGTCTTCTGATGAGGCCGCGCAACAGGCCGGCCTCGGGATCGTCCTGCTGCATGCGCAGCCAGATCAGCCCGCCCTGCCAATCGTAGAAGGCATCGACCGCGGCCTGCATGCGCAGCGCCAGCACCATCTGGTGGCCCTGTGACGGCGCCATCGAGACGCGCCACACAGGCCTTTCGCCGCCATCGGCGAAGGGCGCGCAGTCGCGGATGTCGCGCCAGACCGAATACGAGACCGAACCGGAAATCTCCTGCAGCGGACCAGCGTCTTTCAGCAGGTCTTTCAGCGCGGCAATGCGGTAATCGACCGACGGGCCGAAGCCCTCGATGCGCAGCAGCGTCGCCGCATCGCTGCCGAGACTGCCGTCAGCGACCCTAGCTGCGACCCGTTCGGGAAGATGGGCAGCGCTCGACACCTCCGCGCTGGAACCGAGCGCCAGCGCCATGGCGGCGGCGGCGTGATCGTCGAGCAGGCCGCGAATGGCGAGCGTGACTTCGGTCTCGGCGGCAGGCAGCACCTTGAAGGTGACGTCGGTGAACACCGCCAGCGTGCCCCAGCTGTTGGCCATCAGCTTGGACAGATCATAGCCGGTGACGTTCTTGACCACGCGGCCGCCGGACTTGAAGGCCTCGCCGCGCCCGGAAACGGCAGATATGCCGAGAATGTGGTCGCGCGCAGCACCGGCCTTCAGCCGGCGCGGCCCGGAAAGGTTCGCAGCAAGCACGCCGCCGATGGTGCCTCGTCCTGGCTCGCCGCCGAGCAGCGGGCCGTAATCCATCGGTTCGAAGGCCAGTTGCTGGCCGTTTTCGGCAAGCAGGCTTTCGATCTCGGCCAGCGGCGTCCCGGCCTTCGCCGACAGCACCAGCTCGGCCGGCTCGTAGAGCATGACGCCGGAGAGTTTGGAAAGGTCGAGCGTATGCTCGCTCTGCTGCGGCCGGCCGATGCCGCGCTTGGAACCATGGCCGATGATTTCGAGCGGCGAGTCTTCGGCGGCTGCCCAAGCGACGGTGGAGAGGGTTTCCGCTGATGTGGTCGGGGTGAAGGTGGTCATGCGGCAGAACCGCCAGTCGTAAATGACGAGAAGCCGCGATCCTTCCCACCCCCCTCTGTCCTGCCGGACATCTCCCCCGCAAGGGGGGAGATCGGATGTCGCTTAGGCTTTCGCCAACCATCAACGCTTGAAGGCGAGCAGGACGTTGAAGCAGCCAATCTCCCCCCTTGCGGGGGAGATGTCCGGCAGGACAGAGGGGGGTGTCCAAGCGCCAACATACCCCTCAAAACCTCGGAATGTCCGGAAACGCCAGCTGCCCGCGATGCACGTGCATCCGCCCGAGTTCGGCGCATCGCCTCAGCTGCGGAAACACCTTGCCCGGGTTGAGCAGATGGTTGGGGTCGAACGCGCATTTGACGCGCATCTGCTGGTCGAGGTCGATCTGGTTGAACATTTCCGGCATCAGGTCGCGCTTCTCGACGCCGACCCCGTGCTCGCCGGTCAGCACGCCGCCGACCTTGACGCAGAGCCGCAATATGTCGGCGCCGAAACTCTCCGCCTTCTCGAGTTCGCCCGGCACGTTGGCGTCGTAGAGGATGAGCGGGTGCAGATTGCCGTCGCCTGCGTGGAAGACATTGGCGACGCCGAGCCCGTATTTCTCCGACAGTTCGCGCATGCCGGCGAGCACGCGCGGCAGTTCCTTGCGCGGTATGGTGCCGTCCATGCAGTAATAGTCGGGCGAGATGCGGCCGACCGCCGGGAAGGCGGCCTTGCGGCCGGCCCAGAAACTCAGCCGCTCCTGCTCCGACTGCGAAATGCGGCATGTGGTCGAGCCGTTCCTATAGGCGATGGCTTCGACCAGGCCGATCAGGTGATCGACCTCGACACCTGGCCCGTCCAGTTCGACGATCAGCAGCGCCTCGACATCCAGGGGATAGCCGGCCTGGACGAAATCCTCGGCGGCGTGGATGGCCGGACGGTCCATCATCTCCATGCCGCCCGGGATGATGCCGGCGCCGATGATGTCGGCGACGCATTGGCCGGCCTGCTCGCTGGTCGGGAAGCCGATCAGCAGGGCACGCGCCGTCTCCGGCTTCTTCAGGATACGCACGGTGACCTCGGTGACGACGCCGAGCAGTCCTTCGGAGCCGGTCATAACGCCGAGCAGGTCATAGCCTTCCGCGTCGAGCTGGCTGCCGCCGAGGCGCACCACCTCGCCATTCATCAGCACCATCTCGATGCCGAGCACATTGTTGGCGGTGAGACCGTATTTCAGGCAGTGCACGCCGCCGGAATTTTCCGCGACATTGCCGCCGATCGAGCAGGCGATCTGGGAGGACGGATCGGGGGCGTAGTAAAAGCCCTCCTGCTCGACGGCAGTGGTGATACCGAGATTGGTGACGCCGGGCTGGGCGACGACGACGCGGTTCTGAAAATCGATCTCGAGGATGCGGTTGAAGCGGCTCATGACCAGCAACACCGCGTCCTGGAGCGGCAGCGCGCCGCCGGACAGCGAGGTGCCGGAACCGCGCGGCACGACGCGGACGTTGCGATCGCTGCAATATTTCAATACGCGCGACACCTGCGCCACGGTCTGCGGCAGCACCACGACGAGCGGCAATTGCCGGTAGGCGGTGAGCCCGTCGCTCTCGAAGGCGCGCATGGCATTGGCGGCGTCGACGACGCCCTCGCCCGGCACGATGATGCGCATATCGGCGACGATCTCGTCGCGCCGGCGCATCGTGGCGTCGTCTGGTTTCGGCATGGCAAGGCCGGACATCGACAGCCTCCTTCGATCGACTGGTAAAAATCTTTTACCAGCGACGGTGGTCGCTTGCAAATGCCGCTTTGGCCGGGTTGGGAGGCCTATGGGCCGGGACAGCCTTCCGCAGCGGCAATCTGCCGCTCCACCCTTCGCTACTCGCCGGGCTGCTTGCCTGGTTCGGAGTGCATGCGGCGGACGCGGCGCACGCCCCACCAGACGAGCACGACGGCGAGCGGCACCGAGGCGGCGGTGACCATTTCCGGCGCAAAGACGTGGCCGAAGACCGAGGCGCCCTTGGCGACGTAGCCGATGAGGCCGACGACATAGTAGGAGACGGCGGCGACCGAGAGCCCCTCCACCGTCTGCTGCAGCCGCAATTGCAGGCGGGCACGATTGTTCATTGAAGCCAAAAGATCGCGGTTCTGCTTTTCGACCTCGACGTCGACCCAGGTGCGCAGCAGCGTGGTGGCACGGGTGAGCTTCGTCGACAGGTTGGCCTGACGCTCCTCGACCGAACGGCAGGTACGCATCGCCGGCGCCACGCGGCGCTGCAGAAAACCGCCCCAGGTGTCGTAGCCGGGCACCGCCTCTTCATCGAGCGCTTCCAGCCGTTCGCGAACGATGCCGTCATAGGCGCGGCTGGCGCCGAAGCGGTAGAGGCTGGAGGCGGCATCGGCCTCCAGCTCGGCGGCCAGTTCGGTCAAGTCGGCAAGTAGCGTCTGGCTGTCGCGGGTCTCGGCGACCTTCATTTCCAAGGTGGTCTGAGCCAGCCTGTCTTCGATGCGGCGGGCGCGACCGGACAGCGTCAGCGCCAGCGGCAACCCAAGCATGGCCAGGGTGCGGTAGGTCTCGATGTCGATCAGCCGCTGTGAAAGTGCCCCGGTGCGCGCCGGGGTCAGGCCGCGGTCGAGCACCAGCATGCGGGTCAAGCCGTCGCCATCCTGGCGGAAATCGGTGACGATGGCCGCGTTCCCGCGCTCGACCAGCGAGTAGCACAGGCTGGTCGGGTCGAAGCCGGCGATCAGCCTCTCGTTCGCGGGCGTCCATTTGCGGATTTCCAGCCTGATGCCGGAAATCACCGTGCCCGGCGGTGAAAACCCGTTGCCGAAGGGTGTGTCTTCTTGCCCTCTGCCGTTTTCGGCGAGCGGTCCTTCCCAGAGGTAGGTCGAGAACTCCGTGTGCCGTTCCCAGCGCAGCGAGCCCTTGCCCCATTTCATCGCGTGATGGCGGGCGTGGGGGTCGGGCGCGGCGATGCCGAGGCGTCGCGACAATTCGGAAAGCACGGCCTGATCGACGCCGGATCCAGCTTCGGTCATGAAGGAAAGCTGCACCAGCACGCGCGGCTTTTCGACCAGCGGATGCGGCCGGGCGTGGACCTCGCCGAGCGCGCCCGGCCGACCTTCATGCGCCGGAAAGCCCATGACGCTGCCGCCCACGGCTTTGGCGCGCAGCTGGAATTCGAGGTTGGACGGGTCGGCGTCTGGCACGGCTGGTCCCCCGGGCTTCTCTGAGCCCTTTTTGGCAATGATGTCTCTCTTGTTCACGGAAACGCCGAACCGCTCTATCTCTTTGATTCTGCGCAATTCCGGACGAAAAACCGTTTCACACTTTTCCTGGAATTGCTCTAGAGGCAATCACCAGAGGACGCAAACGGCCAGTTTAGCTTACGCTGATATGAAGCCGCGGCAGTGAACGGGCCCGGCCCCGGCGAATTGGATAAATAATTTGACCAGTTGGCGACGCTGGCTTTATCTTGCGCCACATCGGTTCAACCTCCAGGCACCCCGTTTGAGCGACATTTTCTCCCGGATCGAGCATTCGCGCACCGCCGACGAGGTGGTGCAGCAGATCGAGAGCCTGATCCTCGAAGGCGTGCTGCGCACCGGCGACCGGCTGCCGGGCGAGCGCGAGCTGGCGCGCCAGTTCGAGGTGTCGCGGCCGATCCTGCGCGATGCCTTGAAAGCGTTGGAAGGGCGCGGGCTGTTGACGACACGGCCAAGCGGCGGCACCCATGTCGCCGATGTCATCGGCCAGCTGTTCACCAAGCCGGTGACCGACCTGATCTCGATGCATCGCAAGGCGGTGACCGACTATCTGGAGTACCGCCGCGAGATCGAGGCGGTGGCTGCGGAATATGCGGCGCGGCGTGCCACATCTGACGATCTGGCGCTGCTCGACCGCATCATGGCGCGCATGGACGAGGCGCACCGGACCGCCAATTTCGACGACGAGGCGGAAATCGACATCGAGTTCCATCACGCGATCTGCGAATGCGCGCACAACATCATCCTGCTGCACACGCTGCGCTCCTGTTATCGGCTGCTGTCGGAAGGCGTGTTCCAGAACCGGCGGCTGGTGTTCAACGTGCCGGGCGCGCGCGAGGCACTGCTTTCGCAGCACCGGGCAATCTATGCGGCGGTCAAGGCCGGCGATCCGGCTGCGGCGCGGCAGGCGGCGATGGACCACATCTCCTACGTCGAACGATCGATGGCCGAGGCCGAGCGCAGCGGCGACTGGCAGCGCGTGTCGCGGCTGAGGCTCAGGCAACGTTCCGAGCCCGGTGCCGGTGAGGCGGCAAGAAAACAGCCGTAGGCCCCGCCCAGAAAATCCAACGACGACGAACCAGCGAAGAACCAGCGGAAAAGATCCATGAGCAGCATTCTCACCATCGCCGACCTCAAGGACCTGGCGCGCCGCCGCGTGCCGAAGATGTTCTTCGACTACGCCGATTCCGGCGCCTGGACCGAAAGCACCTACCGCGCCAACGAAGAGGATTTCCAGAAGATCAAGTTCCGCCAGCGCGTGCTTGTCGACATGGACAACCGCTCGCTGGAATCGACCATGATCGGCGAGAAAGTGACGATGCCGGTGGCGCTGGCGCCGACCGGCATGACCGGCATGCAGCACCCGGACGGCGAGATGCTGGCCGCGCAGGCGGCGGAGGAATTCGGTGTGCCGTTCACGCTGTCGACAATGAGCATCTGCTCGATCGAGGATGTCGCGTCGGTGACCAGGAAGCCGTTCTGGTTCCAGCTCTATGTGCTGCGCGACAAGGACTTCGTCTTCGATTTGATCGACCGCGCAAAAGCGGCGAAATGTTCGGCACTGGTGCTGACGCTCGACCTGCAGATCCTTGGTCAGCGCCACAAGGATATCCGCAACGGGCTTTCGGCGCCGCCGCGGATGACGCCGAAGCACATCTGGCAGATGGCGACAAGGCCGCGCTGGTGCGTCGGCATGGCCGGCACCAAGCGCCGGAGCTTCCGCAACATCGTCGGCCATGCCAAGGGCGTCGGCGACCTCGCCTCGCTGTCGTCGTGGACGAAGGAGCAGTTCGATCCGCATCTGTCGTGGAAGGACGTCGCCTGGATCAAGGAGCGCTGGGGCGGCAAGCTGATCCTGAAAGGCATACTCGACAAGGAAGACGCGCTGATGGCGGCCAGGACGGGCGCCGACGCGATCATCGTTTCCAACCATGGCGGCCGCCAGCTCGACGGCGCCTCGTCGTCGATCATGGCGCTGGAAGAGATCGCCGACGCCGTCGGCGACACGATCGAGGTGCACATGGACGGCGGCATCCGTTCCGGCCAGGACGTGCTCAAAGCATTGTGCCTCGGCGCCAAGGGCACCTATATCGGACGGCCTTTCCTGTACGGCCTCGGCGCACTCGGCAAGGAAGGGGTTACCAAGGCGCTGGAAATCATCCGCAAGGAGATGGACATAACGCTGGCACTGTGCGGAAAGCGTCTGGTCACCGACATGGGCAAGGATCAGCTCCGGCGCTAAAGTCCCGTGACGGCATGACCACGGAGGCGACGCAGGCATTGACGGAGCCCGGCATCAATTTTTTCGAAGCGCGCGGACCGGAAGGTATGCGCCTCTATGCGATCGGCGATGTGCACGGTCGGCTTGACCTGCTGACCGCCATGCACCGCCGGATCGAGAGCGAGTTGGAGAGGAAGCCCATTGCCGATTGGCGCGTGATCCATCTCGGCGACTATGTCGACCGGGGTCCGGACTCCAAAGGCGTCATCGATTTCCTGATCGACGCGCAAAAACGCGATCCACGTCACCTGATGCTGGCCGGAAATCATGATCTCGGCTTCCTCGATTTTCTCGATGTCCCCGACCCGGACGGCCTGTTCATGCGCTATGGCGGCATCCAGACGGCGCTATCCTATGGAGTGTCGCTCGGTGGCAGCAGCGCCTGGTTTGGCCGCGCCGATGCGGCATTGCGGCAAGGGCACGCCGCGCTGGTCGAGGCGGTGCCGCAGAACCATGTCGAGTTCCTGCGCTCTCTGGCCTTTTCAGTGACATTCGGCGACTTCTTCTTCTGTCATGCCGGCATCCGGCCCGGCATTGCGCTGGAAAGCCAGAGCCCGCAGGACCTGATCTGGATCCGCGAGGTCTTCCACGACCACACCGGCCTCCATCCCAAGATCGTGGTGCACGGCCATACGCCGGTAGCCAAGCCCGAGATCACCGGCAACCGCGTCAATGTCGACACCCTCGCCTGGCACTCGGGAAACCTCACCGCGCTCGTCGTGGACGGCGCGGAGAAACGGATCCTGACGGTGACGGGTGAGCGGGCGTAGGTAAGGCGCGAGGTTATGTGCAGAGGGTCTAGCGAAGCGCGGCGGTGACGCCGTAGCCGTCGACGGCATTGTGGTTGTTGGCCGCGTCGGCGGAATAAATGCCGAGGCCGCACAAGACGATGGCCGACAACATGGCAAAGGACAAAAAGGCTGCTTTCACGGACGTCATCTCTTGTTGAGCTTTCTGCATCTATGCACGAGCGGGTTACCAATGCGTTGAAACGCGAAATACGTCGCAAATGTCTGACGGTTTCGCGCTTCTAGGCATGTTCTGTATCGGCGGTGTGTCGCGCGGGTCACAGGAAAGGTTCATCGCGGTTGCACGCAAGATGCAGAGCGGGCGCCTTTTAGGCTGGCGGACTGACACAGGCCAAGGATGAAACGCGTTATCCCCGGCGGATTTGCCGCCGCGTGCCAAATATGCAACGTCGCCAAATACGTTGGCTGTATGAGCCGTCAGATCGTCGCCACCCAGGCGCGGGCGATGGCGAGGCCGGCGGCATCGGCTTGCGGTCCGTTGCGGGCCATTTCATCGTCGAGCCGGCCCGCCCATTCAGGATGCCGCTCGGCGATCAGCGGTGCGAAGGAGGTGCTCCAGTCGCGCACCATCGGACTGTCGGCCTCGAAATGGAACTGGAAGCCGTAGACGGCGCGGCCGATGCGGAACGCCTGGTTCTCGGCGACGGCATTGCCGGCCAGCCGCACGGCAGTCTCGGGCAAGGCAAAGGTGTCGTCGTGCCATTGGAAGATCGGGAATTTTTCGGGCAAGGCGGCGAGCACCGGATCGGCCTGCGCCGCCGAGGTAAGCGCGACCTCGTGCCAGCCGAACTCCGAGGCACCGCCTATCTGGTTCTCGCCGCCAAAGGCGCGCGCGACCAACTGGCTGCCAAGGCAGATGCCGAGCACCGCGCGATCCCTGTCGGCAAAGTTGCGCGTCAGATCGAGCAGGCCCGGGAAATACGGGCAGAGCTCGTCGTCCAGCGCATTCTGGGCGCCGCCGAGCACCACCATGGCGTCATGCCAGCCGCTATCTTGCGGCAGCGCGTCGCCGCGATACGGCCGGCGCAGGTCGATATCGGCGCCCGCCTCGACAAGCGCCGCGCCGATCTGGCCAAGGCCCTCATTGTCGAAGTTCTGGACGACCAAGACCCGCATCGAAACCTGCTGACATGAAATTGATGCAGCGAGCGATATCATGGCGTCAGCATTGCAGCCAACAGGGAACGCCTATGCCACTGCAAAACCGGGTCGACCCGTTCGGCGCCATCCATGCCGTGCCGGAGCGCGGCCTGTTCATGGGCAATCGCGGCATCATTCACGACCCCGAGACGAGAACGCTGTTGAAGAAGCGCTGGGCGCTGCAAGCCTGGATCATCTGTGTCTGCGAATACGTTGACGTGCGGCGCCAGCCGATGGGGCGCAACCGGCAAAGCGACGACCAATTAGGCGGCAAGGCCGGCTGGACCGAGCTGTTTTTCCTCGACGAGGTGACGGCACTTGCCGCCGGGCACCGGCCCTGCTTCTTCTGCCGGCGCGAGCGGGCCAGGGATTTTGTCCAGCGCTTCGGCGATGCCTTCGGCCTTGCCGAGCCACGCGCTCCGCAGCTCGACAAGCGCCTGCACAAGGAGCGCCTGGCATCGGGCGGGCGGGCGCCGCGACTGAAACCGGAGGCGCTTGCGGACTTGCCGGACGGCACGATGATCTCGTCAGGAAACAGGGCGTACGCCCTGTTTGACGGCGCCGCGCTGCCCTGGAGTTTCGGCGGCTATGGCGATCCGGTGGGATTCGGCGATTTTGCCGACGGTCCAATCGGCATGCTCACGCCGGCGACAACTGTTTCCGTGCTGAAGCGTGGCTACAGACCTGTCTGGCACGCCAGCGCGGAGGCTTGACGCCGGCGACGGCCTCGCCCATTCCTCGGCGATGCGCGCCAATTACAAGATGCAGCGGCTATTCGTGCCGGACGAACTTGGACCGGATATCGAGTTCGACGTCGGCCAGCAGCAGAGCCATTATCTCTCGCATGTGCTGCGGCTCGGCGAAGGCGCCGAAATTCTGGTCTTCAACGGGCGCGACGGCGAATGGTCGGCGGCGATCGCCGCGAAGTCGAAGAAGGCGTTGCGCCTGAAGGTGATGAAGCTGCAGCGGCCGCAGCCGCCGCTGCCCGATCTCGTCTATTGCTTCGCGCCGCTGAAGCAAGGGCGGCTCGACTACCTCGTGCAAAAGGCGGTGGAGATGGGCGCCGGCATCCTGCAGCCGGTCATCACCCAGCACACGCAAGTGGCAAAACCCGGTATCGAGCGCCTGCGCGCCAATGTCGTCGAGGCGGCCGAGCAATGCGGCATATTGGCGGTGCCGGAGCTGCGCGAAGCGGAAAAATTCGAGCGCCTGCTGGCGGGTTGGGACCGCGAGCGGCGGCTGATCTTCTGCGACGAGGATGCATCAACCAACAATCCCCTGCCGGCATTGCAGGCGGTGCGGGAGAGAAAGCTCGGTCTGCTGGTCGGGCCTGAGGGCGGCTTTTCCGACGAGGAACGCAGGATGCTGAGAGCGCTGCCCTTCGTTACCGCCATTCCGCTCGGCCCGCGCATCCTGCGAGCGGATACGGCGGCGGTGGCGGCACTGGCGCTGATCCAGGCGACAATCGGCGATTGGTGATCAATTCCCGTTACCCTCTGGCTCAGGATTTTTCGCTTGATCGGCTACTGACATTTCGTCCATCTAGCGCCGGCAGTGGCCGCGTGTCCTTTCGGACGCGCAAAGGACGCTGTAGCATTTGATTGGGCACCTGATCCCTTCAGAAAATCGAAGCCGGTTTTCGGGGTCATGTGCGGAGGGCTATTATGGCGCGCGATACCACCGATTTTCGGCCGATCGAAGGCGTCGACGAACTCGTCGAGCACCTGGCCGAAGGCAACAAGCCGCGCGACAAATGGCGCATCGGCACCGAGCACGAGAAATTCCCGTTCTATGTCGACGGCAATGCCCCGGTGCCCTATGGCGGCGAGCGCGGCATCCGCGCCATCCTCGAAGGCATGCAGGACAAACTCGGCTGGGACCCGATCATGGATGCCGGCCGCATCATCGGACTGGTCGAGCCGACCGGTCAGGGCGCGATCTCGCTGGAGCCAGGCGGCCAGTTCGAGCTGTCCGGCGCGCCGCTGGAGACGATCCACCAGACCTGCCGCGAAGGCAATGCGCATCTGGCGCAGGTGCGCGAGATCGCTGAACCGATGGGCATTCGTTTTCTCGGCCTTGGCGGCAGCCCGAAATGGTCGCTGGCCGAGACGCCGAAAATGCCGAAATCGCGCTACGAGATCATGACGCGCTACATGCCCAAGGTCGGCACCAAGGGCCTCGACATGATGTACCGGACCTGCACGATCCAGGTGAACCTCGACTTCGAGAGCGAAGCCGACATGCGCCGCAAGATGCAGGTGTCGCTGAAATTGCAGCCACTGTCGACGGCGCTGTTTGCCAACTCGCCCTTCACCGAAAGCCGGCCGAACGGCTTGCAGAGCTGGCGCGGCGAGATCTGGCGCAACACCGACAATCAGCGCTCCGGCCTCCTCGAATTCTGCTTCTCGCCCGATTTCGGCTTTGCCGATTATGTCGAATGGGCGCTCGACGTGCCGATGTATTTCGTCATCCGCGACGGCCAGTACCATGACATGACTCACATCACCTTCCGCCAGTTCATGGCGGGCGCTGCCCGTAACGAACTGCCGGACGGGCTGCCGACGATGGGCGACTGGGCGAACCATCTGTCGACCCTGTTCCCGGACGTGCGGCTGAAGCGCTTTCTCGAAATGCGCGGCGCCGATGGCGGGCCGTGGCGGCGCATCTGCGCGCTGCCGGCCTTCTGGGTCGGGCTGCTCTACGACGCGGCAGCGCTCGACGCGGCCGAGGCGCTGACCTCGAGCTGGAGCTATGACGAAGTGCTGGCGATGCGCAACGCGGTGCCGCAACAGGGCATTTCGGCGCCCTTCCGCAACACGACGTTGCGCGAGATCGCCCGCGACGTGCTCGTCATCTCGCGCATGGGACTGAAGAACCGTGGCCGCAAGAACCGCGACGGCTACGACGAGACCTCGTTCCTCAACACGCTGGACGAGGTCGTCGCGCGCGGCACGACCAGCGCCGAGGAGATGCTCTCCGCCTACCACACACGCTGGGGCGGCTCGATCGAGCCGGTATTCATGGAATACGCGTATTAACGCTTCCCTGTCCGCATGAGCCACGGTCCGGCAAATTCGCTTCAATCAGTGATGGAAACGAACTAGGCTTCTCCAACGAGGATTTTCCCGGAGGAGAAAACAATGCCTTCCTTGTTCGATATTCTGGCACAGGCCCAGAACGGCAACGGCATGCAGGCGCTGGCCCAGCAGTTCGGGCTGTCGCAGCAGCAGACGCAGGCGGCGGTCGCGGCGCTGCTGCCGGCCTTTTCGCAGGGGCTCAAGCGCAACACGGCGGACCCTTACGGGCTCGGCTCCTTCATGACGGCGATGGCCAGCGGCCAGCACGCCAAATATTTCGAGGATGCAAGCCGGGCTTTCTCGCCGCAGGGCCTCGATGAGGGCAACGGCATTCTCGGCCATCTGTTCGGCTCGAAGGACCTGTCGCGGGCCGTTGCCAACCAGGCCGCGCAGGCGAGTGGCGTCAGCCAGCAGGTGCTGCAGCAGATGCTGCCGGCAATCGCCTCGATGATGATGGGCGGGCTGTTCAAGCAGACCACCAACCAGCTAGGCGGACAGATGCATGCGGCAGGCAGTGGCGGCAATCCGCTCGGCGAACTCATCGAGCAGATGATGCGGCAGGCGGGCGGCGGCAGCCAGGCACCGGCCCCTCAGCCTGCGGCCCCCACGGATAACCCGCTCGGCAAGGTGCTGCAGGATATGTTCGGCGGGCAGCAGCCGCAACAGACGCAGAGCCCTTACGGCGACAACCCGCTGGGCAAGGTGTTGCAGGACATGTTCGGCGGCGGGCAGCAGCCCCAAAGCCAGCCGCAGCAGACACAGAACCCTTATGGTGACAATCCGCTCGGCAAGGTGCTGCAGGATATGTTCGGCGGCGGTGCACCACAGCCACAGCAGCCGCAGAACCAACCCCAGCAGACACAGAACCCTTATGGTGACAATCCGCTCGGCAAAGTACTGCAGGACATGTTCGGCGGTGGCGCACAACAGTCTCAGCCGCGTCAGGCGCCGCAGCAACCCCAGGCGCCGCAGCCGCAGGCCAATCCGAGCGGCAGGCCGAGAAATCCGTTCGACGACCTGTTCGGCAAAATGTTCGAGACAGGCGCCCAGCAGCGCGACGACTACCAGAAAGGCATGGAGTCGATCTTCGACCAGTTCAAGCAAGGCATGGGCCGGCGCTAGACCAGACACCGGCAAGCAATCATCAGTGCCGCCCAAAAAAGAAAGCCCGGTCCTGGGAGGACCGGGCAGCGCGCAGGCTGGCCGGGGGGATCCGGCAGGGAGTGGGGAGCCTGCGTAACTTGGTGGCGTCGTGCCTCAAGAGGTTCAATGCGACCAAAATCGCGAATTTGTGCGATCACACCACCTTGCGGGCAAGATCCTCGATCGTTTCGGCGCGCTCGATGGCGATGACGCGAAGCCTTTCTGTCGGATCTCGGCCAAAGGGTACACCGACAGCGACGTGCAGGTCGGCGCGGGTCAGGCCGATGTCGGCGAGCTCGGCATCCGACATCTCGCCGAGGCGATAAAAGGCGCGGCGGTTTTTCCAGGCGCGGTAAACATTGGCAGCGGCATTGGCCACGCGCGTCGCAACGGCCGGACGCGAGGTGATGCGCGAGGTCTCGGTAGCGAAATCAAACGTAGCCATGTCGGTCTCCTTCACATTCGAACGGGCGAAACCGGTCGATCGGGCGCTGGCAACAGCGGCCGTTCCGGCTTCGATTCACATGCGTTCATGTGGACAAATCGGAATTTGCCATGGCCCGATTGATTAATCCAACGAATGTTTCTAATCTTTAGCATCAGCATCAATGATGGATTAGGCCAATGAAAGCGCCGCTCGATCTCGATCAGTTGCAGACCTTCATCTCGATTGTCGACACCGGCAGCTTTACCCGCGCGGCGGAAGCGGTGCATCGCACCCAGTCGGCGGTGTCGATGCAGATGCGGCGGCTGGAGGAACGGATCGGCAAGCCGCTGTTCGAAAAAGACGGCCGCACCAACAGGCTGACCGAGGAAGGCGATAGACTGCTCTCCTACGCAAGGCGGCTGCTCTATCTCAACAAGGAAACACTGGCCGCCTTCGACGACCGCCGGCTCGAAGGCACCATCCGCATCGGCACGCCGGATGACTATGCCGATCGCTTCCTGCCAGAGATCATGGCGCGGTTTGCCCGCTCCAACCCGCATGTCGAACTGACCGTTATCTGCGAACCGACGCCGGGACTGGTCGAACACATCAAGCGCGGCAATCTCGACCTGGCGCTGGTGACGCACAATGACGCGCGCGGCCAGTCGGAAGTGGTGCGGCGCGAACCGCTGCTGTGGGTTACCTCGGCCAACCACGCGACGCATGAGCAGCCGATCCTGCCGATGGCCTTCGGCCGGCCGAACTGCATCTGGCGGCGGGCGGCCGCCGACGTGCTCGACCAGCAGAACCGCGACTACCGCATCCTATTCACCAGCTTCTCTGCCACCGTCATCGCCGCGGCGGTGCTTTCCGGCCTGGCGATCTCGGTGCTGCCGGAATGCGCGCTGCGGCCCGGCATGCGGGTGCTGGGCGAGGCCGACGGTTTCGGCGCCCTGCCTGATTGCCGCATCGGCATCATGCGCGGCCAGACCTCGCGGCCGGAGATCGTCGACGCGCTTGCGCGCCACATTTCGGAGAGCCTCGACAATATTTCCGTGCCACTCGGCGAGGAGACCGGCACGTTCGATTTCGCCGCCCTCGCCTTCGCCAAGATGAAGCGGACCAAGCCGAACCAGATCCTGCCGGGCTGGTGATCGCGCGATTGGGGCCGACATCGAACACGGCCGCCTTGACGGCGGCCAACAACCGTTCCCCAATCGGCCGATGAGCGACGCAGCACCCGAATCACGCACCAACGCCACCGAGTATACGGTGAGCGAGATTTCCGGCGCGCTGAAGCGCACGGTCGAGGACGTCTTCGGCAATGTACGAGTGCGCGGCGAGATTTCCGGCTATCGCGGACCGCATTCCTCCGGCCATGCCTATTTCTGCCTGAAGGACGATCGAGCGCGGCTCGATGCCGTGGTGTGGAAGACCACGATGACCCGGCTGAAATTCCGTCCCGAGGAAGGCATGGAGGTGATCGCCACCGGCAGGCTCACCACCTATCCCGGAAAATCCAACTACCAGATCGTCATCGACAATCTCGAGCCGGCCGGTGCCGGTGCGCTGATGGCGCTGCTGGACGAGCGCAAGCGCCGGCTGCAGGCCGAAGGGCTGTTCGACGCGGCCCGCAAGCGGCGTCTGCCGTTCATGCCGCGCGTCATCGGCGTGGTCACCTCGCCAACAGGTTCGGTGATCCGCGATATTATCCACCGCATCAAGGACCGGTTCCCGCTGCATGTGCTCGTCTGGCCGGTGCGGGTGCAGGGCGAGACGGCGGGCGCGGAAGTGACCGCTGCCGTCAACGGCTTCAATGCACTACCTTGGGACGGCGCCATCGCGCGGCCCGATCTGTTGATCGTGGCGCGCGGCGGCGGCAGCCTGGAGGATCTGTGGGGCTTCAACGACGAAGCGCTCGCCCGGGCCGTCGCCGCTTCGGGTATTCCCGTGATTTCCGCGGTCGGCCACGAGACCGACTGGACGCTGATCGATCTGGCAGCGGATGTGCGGGCGCCGACGCCAACAGGCGCCGCCGAGATCGCCGTACCGGTCAAAGTCGATCTCGAAGCGACGCTTGCCGGCCTTGGCGCGCGGTTGAAGACCGCACTGTCGCGCAATTTCGAACGCAAGCGGCAGGCGGCGCGCGCAGCCGCCCGGGCGCTGCCCTCGCCCGACCAGTTGCTGGCGCTGCCCCGGCGGCGCTTCGACGAGGCGACGAGCCGGCTCGGCCGGGCGCTGTCGGTCAGCGTCGAGCGCAAGCGGGCCAGGCTTCTGGGCCAGCGTCTGACACCGGCGACCTTGTCGCGGCGCATGAACGAAGCCCGCACACTGACCCGCCGCGACCTCGCCCGAGCGCAAGCGGCGTTCTTCGCCATCGTGCGCGAGCGTCGGGCACGGTTTTCGCGCACGGCCGCCAGACTGTCACCGGCGCCGATCGCCAGACGGCAGAAACTGCGAGGCGATGCCCTGCTGGCACTGGCATGGCGGCAGGACCAGGCGATTTCGCGGCGGCTGGACCGTCTGCGTGGAAAACTGACGCAGGCCGATCGATTGCTGGCGACGCTGTCGCACAAGGCCGTGCTGGCGCGAGGCTTCGCACTGGTCAAGGATGCGGACGGCGCGGTGGTCAAGCGTTCGGCGGAGGTCGTGTCGGGAATGGCGCTTTCGCTGGAGTTCGCCGACGGCACCGCCGATGCCGTCGCCATCAGTGGCACGGCGCGGCCGAAGGCGATTGCCAAGTCGGCAGCCAAGCTCAAGGCGCCGGGCGGCCAAGGCTCGCTTTTCTGAGGAAGACCAAGGCGCTTTTCTGAGGAAGAAATGACCGATCCACATCTTACGACGCCCTCGGGCAAACTGCGTGCACGCGCCGTCGATATCCCATTCGAAGGCACCCCAGGCCGCTTCAATGCCATCACCGATGTGCCCGGCGTGACGGTCGGCTATACGACGCTGATCTCAGGGGACGGGCCGCTCGTTGTCGGCAAGGGTCCGGTACGCACCGGCGTGACCGCGATCCTGCCAAGGCCCAGAGACGAGTTGGCCGTCCCGGCGTTCGCCGGCGTGTTCAGCGCCAATGGCAATGGCGAACTGACCGGCTCACATCTGATAGAGGAGCTCGGAGCGTTCAATCTTCCCATCACCATCACCAACACGCATTCCTGCGGCGTCAGCCGCGACGCAACGTTGCGCTGGATGCAGACGGTGCTGCCGCACGCGCTCGACAGCGCCTGGGCGCTGCCGGTGGCGGGCGAGACTTATGACGGCTTTCTCAACGACATCAACGGCCATCATTTGAGCTTCGAGCATGTGTTTTCCGCGCTCGATACGGCTGAAAGCGGGTCGATCGAAGAGGGCAGCGTCGGCGGCGGCACAGGCATGATCACCTTCGGCTTCAAGGCAGGGTCCGGCACATCCTCGCGCAGCGTCGACTGGAACGGAGAGCGTTTCACGATCGGCTGCTTCGTCCAGTCGAATTTCGGTGCAAGGCGAAACCTCGTCATCCGTGGCATCAGGGCCGGAGCGGAACTCGCCGAACCGGCGATCCGGGACAACACGCCGCGAGCCGAAAAGAGCTCGATCATCGCGATCGTCGCTACCGATGCGCCATTCATGCCGCACCAGTTGAAACGGCTGGCGAAACGCGTGCCGCTCGGCGTCGCGCTGACCGGCGGCTATGGATACAATTCGTCCGGCGATATCTTTCTGGCGTTCAGCACGGCCAATGCTGACGCGGCGCGCGGCGCGGCCGGCAAATTGGCCAGCGCGGGTTACATACCGGATGCCGACATCAACCCGTTCTTCGACGCCGTCATCCAGAGCGTGGAGGAAGCAATCCTCAATGCTTTGGTCGCCAATGAAGACATGACCGGGCGCGACGGCAATTTCGTGCCGGCATTGCCGCAAGGGTGGCTTAAGGAGAGATTTGGCAAAGCTGCGCGGCGATGAGACCGCGCAACCGCATCAGACAGGCAATGTTCGCCCGGCAGGTTTTGCCGGAGGCGGTCCGTCAGCCGGCAGACTTATTGGAATTCTGCTCGTCCTGCTCGGCCTCGGCCGCCTCTTCGAGCCTCGAAGCAATGAGCTCCTGAATGTCGCCGACCTCTTCCTGAATATCCTCCAGGGGTATGCCGGCTTCGGCAGCCTTGGCCGCGCATTCCCTGGCGAGGGTCTCCGCCTGCTTCTCGATTCTGGCTGGCGAGGGCTGGCAGTGGACTTTTTCGCCAATCCACCCGCGCAAGAACTCGATCGCGTGTTCACTCATACTGCTGTTTCCCTAGCGGCTATGCCGATTGGTAATCATAAACGTCGGCATCTTCGAAAAGATGCGTGCTGCCATTCGAGCCGAGTCGGCTTCGCCCGGCAAGCCGAACTTGTCCGAGGTCCACAGAGCTAAAGGGAATGGAGGGTTCAAGGAGCACGTTCTAGTTCTTGAGGACTGATTCTCTCGAGGAAACTCGTTCGACCCGCGCTATTGTTTCTATTTGCTTTTTTTCGGTTTTCAAGCCGTTTTAGATCACAATAGATGTCACAATAGCTAGCACATTTACCGCGCTCTCGCTGGCACCACGTAAAAGGCGAGCCGTCAAAGCCGCCGCTATATAGTGACAACCATTTGCAATGTCGACTCTGCTCGCGGTCCTGCTTCTTTCCGCCGCGCTTGCTGGGAGAGATGTGGTGTGACCGGCCTTGCAGTGCAAGCTGCCGAACGCGTTATGCAAGGCATGCAATAGCGTCTTGTGGAGCCCTGAAGTGCTTGTCTCAGGGTGGCTCTCTACCGCTGGCGGTAAAGGATCATGCCGGCATGATAGAGGACGCCTTCGACGAACTCACCATCCGCGGTGAAGCCCGTATCGTCCCAGTATTCTATGTGGTTGCCCTGCACTTCGTAGCGTCCCTGATAGGCGCTCTCGCGGTCACCACGCCCTTCGTCATAACGGCCGTTCGGCAGGAGTTCGTGCCTGATATGGCGATCCCCGGTGACCCAAAGTCCGACGTAAGGATGATCTTGCTGCGTCATTGGTTCCTCTGCAAGGATTGGAGTTGAAGGAAGGGTCAGGCCGGTTGGAGCTACAGCAAGGGCAATCCCCGTAAGCACTGCGCTCAAAGTGGATGGCATCAATGCGCCGCCTTCGTCGGACGCACGACGATCTCGTTGACGTCGACATCGTCGGGCTGTTCGATTGCGTAGCGCACTGCCTTGGCGATGGCATCGGGTTGCAGGGCAATAGCACGCCAGGTTTTCATGGCGGCGGCAGCGGCTTCGTCGGAGATCGTGTTCGCCAGCTCGCTTTCCACCACGCCGGGATGAATGCAGGTTACCCGGATATCGTCACTCTCCTGGCGGAGCCCATCGGAAATCGCGCGGACAGCGTATTTCGTTGCGCAATAGACGGCAGCCATGGGCGAGACGGCCAGTGCGCCAATGGAACCGATATTGATAATATGCCCGGAGCCACGTGCCGTCATCTCAGGCAGCACCGCCGCGATGCCGTACAGAACACCCTTGATGTTGACGTCCACCATCAGCTCCCACTCGTCGACCTTGATGGCTGACATGGCCGACAGCGGCATGATGCCCGCATTGTTGACGATGACATCTACCTGGCCCCATTCGGCCCGGGCGGCATCGGCGAATGCTGCGACGTCCGCCCTCCTGGTGACGTCGAGCGCTCGCACGCGAACCGTTCCACCAGCCGCCTCGATTTCTGCCGCAAGCGCTTCAAGGCGGTCGGTGCGCCGCGCGCCGAGCATCAGCTTTGCACCTGCCGCGCCAAGTTCGCGGGCGATGCCAGCACCGATGCCGCTGGAGGCACCGGTGATCAGAACAACTTTGTTCATGGTCATCGTAGATGATCCTTTTGGTTTTTATTTCACGATGTGAAGGGATGGCGTGCGGATGAGCTCCCGCGGCGCGCCGGCTTTATAGGGGATCACTGGGCGGTGTAGCCGCCATCGACCAGAAGCAACGCCCCGGTGATGAAGCTGGATGCCGGCGAGGCAAGAAAGGCGATGGCCTCGGCAACTTCTTGCGGCTGGCCGATCCGGCCGATCGGATGCGCATTGCCGAAGCTGCGCAGCATCTCCCGGCCATTCTCCACCACACCTTCCATGATGTCGGTTTCGATCACGCCAGGGGCAACGGCGTTGCAGCGAATGCCCATACGCCCATATTCGATCGCGATTACCTTGGTCAGCTGTGCGACAGCCGCCTTGGAGGAGGCATAGGCCGCCTGCGTCTCGAAGGCCGCGACGGCCGAGATTGATGAGACATTGACGATCGCGCCGCCACCACCGGCGGCCATCAGTTCCACAGCGGCACGGGCGGTGACGAAGCTGCCGCGCGCGTTGATCTGCAGAATGCGGTCGTAGTCGTCGACCGAGGTCTCCGTCAGACGTTTGTTGAGCGTGCGACCGGCATTGTTCACGACGATGTCAAGGCGTCCGAAGCGCTTCGCCGCGAGCTCGACCGAGCGTCGGGCCAGATCCTCGTCGGCGACGTCGCCGACCAGGGTTGCCACGTCCTCGGCTTCCAATTCGCGTACGGTGTCGCTGAGATCGCTTGCCACGATCCGGGCACCCCGCGCACGCAGCAGCTCCGCCGTGCAGCGACCGATGCCGCGTGCCGCGCCGGTCACGAGGGCGACTTTTCCATCCAGGTCCCAGGAGGAAGGGAGTGATGTCATGGAATATCTCCTTGTCGGTCGGCTTCGGCTTGGATCGGGAGGATCAAGCCTTCTTGCCGTTGCGACAGAGATAGAGCCATGGCATTGTCGCGATAAGCCGCCCATTGTTAACCTCTAAGATAAGTCTTGCTAACCAATGGACATCGATCTCAATGCAATTGCCGTCTTCGTCACGGTGGCCGAGGAACGCAATTTTCGCGCTGCGGCGGACCGGTTGGGCGTGACGCGCTCGGCGGTCAGCCAAAGCATCCTCAGGCTTGAACAGCGTCTGGGGATCGCATTGCTGCAGCGCACGACACGCAGCGTCAACCTGACCGAAGCGGGCGAGCGCCTGTTGGCGAGCGTCGCACCGGCGATCGCCGACGTGAACGCGGCAGTCGAAGCCACCACGGAGTTTCTGGACCGCCCGCGCGGCCGCCTGCGGATCGCGGTTTCGTCTATCGCAGAGACCTTTCTGTCAGGACCGTTGCTGGCGTCCTTTGCAGAAACGTTTCCCGAGGTGCATCTGGACATCGTGGTGACAGACGAGGAATTCGACATCGTTGCCGAAGGCTATGATGCCGGAGTCAGGCTCGGCGAAGTGATTGAGCAGGACATGATCGCCGTGCCGGTATCGGGCGATCAGCGGCAGATGGCCGTCTGCGCCCCGCGCTATCTCGAAAAGTTCGGAGCACCCGCCCATCCGCGCGAGCTTGTGGCTCATCGCTGTATCGGCTGGCGGCCGGCGCCGGGAGTTTCGCCCTATCGGTGGGAGTTTGGCGAGGACGGGCGCGAATTCGACGTGGCGGTTGCGCCCGAGATCACGACCAACGACATGTGGCTGATGATCCGGCTGGCCGTTGCAGGCGCCGGGATCACGTTCGGCATGGCGGATACATTCCGCCCCTGGATCGACCGCGGCGAGCTTGTACCAATCCTCGACGGCTATTTCCCGCCGTTTGCTGGTTTCTATCTCTATTTCCCCAGCCGACGGAATGTCGCGCCGAAGCTGAGAGCCCTCGTGGACCACCTGCGCGGCGCGCGTCAGGCGCGGGCCCGTCGGTGAGGCGACCGGTCATAAGACCGCTTTGGCAGTATTTTGCCGGTCAGAAGTGTGGCTGAAAGGTGATGGTACCGTTGGCTGGGATCGAACCAGCGACCTCCGGATCCACAATCCGGCGCTCTAACCATCTGAGCTACAACGGCACGTTTGCCAGAGCGGGATCGAGATGAAACGTTCGGGACCCGCTCTTTCGTTCGGCGATGCGTCCATACGGGCTATCGGAGTTTAATTCAAGGCTTTTGGCAAGGCAAAAGCTCGCTCCGGCATCGCGTCATTTTCCGCCGGACAAAGAAAAGGCCGGCGGGAGGAGGTGCCGGCCTTTTCCTGTTACGAGCCAGCGGGAGGAGGTGCTGGCTGGTTACCCCGGTGAGCAGAGGGAGGAGGTTCCACTCGCCGGGTATTCGTTTGAACGACTATATCGCACATCTATTTGTCTGACGAAATGCGACCTTTTGATGCATCGTTAGACTATGTGCAAATATTAGGCGATCTTGATTTCTTTCATGGCCTTCTCGAAGGCGGTCTTGATCGGCTTGGATACGTCCTCGGCCGCCTTGGCAGCAACCGCCTGGAAGTCCTTGGCCTGCTCGACGGTCATTTCGACGCGCTTGCGCAGGAAAGCGGTCTGCAACTCGACGACTTCCGACAGCGACTTGGCGCCGATCAGCGCTTCGAAATGCGAGAAGCCGGCTTCGGCATTGGCGCGCAGGGCGGCGATGGTCTTGAGCGACAGGTCGCTGGAAACGGACTTGGCGGTCTCGTAGGTCGACTCCAGAGCCTTCTGGGTCTCCTCGGCCCCGGTCTTCAGCTTGGCATAGGCCTCTTTCGACTGCTCGACGCCCTTTTCGGCGAAAGCGCGGATCTGGTCAGTGGCCTTGGAAGCGTCGAAGCTCGGGAATTCAACGTTTTCGATCGTTTCAGCGGTCTTGGTCCTGGACATTTTCCATCCTTTTCAGCGGCAGCGGCTTTGACGAAAAGCCGTCTCGTTCATGTATCATGGCAATATAAAGGCAATTTTTGTGCATTGCAACATGTTTGTTGCATCGCACCATATATTATTTGTTCGTGGCGTTAACCACGCGCCTAGAGATTCCATTGGTTGCACGCTATGACTTGTGGACCTTCGCGCCGTCGGCTTTTATTAACAAAGCGTTAACCGCAAATTGCCCGCTCTGTGAGGGTCGCCAAACGCATGCCGGCTGAAAACTACTCCTTCCTCGATGTCGCCGTGCTCGACGCGGTCCGCCTGCGCTTCGCCGCAGGCGACGCGATCGCTATTCTGTCGGCAGATCTCGAGCAGGTGATCTGGGCCAACGGCCCCGGCGCAGCGGTATTCGGCTATCCCGACATCGGCGCGATCATCGGCGCCTCGGCAGGTTTGCCGCTGATCGCCAGGCGCCAGATCATGGCAACCAGCGGTTTTCCGCAGATCGGCCGCGACCGTGCCATCACGGTTCGGCTGGCGACCGGCCTGACCAGCCGCGCGGTCGGCTTCCTGGCCAGCGCAGTGACCATGCCCGATGGAGAGGAAGCAATCATGCTGGCGCTGCCGGCGGCGCAGACCGGCTCGCGCAGTGCGGCCGAGATCGCCGATCGCGCCATCGGTGGTTTTACGGAAGACGGCCACTACATCGCCTTTGTCGACGCCAAGGGCAATATCGACGCCGCATCGGACGGCTTTTCGGCACTCGGCATCCGGCCTGAGACGCTGGCCGCGCTTGTCGCCGACGTGGCGAACGAGAGCGACCGCATCGTCAAGCGCCTGGTCCCGGGTGGATCCAGCTCCTATCCGGCGGGCCTTGCCCGGCTGACGGACGAGCGGCATCTGCTGGTGGTGATCGACGAGGACCGGCTCGACGGCGGGGCCCCTGATGGCGAGCGCGCCGGGGGGGAAACCGGCAGCGAAGCAGCAGCGGCACCGAGCGGTGGCGATCTTCCCCAGCCGACGGGCCAAGACAACGAGCCGCCAATCGCCAGGATGGGCGCGGCGGAGATCAACCTTGCAGCGATGGAAGGCACCTCAGCATCGGCGGAGCACGAAGCTGTCGACGCGGCTGACAATCAACACACGGTTGGCGAAACGCCGACGCAGCATGATCATTGGTACTTCAATGCCGGCGACGACGCGCAGGTCCCGCCCGGGGCAGCTGCGTCCGGCAAAGCCGAGAACAGCCCGGACGCTTCGCAGGCCGGCGCGGATACTTCGCCGGAAAGCGCCGCAAAAGCCACCAAAGCCGCCTCCCCGGCCGAACGCCGCGCTTCGGCGATCGATCGCACCGCCGCGCCCATGCGTTTCGTCTGGCGTACCGACGCGGAGGGCCGGTTCAGCGCCCTGTCGCCGGAATTTGCCGAGCTTGTCGGCAGGCCTGCCGCCGACGTGATCGGCCGCCGCTTCGAGGATGTTTCGGCCGCCTATGGCCTCGATGCTTCTGGCGAGATTGCCGGCCTGCTCGAACGGCGCGACACCTGGTCCGGCCGCTCCGTGCTGTGGCCGGTCGCCGGCACCGATCTGAAGATACCCGTCGATCTGGCGGCGCTCCCGGTTTACAGCCGCAGCCGGGTTTTCGAAGGTTTTCGCGGTTTTGGCGTCGCCAGGAGCGGCGATGCGGTGGTCGATCCGGATGCCGTCGGCATGGCCCTTGTCGCCGAGGAGAAGCCCGCCGCGAGCGTTGGGCCGGAAGCCGTCGAACCTGCCCCAGCGACACCGAAACCCGCCGATCCGTTCAGGGGCGAAGTGCCGGCGTTGACCATCGTGCCAAAGCCCGAGCGGCGCTTTGCCGACAAGGTGATCCGGCTGGCCGAGCACCGGCAGCCGGCCAACGACAAGGGCCTGTCGACGCTGGAACGCAGCGCGTTTCGCGAGATTGGCGAGCGTCTCAAGAAGGACAGCACCCCGGCCGAAGAACAGCCCAGCGCCGGAAAGCAGAAGCCGGTTGAGAAAGTCGAGGCAGCCGGCAATGCCGACGAGCCAAAGCTGAAAGGAGCCGGCCCGACGGACAAGGGTGAGATGCCGGAACCAGGTCCGGAAAGCGAGGCGGCTGCCGCCGAACCACCCGAGGCCGATGCCGAGGACCAGAAGGACCTCGCCCGGCTCGACAGCGAGCAGCCGGATGAGGCGGTAGCAGAGGCGCAAGCCGGCGAACCCGTCACACGCCCTGTTTCCGGATCGCTGCTCGACTATGCCGACCGCGAACCCAGCGATGAAGCGCAGGAAGGCGACGAGCCCAGCACGGACGGTCGAACGATCGTCGCCGAAGCGCCGCGGGATGGCGACGATGATAGCATGACGGCCGAAGATTTCCGTGACGCCGAGGACAGCGAGGATTGGTCCGAGGACAGCGCAGCCGACGCTGCCGGCCAGGTGCCGCCCGTCGAGCGGCCGCAGGCACCACCGCTCAAACTCGGCGGCTTCGTGCCGTCGGCGTTTGCCGGAGCGGACAACAAGGGGCCGGATACCTCGATCCTCGGCAAGCTGCCGGTGCCGTTGCTTATCCATTCCGGCGATCAACTGCACTACGCGAACGACGAATTCCTCGGCTTGACCGGCTATGCGACGCTCAACGCCCTGGACGAGGCGGGCGGGCTCGGCGCGCTGTTTGCCGACCCTTATGCCGACGACGGCAGTTCGGAGGGCGGCGACCGCGCATTGCGGCTGAAGACGCGCGACGGTCAGGAGTTTCCGATCGACGCAATTTTGCGTTCCGTCCCCTGGGCAAACGGCAAGGCACTGATGCTGGTCGTACGCCGTTCCGGCGACGACGAAGCAGCAGCCATTCCGCATGGCGCTGCCGACGACCAAACGCAGCCGGATGTTTCCGAGCTCAAGGCGCGCATTGCCGAAATGCGCACCATCATCGACACCGCCACCGACGGCGTTGTGCTGATCGGCCGTAACGGAACGATCCGTTCAATTAGCCGTCCGGCGGAAGCGCTGTTCGGCTTCGACAGCGACGAGGTGACCGGCAAGCCGTTCGTCTCGCTGTTTGCGATCGAAAGCCAGCGCGCGGCGCGTGACTATCTCGAGGGTTTGTCGGAGCCCGGCGTTGCAAGCGTGATGAACGATGGCCGCGAGGTGATCGGACGCGAGGCGCAGGGGCGCTTCATTCCGCTGTTCATGACCATCGGCAGGCTGCCCAACGACAGCGGCTTCTGCGCAGTGGTGCGCGACATCACCCAGTGGAAGCGGGCCGAAGAGGACCTGACCCAGGCGCGCGCGGTCGCCGAACGCGCCTCGTCGCAGAAGACCGATTTTCTGGCCCGCATCAGCCACGAGATCCGCACGCCGCTCAACGCCGTCATCGGCTTTTCCGAGCTGATGGTCGACGAGAAATTCGGACCGGTGGCCAATGACCGCTATCGCGACTATCTGCGCGACATCAACCGTTCGGGCAACCACGTGCTCGATCTGGTCAACGACCTGCTCGATATTTCGAAAATCGAGGCCGGCCAGCAGGAGATGGCCTATGAGGCGGTGTCGCTTAACGACACGCTGGCCGAAACCGTGGCGATGATGCAGCCGCAAGCCAACCGGGAACGCGTCATCATCCGCTCCAGCTTCGCCTCACGACTGCCGGAAGTGGTGGCCGATCTGCGCAGCGTTCGGCAGATCGCGCTCAACATCCTGTCGAACGCCGTCCGCTACACGCAGGCCGGCGGCCAGGTTATCGTGTCGACGGCCTACGAACTCTCCGGCGATGTCGTCATGCGCGTGCGCGATACCGGCATCGGCATGAGCCCGTCCGAGATAGAGCAGGCGCTGAAGCCGTTCAAGCAGATCAATGCGCTGAAGCGCGGCCGCGGCGACGGCACCGGTCTTGGGCTGCCGCTGACCAAGGCGATGGTCGAAGCGAACCGGGCCCGGTTCACCATCAACTCGACGCCCGGCGAGGGAACCCTGGTCGAAGTCGCCTTTCCCTCGACCCGTGTGCTCGCCGGTTAGCTATGGTTGCGCAAAGAAAAAAGGCGTCCAACAGGACGCCTTGAATGATAGGATTGCTGTCACAACGGGGCTTGAGCGAATCAGATCCTCTCGGGGCTAAGAGGAACGGGATTTCTCCCTCAAGTTACGCACGACTATCGATGCCGGGCCTTAACAAATCCTTACCGGCACGCCGGAAAATTTACCAATGTGTACCACTCATGAAATCTAGGTAAATTCCGAAGAGATAATTTGTTAACGATACCTGAGACCTCAAAACGGCTCCCGCCTTGGATCCCGGGTCAGTCGGCAAGCTGCGGCAGGTTGCGGAACAGCTCGAGCGCTTCGGGATTGGCGAGCGCTTCCTTGTTCTTGATGGCGCGGCCATGCACCATGTCGCGTACCGCGAGCTCGGTGATCTTGCCCGATTTGGTGCGCGGAATATCGCTGACGGCGACGATCTTGGCCGGCACGTGGCGCGGGCTCGCCCCGATGCGGATTTTCGCGCGGATGCGTTTTTCCAGCTCGGCATCGAGATCGACGCCTGCCGCCAGCCGCACGAACAGCACGACGCGAACATCATTCTCGAAATCCTGGCCGATGCATAGTGCTTCGAGGATTTCCGGCATTTGCTCGACCTGATTGTAGATCTCCGCCGTGCCGATCCTGACACCGCCCGGATTGAGCGTGGCGTCGGAACGGCCATGGATGATCAGGCCGCCATGGGCGGTCCATTCGGCGAAATCGCCGTGGCACCAGACATTGTCGAACCGTTCGAAATAGGCGGCTCGGTATTTCCTGCCGTCAGGGTCGTTCCAGAAGCCGAGCGGCATCGCCGGAAACGCCTTGGTGCAGACGAGCTCGCCCTTCTCCTGGCGGAGCGGCCGGCCGTCATCGTCCCAGACATCGACGGCAAGACCGAGCCCGGGCCCCTGGATCTCGCCGGTCCATACCGGTTCGATCGGCACGCCGAGCACGAAGCAGGAGACGATATCGGTGCCGCCGGAAATCGAAGCCAGATGCACGTCCTTCTTGATGCCTTCGTAGACGAAGCGGAAATCTTCCGGCGATAGCGGCGAGCCGGTCGAGGAGATGGTGCGCACGCTGGAAAGATCATGCGTGCGGGCCGGCTTGAGGCCAGCCTTGCGCACGGAATCTATGAATTTGGCCGAGGTGCCGAAATACGTCATCTTCTCGGCATCGGCGAAGTCGAACAGCGTATTGCCGTCCGGGTAGAAGGGCGAGCCGTCGTAGAGCAGCAAGGTGGCACCCGACGCCAAGCCGGACACCAGCCAGTTCCACATCATCCAGCCGCAGGTGGTGAAGTAGAAGAAGCGGTCGCCGTCGAGCAGGCCGGCGTGCAGCCGTTCTTCCTTGACGTGCTGGATCAGCGTTCCGCCGGCCGAATGGACAATGCATTTGGGGATGCCGGTCGTGCCCGACGAAAACAGGATGTACAGCGGATGCGAAAACGGCAACCTCTCGCAGCTGACAGACCTGGCGGCAAAGGGTGACAGCGCCTCTTCCAGCGCGGCCGCCTTGCCGATGGTCGCCGCGACGTCGAGCGAGGTGCCGAGATAGTCGACAATGAGGACCTTGCGGACGGTGGCGAGCTTGCCCGCCACGGCCGCGACCTTGTCGGCGACTTCGATCGCCTTGCCATTGTACCAGTAGCCGTCCGGCGCGATGAATATGACCGGCTCGATCTGGCCGAACCGGTCGAGAACGCCCTGCTCACCAAAATCTGGGGAGCAGGACGACCAGACGGCGCCGATCGAGGCGGCCGCCAGCATCGCAGCAACGGTCTCCGGCATGTTGGGCATCATCGCGGCGATGCGGTCGCCCTTCTTCACCTTGAGCGACAGGAAAAGCTGCTGCAGGCGCGAGGTCAGCGCATGCAGCTCGTTCCAGGACAGCCGCCGCTCGACCTTGTCCTCGCCGCGAAAAACGATTGCGTCGCCAAGCCCGGTTTTCTTGAGGAGATTCTCGGCGAAGTTCAGCTTCGCATCAGGGAAGAAGGTCGCGCCGGGCATCTTGTCGCCATCGATCAGCACGCGTTCGCCCTTGTCGCCGACGATGCCACAAAAGTCCCAGACCAAGCTCCAGAAGGTCTCGCGGTCATCGATCGACCAGCGATGCAGGTCGGCATAGGAGGAGAAAGACTCGCCGGCCATGCTCGCCGCGGCGTTCATGAAGGCGGTCATCGGCGCCGCGTCGATCTGCTCTTGCGTCGGGATCCAGAGCGGTGCGTCGTCAGCCATCATTGTTCCTCCGCAGGCTGCATCGCTTATGCAATATCGCGATGCAGCAGAGCAAGATTTTGTTGGACCGCGCCGGTCAGGGTGTGCGCAAATGCCATCGCCGGGCCATAAAGACTTGAAATGCGTCAGCCGTCGGTTACACCCGTCGGGCGATTTTGTCGGAATGGAAGCATACAGGGCGATATGCCATCACCTTTGATCCGACGCGGAATATGGGCGATCGGCGCAGCCGTCATCGTCATCGCGCTGGTCGTCGCAGCCTTGCCGCTGATCGCCTCGACCCGCATCGTGCGCGACCGCATCGCGTGGGAAATGAGCGCCTGGAGCGGTTTCCGGGTCAACATCGACGGCGCGCCGCGCATCGAGGTCTGGCCGAATTTCCGGGCGATCCTGAGCGACGTGACGCTGTCGCAATGGACAGAGACGGATGCGCCGCCCGTGGTCGAAGCCGAACGGGTCGAGGTCGACCTTTCGGCGATGGCGGCGCTGCGTGGCGACGTGGTGTTTTCGACGGCGCGGCTGGTACGACCGACGATCCGGGTTCAGCGTACCGCGAGCGGGTTTTTCCTGCCTGCGATTCCCAGCGGCGGGCGCATTACGCGTTCGATCGATGCTGCCCGCGCGGTGATCAACACAAATCCCGCCAAGCCGGATCTCGGCAAGCTGCCGACAGATCCGTTCGGCACAGTCGAGTTCAGGGACGGCCGCGTGGTGGCTGCCATCGGCGGCAAGGACCAGGAGATATTGAGCAGCCTGAGCGGCCAGGCGAACTGGGCCGCGATGAACAGCAATGCGACGCTGTCGGCGACCGGGATATGGCGCGGCGAAAGTGTTGCCATCGACGCCGCATCGCCGAACCCGCTTGTGTTGTTTGGTGGCGGCACAGCACCGGTCACGTTTTCCTTCAAGGCGGCGCCGGCCAGTTTTTCATTCGACGGCCGCGCCAGCATGTCGGAAAACGGCTATTTCGACGGCCAGGCAAAATTCGCTGCACCTTCGCTCCGACGTGTGCTCGAATGGTCGCAGGCCGGCATCGCGCCCGGTGCGGCAATCGGCTCGATCTCGGTTTCAAGCAAGATCACGGCGACGGCCGGGCGCGTCAAATTCGAAAACACCGCCCTGACCCTCGACAACAACCCCGGAATGGGCGCGCTGGACTTCACCTACGGCGAGGCATTGCCGGTGATCTCCGGCACACTTGCCTTCGATACGCTCGACCTCAGATCATTTCTCTCCGCCTTTGCCCCGGTGCCATCCGCCGGCGGCACCGATCCGGGCGAAATCGATACGAGCTTCGCCGACCGGATCAATCTCGATCTCAGGCTGTCGGCGGCGCATGCCACGGCCGGCGCCATCCAGCTTGCCGACGTCGCCGCCACCGCCCAGGTCAAGAACGGCCTTGCCGTCTTCGACATATCGGATGCATCCGCCTTCGGCGGCAACGTCCAGAGCAGCGTCCGTTTCGACCGCAAGCCCGCAGGCACGGAAGTCGAGATCCGGCTGCTTGCTTCCGATATCGACGGCGGCGCTTTCGGCACCGCGGCCGGGATGAAGCGGCTGGTGCCGATCGGCACTGGAACCGTTTCGGTCATCCTCAAGGGGCCTGGCAGAACCTGGGACTCGATTTTCGAAAACGCCAATGGCTCGCTGTCCGCGACGTTCGGCGCGGGTGCGCTGAGCCGGCTTAACCTGCCGGCGTTCCTCAAGCACACCGAACAGGGCGGATTCTTCGCGCTGGACGACGTCTCGGACGGAACGCTGCCGATTGACGGGGCCGAGCTCAAGGCGAGCATTTCGAACGGCGTCGCGCGCATCGACAAGGCCGAGGTGAATTCCGCGCAATACAAGATCTGGCTTTCCGGCATTGCATCCTATGCCGGACGCGGGCTGGCACTGTCCGGCGGCATCGTCCGGCCGAGCCAGGCTGCCACGCAGACGAACGGCCAGGGACCCAATCAGTCGTCGTTCTTCGTCGGCGGCACGTGGAGCACGCCGTTCATCTCGCCGATAAGCCGCGGCGTTTCGGGAGAGTAAGCAGCAGCAGCTTCAACCGCGCTGCGCGGCCTGCTCGTCGCGCTGGCGCTGCACTTCGCGGCTCTTGTTGACAAGCGAAGCGATGATCACACCGACGGCGACAACGGCGATCAGGATGGTGCAGGCGGCGTTGATTTCCGGCGTCACGCCGAGGCGAACTTGGCTGTAGATCTTCATCGGCAGTGTCGTGGCGCCGGGACCCGAGGTGAAGCTGGCAATAACCAGGTCGTCGAGCGAGAGCGTGAAGGCCAGCATCCAGCCGGAGACGATCGCCGGCATGATGACCGGCAGCGTGATCTGGAAGAAGGTCCTTACCGGCGGTGCACCGAGGTCCATCGCGGCTTCTTCCAGTGAACGATCGAAGGTGATCAGGCGCGACTGCACCACCACCGCGACGAAGCACATGGTCAGCGTGGTGTGGGCAAGCGTCACCGTCAGAAAGCCGCGGTCGAGGCCGACGGCGACGAAGAGCAGCAGCAGCGACAGTCCGGTGATGACTTCGGGCATGACCAGCGGCGCAAACACCATGCCCGAAAACAGAAGCCGGCCGCGAAAGCGCGTGTAGCGTGTCAAGGTGAGCGCCGCCAGCGTGCCGAGCACGGTCGCCACGGTTGCCGAGATGACGCCGACCCGGGCCGTCACCCAGGTGGCGTCCATCAGACCCCGGTTGTGGAACAGCGAGACGTACCATTTCGTCGAGAAGCCGCCCCAGACGGTGACCAGCTTCGACTCGTTGAAAGAGAACACGACGAGCAGGACGATCGGCAGGTAAAGAAAGGCAAAGCCGAGCACGATCGAAATGACGTTGAAGCGGCTCCAGGTGGCGTTCATTGGTCCTGCTCCTGAGCACGCGCCTGGGCCCGCTGGAAAATCATGATCGGCACGATCAGCAGCAGCAGCAGGATGACGGCAACGGCAGACGACACCGGCCAGTCACGGTTGGCGAAGAACTCGTTCCACAGCGTCCTGCCGATCATCAGCGTCTGCGAGCCGCCGAGCAGGTCGGGAATGACGAACTCACCGACGGCGGGAATGAACACCAGGAGGCAGCCGGCGATGACGCCGGGCAGCGACAACGGAAAGGTGATCTTCCAGAAGGCGCTGATCGGCGGGCACCCGAGATCCTTCGCCGCCTCGATCAGCGTATGGTCCATCTTCTCCAACGACGAATAGAGCGGCAGCACCATGAACGGCAGATAGGAGTAGACGATACCGATGAAGATCGCCGTGTAGGTGTTGAGGATGATCAGCGGCTGGCTGACGATGCCGGTGGCGAGCAGGAGCTCATTGAGCAGGCCCTCGGGCTTGAGGATGCCGATCCAGGCGTAGACACGGATCAGGAACGAGGTCCAGAACGGCAGGATCACCAGCATAAGCAAGGTCGGGCGGATCGTCGCCGGAGCGCGCGCCATGCCATAGGCTATGGGATAGCCGACAAGCAATGTCAGGACCGTCGAGATGGCGGCGACGACGACGCTCGTCACATAGGCGTTGAAGTAGAGCGCATCCTTCGTCAGCAAGATGTAGTTGTCGAAATTGAGCGCACCAAGCCCCGAGATGAACCCGGAAATGCCGCCGCGGAAATCGAGCACCGGAGTATAGGGCGGCATGGCGATCGCCGTCTGCGACAGCGAAATCTTGAAGACGATGATGAAGGGGACAAGAAAGAAGAACAGCAGCCAGAGATAGGGGACGATAATGACGAGACGGCCGACGAAAGCCGCGCTCAGCCTGGCCGGGGCGGATTTGCCGGCAGCGTTTGCCGGAGAGCTTGTTGCGGCAGTGACAGCGGACATGATCAATCCCTACCGTGTCAGCACGAGGCCGGCGTCAGGGCGGAAGGAAATCCAGGCGCGGTCGTTCCAGCTCAGCGGATCCTCGGTGAGGCGTGCCGCGTTCATGGTGCTTGCCCGCACCACCTGACCATCGTCCAGCCTGACGTGATAGACGGTCATGTCACCGAGATAGGCGATATCGTAGACCTCGCCCTGGATGGCATTGACGGCACCGGCGGGTTTCGTCGAGGACACCTTGATCTTCTCCGGCCTGATGGCGAAGGTGACGGATGTCCCGGCGGCGGCACTGCCGGCGTTTTCGGTTCGGATGGTGATGCCGTTGCCGGCATCGATGCTTGCGCTGCCGGCCACGCCAGCCGCGATCCTGCCGTCGAACATATTCACGTTGCCGACGAAGCCGGCGACGAAGCGCGAGCCCGGCGCTTCGTAGACCTCGGCCGGTGTCGCCACCTGCATCACCTCGCCCTTGTCGATGATGGCGATGCGGTCGGCCATCGTCATCGCCTCTTCCTGGTCATGGGTGACGACGACGAAGGTGAGGCCGAGATTCTGCTGCAGGTCCATCAGCTCAAACTGGGTTTCCTCGCGCAGCTTCTTGTCCAGCGCGCCAAGCGGCTCGTCGAGCAGCAAGACTTTCGGGCGCTTTGCCACCGAGCGCGCGAGCGCGACGCGCTGGCGCTGGCCGCCCGACAATTGGTGCGGCTTGCGCTTGGCGAACTGCTCGAGCTTGACCAGCTTCAGCATCTCGGCGACGCGCTTTTCGATATCGGCCTTGACCATGCCTTCCTGCTTGAGGCCGAACGCGATGTTGTTCTCGACCGTCATATGCGGAAACAAGGCGTAGGACTGGAACATCATGTTGACCGGCCGCCGGTAGGGCGGAATGCCGCGCAGATCCTGGCCATCGAGCAGGATGCGGCCGGCGGTCGGCTCCTCGAAGCCGGCAAGCATCCTGAGCAGCGTCGATTTCCCGCAGCCTGAGGCGCCGAGCAAGGCAAAGAATTCGCGTTCGAAGATGGTCAGCGACAGGTTGTTGACCGCCGTGAACTCACCGAATTTCTTGGTGACGTTGTCGAACTGGATGTATGGCTTGGCGTTCGGATCGTTCCATGGCGCGAAATCCCTGCGGATGCTGCCAAGCGATTTCATGTCCCACTCCGTCCTGCTGCTTGCCCCATGAGAAAGCGGCCCCGGCAGCCGGCTGCCGGGACCTGATCAGATTGTTATTGGCCAGTGACGATCTTGGTCCAGGTGCGGGTGATGATGCGCTGGGTCTTGGGATCGTAAGGCGAGACGGTGTAGAGCTTCTGCAAGGTGGCGGCGTCTGGATAGATCGCCGGATCTTCCAGGATCGCCTTGTCGATGAACTGCTGCGAAGCCTTGTTGCCGTTGGCGTAGAGCACATAGTTCGACGATTTGGCGATCACTTCGGGCTTCATCATGTAGTTCAGGAACTCATGCGCTTCGGCGACATGCTGCGCGTCGGCCGGGATCGCCATCTGGTCGAACCACATCTGCGCACCTTCCTTCGGCACGGAGTAGCCGATCTCGACGCCCTGCTTGGCTTCGTCGGCGCGGTTGCGGGCCTGGAAGACGTCACCCGACCAGCCAACCGCCAGGCAGATGTCGCCATTGGCAAGAGCGTTGATGTATTCGGACGAGTGGAACTTGCGGATATAGGGCCGGACCTTCAGCAATGTTTCTTCGGCCTTGGCGATCTCATCGGGCGATGTGCTGTTCGGGTCGAGGCCCAGATATTTCAATGCCGCCGGTATGATGTCGGCCGGCGAATCCAGCACATAGACGCCGCAGTCCTTCAATTTGGCCAGGCTTTCGGGATTGAAGAACACATCCCAGCTGTCGATCTTGTCGGTGCCGAGCGCTGCCTGCACCTTCTTGATGTTGTAGCCGATGCCGACAGTACCCCACATGTAGTTGATCGAATATTCGTTGCCGGGATCATATTTGGCGGTCCGTTCCATGACCGTGTCCCACATATTGGAAATGTTCGGCAGTTTCGACTTGTCGAGCTTCTGGAACACACCCGCCTGGATCTGGCGTGCAAGGAAATTGCCGCTCGGCACGACGACATCGTAGCCGCTGCCGCCGGCGAGCAGCTTCGTTTCCAGGATCTCGTTGGAATCGAAAGTGTCGTAGACGACCTTGATGCCGGTTTCCTTGGTGAAGTCGTCGATGATCGAACTGTCGATATAGTCCGACCAGTTGAACACGTTGACGACGCGATCCTCGGCATGCGCGCCCAAGGTGAAAACTGCCAGAAACGCCGAAGTCGCCGAAAGCCAGAGCGCTTTGCGGGTCATGCTATTCTCCTTTGATGAGTGTTCCGTCGCCAGCTCGTCGCGGCGTCCGCGCGGCTGGGCATTTGCTTCAGGGTATTGGGCTTGCAGGCAGGCGACAAGCGCGAATTGCCGGCGCCATTATGGTTCGGCGACGAGGCGACAGCGAAGACTTGGCGTGGCGTTGCTGGTGTTCCGGCGCCGTCGGAAGCTTTCGCTACGGCGCGGGCAGGAAGACGACGATGTTGTCCGGCCTCGATGCGGCCGGCATGGAGACTTGGCAAGATACGCCTGTCTTGTTGTTGCCGTGATCGCAGCCTGCCCGCGCGGCCGCGACATTGTCAATGGTTCATCTCGCTTTGACGCGTGCGCTGCATCAATTAGGCGACGGCACACCGGTGACGCCCGCTCGCGCGGGCCGCGTCTGACGCTTGAATTCGAGCCCGATATGGACGAGCAGCGCGGTGACGACGACCGCACCGCCGACGATGGTGCGCGCCGACGGCACCTCGGAATGGATGAGCCAGACCCAGATCGGGCCAAGGATCGGTTCGAACGTGCCGAGCAGCGCCGCGACGGCGGCCGGAACAAGCCGGGCGCCGGTGGCGAAGAAGGCGAGGCCGAGTCCCAGATTGATCACGCCAAAGACAAAGAGAAAGCCCATATCGTGGCTCGAGACGCCGAGGGCCGACGCTTGCGATGCCGCAAAGGCGGCCGCCAGCATCGTGCCGAGGCAAGTCGCCGGGGTCATGCGCACATGGGCAAAGCGGCGCGTGATGACGGTGGCGACCGAGAACATGACGGCGATGAGCAGCGCCAGCCCGTCACCGATCGGCGATACCGCGCCATCGAGCGATTCCGACACCATGATGGCGACGCCGGCAATGACGGCGGCAATCGCCAACCAGGTCGCCACCGCCACCCGTTCGCGAAACAGCGCCCAGGCAAACAGCGCCGCCAGAAGCGGCACGCCGGCCTGCATCAACAGGATGTTGGCGACGGTGGTATAGGCAAGCGCGACGACGAAAGAGGTCGACGCCGTGGCGAAGCAGAACGCCACCGCAAGGCCGGCCAGGCCCATGCCACGAAACAGCTTCAGCGTGCCACGCCAGCCGTCGCGCCAGACCATGAAGCAGAGCAGGAAGGCAGCGGCCCAGACCGAGCGCCAGAACACTACCGTCCAGCTGTCAGTGTTGTCGATGAAGCGCGCAATTGTGCCGCCAAAACTCCACATCAGCGCCGACAGGAATACCAGCAGGAAACCGACGCGTTCCCCTTGCGGCGACACGATCGGCGAGGCGGCAACCGGAGATGATGCGGTATCGGTCATGGGTGCGACTGTCGGCGAATTCGGAGCAGCACGACGTGCAATGGACGACAGAGACGTGCCTCATTCGGGTAACGCAAAGCAGAAGGCCGGGCGTGATCCAGTTCAATGTTCCGTTTGGCGCACTGATGAGGGCGCCTCGCCCTCGCCCGGCGATGATCCGAGGCGACCTGTCGACGATCGCTTTACGACGTGCCCCTGTTGCCGCGGATAAAGCGCCAGAGACCGGCCAGCGGAACCAGCAGGAGCAGGCCAAACTTTTTCAGCGCGATCAGCGCCACGACCAGAAAACCTGCTTTCGCCGCCAGCTTTCCGGCAATCAGGCCACCGACGCCAATCGCCGCAACGGTATCGACGCCCGGCACGAAATCGGCGTATGTCTTGCCGGTATTGAAGTCCGCGAGGCCAAGCACTTCATCCAGGCTTTGCCTTATCTCCGGCAATTGTTCCACCGTCGCGATATAGCTCATCACGAAGACGCCCTCCCTGCCAAGGAAACGGACGTCGTAGTTGAGCGTATGGGCGGCATCGTTTCCAAATTGCAGCTCCTTGGCCCAGTGCAGGCGCTTGTGGGCCGCGTCATAAACCGGCGGCGACGCCCAGCCGATCAGCGTAATGGGCGCGTAGCCGTCCTTTACCCTCTGATCGTTGCCGGACAGAGTGTCTGACTGCATGTTGCGCAGCAGTTCATTGTAATCGATGGACGCGGCGTCACTGTCGTCGACGTAACCAATCTTTTCCCAGCGCAGCTCTATCCCCCAAATTGTTATCGGCAATGGGATCATGGGAGACTGGAAAGATCATGCCGAGGGCATCGGAACCAGAGTCGGGCGGATTGCCCCAGGCTTCGGTGAGGACGGAGAGCGTGTCCTTCTTGTCCAGAAAATAGAACTTGTCCTTGAGATCGAGATGGATGCCTTCGGCAAGATTTATCGCGCCGGTCTTCGGATCGATCTTGTCCAGGAACGCCTTGCCGGCATCATTATACTGTTGATAGGACTTGTAGAAATCCGAGGACTTTTCAGCCAATGCGGGATCGGCCACCGAAAACGCGAGCGCCAAGCCAAGCCAAAAAATTGTCCTGCCCATCATTGATCCCCCGACCGTTGCGCAGTTCTTTTTTTGATACCGTACTGTCAATGCTGAATCAATATTCGGCTGAATCAATATTTTGGCTGAACCAATATTTTGGCCGGCAGCTGCGAACCAGCTTACTGGTTGCCGCCGCAGGAACAGATGAGGTTCTTCGGTCGAAGATTCAGCCGCAATATTGCTGGAGCCGAATCACTGAAAATCGAATGCCGACAGCCCCGTCACCATCTCATCGAGGCCGAGCGGGCGTGTAACGGGTGGCTCGGCGCGGGCGAGGCAACCGATGCGCTCGCACAGCCGGCAGGCAGGGCCGACCGGCGTCGCCGTCGGCGTGGCGCTCTGTCCGGTCTTGCCGATGGCAGCTGGCCTCGGCAACGCCGCTCCATAGACGACCTCGTCGCTAAAATCGATGTCGCAGCCGAGCAGCAGCGCGGTGCGGCGCGGCCGCTCGGCAAACGAGCCCTGCGGCCCCTCGAGCGTGCGGGCAATGCAGAGAAACGCTGCGCCGTCCGGCATTTCCACCGCCTCGACCAGGATCTGGCCGGGCTGGGCGAAGGCGGCATGGACCGGCAGCCTCGGACAGCCGCCGCCGAAGCGGCTTTGCGGAAAGCCGTGGCTGCCCGCCTTGCGGAACCGATTGCCGGCACTGTCGACCTCGAGCATGAAGAACGGCACACCTGACGCACCCGGCCGCTGCAGCGCGGCCAGCCGGTTCGCCGCCTGCTCGAAGGAAACGCCGAAGCGCGACCGCAACATGTCTATGTCGTAGCGGGTGCGGACCGCAGCGGCGTGAAAAGGCTGATAGGGCATCATCAGAGCGTGCGCGGCATAGCGGCCGAGCTCGAAACGCGCCAGCCGGCGGGCTTCGTCCGTGGTCAGCTTCAGCGCCTGGATCTCGGCGGCGACAGCGACGCTCATGCGGATCAGGCAGGCCTCCATAGCCAGCTCGCGCAACTGATCGAATGGCGACAGGCGCTCGGACAGGAACAGGCGTTGCGAGTGACGGTCATAGCGACGGCGCCAGTTGGGCATGGTGGCGACCGGCAGTACCTTGACGACGATGCCGAATTCACGCCGCAGCCAAGCCTTCAACGCACTGAACAGATCGTCGCCGGGATCGAGCACCGACGTGAATGCCTCGGCTTCCTCTTCGAGCGCGGCAAAATGATTCGGCCGGCGTTCGAAAATCTCATGCACCTCGTCGATCGGCAGCCGGGCACCGGAGAGTGCGGTGGCCTTGCCCTCACGCGCGAGCAGCTCGTTGAGATCCGATAATCGCTTGGCCTGCTCGCGATAGGCGCGAAACAGTTTTATCACAGCGGCGGACGCGTTGGGCGCCGCCTCGGCAAGCTCGATGAGTTCCTGGTCGCCCGGCAGTTCGCCGGCCAGCAACGGATCTGAAAACACTTCCTTCAAATCGGCGACCGATCCCCGCGCCTCGCCTTGCAGTTCGTGCGGGTCGACCTTGTAGACGGATGCCAGCCTCAGGATCAGTTGCACCGTCAGCGGCCGCTGGTTGCGCTCGATGAGATTGAGATAGGACGGCGAGATGCCGAGCCCTTCGGCCATCGCCGTCTGGGTTAGCCCCTTGGCGTTGCGGATGCGACGAATGCGCGGCCCGGCGAAGATTTTATGGTCGGCCAATCGACTGCCCTTGACAGAAATTTACATCCGCCGATGGTATGGCGGCCTTTACAATCATGACAGATTTACAGCTCTCATTAGTCAAACACAACACAGGTTTTCCCTTATTTTCTGGCTAATCTGGAGGTTTACCTCGCTTGCGTCGTGCCGGCGTGTAAATGATGTCACACATGGCGCACACATTTTTCCCTCTGCGACGCCATCCGAAAACCGGCATCAAACCCGCCTGGAGTGACCAATGACCGACTTTTACAACCTTGTCCCGTCGGCGCCGCAAGGCCGCTTTGATGGCATCGAACGGCCCTATTCGCCGGAGGAAGTGAAGCGGCTGCGCGGCTCGGTGCAGATCCGGCAGAGCCTCGCCGAAATGGGGGCAAACCGGCTGTGGCGGCTCATCCATGAAGAGGATTTCGTCAACGCGCTGGGTGCCATGTCCGGCAACCAGGCGATGCAGCAGGTGCGGGCCGGGCTGAAGGCGATCTATCTGTCGGGATGGCAGGTCGCCGCAGATGCCAACACCGCTTCCGCCATGTACCCGGACCAGTCGCTCTATCCCGCCAATGCGGCGCCCGAACTGGTCAAGCGCATCAACCGCACCCTGCAGCGCGCCGACCAGATCGAGACTTGCGAAGGCAAGGGGCTATCGGTCGACACCTGGTTCGCGCCGATCGTCGCCGATGCGGAAGCCGGCTTCGGCGGGCCGCTCAATGCCTTCGAGATCATGAAGGCATTCATCGAGGCGGGTGCGGCCGGCGTCCATTACGAGGACCAGCTGGCTTCGGAGAAGAAATGCGGCCATCTCGGCGGCAAGGTGCTGATCCCAACCGCCGCACACATCCGCAATCTCAACGCGGCGCGCCTTGCCGCCGACGTCATGGGCACGCCGACACTGGTCGTGGCGCGCACCGACGCGGAAGCGGCAAAGCTCCTGACCTCCGACATCGACGAACGCGACCGGCCCTTCGTCGATTATGGCGCCGGCCGTACGGCGGAGGGCTTCTACCATGTCAGCAACGGCATCGAGCCCTGCATCGCCCGTGCCGTCGCCTATGCGCCCTATGCGGACCTGATCTGGTGCGAGACCTCCAGGCCCGATCTGGGGCAGGCCAGGACGTTTGCCGAGGGCGTGCGCAAGCATCATCCAGGCAAGCTGCTTGCCTATAATTGCTCGCCGTCTTTCAACTGGAAGAAGAATCTCGATGACGCGACGATTGCGAAGTTCCAGAAGGAACTCGGCGCCATGGGTTACAAGTTCCAGTTCATTACGCTGGCCGGTTTCCACCAGCTCAATTTCGGCATGTTCGAGCTCGCCCGCGGCTACAAGGAGCGGCAGATGGCAGCCTATTCGGAACTGCAGGAGGCGGAATTCGCCGCGGAAGCCAATGGCTACACCGCCACCAAGCACCAGCGTGAGGTCGGCACCGGCTATTTCGACGCCGTCTCGATGGCGATCACCGGTGGCCAGTCTTCGACCACGGCCATGCATGGATCGACCGAGCACGCCCAATTCAGGCCGGCGGCGGAATAGCAGACAAACAGAGGAACGCCCAAACGGCATGGCAACACAACAGGCATGGCAACACAGGGAGAAGACCAATGGCATCGATAAGCCGCGTCAAGGAACGGGCCGAAGAGCAGGCCACCAGCATGAATGTCGACCAGCAGGCGACCATCCGAATGCTGGCGAACGATCTGCACAGGCTCAATCAGTCGGTAATGAAGGCGGTCGAGGCCGGCGTCTCGGTCGAACTGGTGCGCTCGGCACGGCACCATGGCGGCGACGGCAACTGGGGCGACCTGCTGATCCCGGTCATCGTCACGCAACGGAGCCACGACTGATGAATTCTACCGCACCGCGCCTTTTTTGAGCGCATGTTATCGCACCCCGCACGCCGCGGCTCTGCCTAGTCCGGCAGAGCCGCTAGTGCAACGATTTCAATGACAAGATCAGGCTGCAAGTGCTGCAACGCCGATAACTTCCGAGGGCGGCGGGTTGTTGTAGCTGCAGTGCTTCGGGCAGTGCTCGGCAAAGAATTCGTCCAGGACGTCCAGGCGAAAATTGGGAGAGCTCAGAACGCCGCCATCGGGAAATGGCCCCTTAACAAAGAAGGTCAGTCTGATGAGATGGTCCAGCGCAGTGCCAAGCTCTTCCAGGTCTGATTTGATGTTGGTGAGAATTTCGCGCCACTGCGCGGCCGCACCGCCGACGGCGCCGCCGCCGCTTTTGCCGATCGGATCGTAGTCCTCGACGGTCGCGGTGTTTCCGGAAAGGTAGACAAACCCCTTTGCGCCGGTAACGACCGTACCCTTTCCCCACGGCATCAACCGGCCATTTTTGAATTTCTTGTGAGTCACGAGTTCCATTGTCATCTCCCGTCGATCAAAGAGACGTGCTTAGCCAACGAGGAAGGGTAGTCCGCCGAGACGATACGACAAGCTCGCGACAGACCTGCCTCGCCTTCATCCAATTTTTCGTCAACCCGGCTACGGCTGCGAGTTGGTGCGTTCGCGCTGCAAAGCTAAAGTTCACTGGAGTCTGCCCCGTTGTGGTGGCAACTTCTCCTCCGGGCGGCGGCAAAGAAAGCACTTAATTTTAATTTTAATGTTTCTTGCGATATTCTCCTGATATGCCATTTGAGCTTGACATGAGCAGTGATTTCACGCCAATTAACTCCCGAGTTTCAACCCTGCATTGAAATGTTGAACAACGGCCTGCCCCGCCATGTGCCCAGCGAATCGCGATATCGAGCCTGCAAAACAGCCGCCTTTCGTTAGCCGGGACATGGAGACGCGGATGCTGCCGGATTTCTCGCGGGTGCTGGTGGTCGGAAAATCACCGATCAACCGCGTCGTGGTTTCAAAAATCGTGGAGCGGTCCGGCCTCAAACCGATCTCGGAAACTCCCGAAACCGCGGCAAAGGCCTTGCACGCGCTGATACCGGGGACTGTCGTTCTCGACGGCGGCGCGCACAACGGGGACTGCGACGCCTTGCTGTCGGGTATCGATGCACTGCGAAGGGCGTCAGGCAGATCGCTTCCGTCGGTGATCCTGCTTTCAGTCAAGACCGGCACTCCGGAGAGCCTGGGCCTGTCGAGCGTCGTCGATGCGGTGGTCGTCAAGCCGATCACCACCGAACGGCTGCAGCCGGTGATTGACCGGCTGGTCGGGGTCGGCCGCAACTGACCTCTACGGCGACGCGCCGACCGCAGACCTGGATCAATCAATCTCGCCGATACGCTCGATCAGGCCTGGCAGTTCACCGAGATTGGCTATCTGGCGAAAGCGCGGTGCCGAGACCGGCGGCTCGACATGCTCCAGCACCCAGGTCAGTTCATGCGGCACGTGGATGCCCCAACTGCCGGCTTCGATGGCCGGCACGACGTCCGATTTGAGCGAGTTGCCGACCATCATGCCCTTTTCCGGGCCATCGCCGTGGCGGCTGAAGATGCGGCTATAGGTGGCAGCGCTCTTGTCGCTGACGATTTCGACCGCATGGAACAGCGCTCCCAGTCCGGATTGCGCCAGCTTGCGTTCCTGGTCGAACAGGTCGCCCTTGGTGATCAGCACCAGGCGGTAGGCGCCGGCCAGCTTTTCCACGGTCTCGCGCGCATACGGAAGCGGCTCGATCGGATGGCTGAGCATCTCGCGGCCCGCGTCGAGAATTTCGGCGATCGTTGAGGCCGGCACCTGGCCCTCGGTGACCTCGATAGCCGTCTCGATCATCGACAGCGTAAATCCCTTGATGCCGAAGCCGTAGACCGCGAGGTTGCGCTTCTCGGCCTCCAACAACCTTGCTGAAATCCGGTCCTCCTCGGCGTGATCGGCGAGCAGTGCGGCAAAGCGCTTCTCGGTTATGCGGAAGAACTGTTCATTCTGCCACAGCGTGTCATCGGCGTCGAAGCCGATCGTCGTCAGTTTGCGGCTGTGTTGCATGCGGCCCATTAATTGCAGCGTTGCGGGAGGCCGACCCTAGACCAGGAGGCTTTTATCCGGAAGTCGTTGTGTTTCCCCGATTATCGAGGCGCATGCCAGCCGGCTCCCCTTCCCTTCCGTCGTCGGCAACAGCTATACTCCACAATCTGCAACAAATCTGGTGATTGATGCCGCCTGCAAAAAAGGAAGTCCGTCCGTCGAGCCGCGGAGGACGTGCCCGCACGCCTGCCTTCGTGAAAAACCAACGTGGCGTCAAGAACTGGAAGGAAGTCAGCGCCTGGCTGGAATGGCGCGGCATCGAAGACATCGAATGCATCACGCCCGACCAGGCCGGGGTTGCGCGCGGCAAGATGATGCCATCGAAGAAATTCACCTCCAATACCTCGCTGGCACTGCCTTCGGCGGTGTTCATGACGACGATTTCCGGCGGCTATCCGGAGGACGGCAATGGCTTCCACTATCCGGAAGACGATGGCGACCTCAAGCTGATGCCTGACCTCTCGACGCTGACCGTGGTGCCGTGGGAGGAGGACCCGACGGCGGCGGTTATCTGCGACCTCGTCCACCAGGACGGCCGCTCGGTCGAGTTCACGCCGCGCAACGTGCTGAAGCGCGTGCTCGCCGCTTATGACAGACGCGGGCTGAGACCGGTCGTGGCGCCCGAGATCGAGTTCTACCTGGTGCGCAAGAACCCCGATCCGGACTACCCGCTCACCCCGCCTGTCGGGCGCTCCGGGCGGCCGATCGGCGGCGGCGCTGGCTATTCGATCGCCGGGGTCAACGAATTCGACGAACTGATCGACGACATCTATCATTTCTCCGAAAGCCAAGGGCTGGAGATCGACACGCTGATCCACGAGGAGGGCGCCGGCCAGCTCGAAATCAATCTGCGTCACGGCGATCCGATCGAGCTCGCCGACCAGGTGTTCATGTTCAAGCGCACAATCCGCGAGGCGGCGCTGAAGCACGAAATCTACGCCACCTTCATGGCCAAGCCGATCCAGGGCCAGCCCGGTTCCGCCATGCATATCCATCAGTCGATCATCGACAAGAAGACCGGCAAGAACGTCTTTTCGGCGGAGGACGGCTCGGAGACCGACGCCTTCTTCCACTTCATCGGCGGCATGCAGAAACATGTGCCGAACGCGCTGGTGATGTTTGCGCCCTACGTCAATTCCTACCGGCGGCTGACGCAGTCGGCCTCGGCGCCGGTCAACAACAAATGGGGCTACGATAACCGGACCACGGCCTTCCGCGTGCCCCGCTCCGACCCGGCGGCGCGGCGCGTCGAAAACCGCATTCCCTCCTCTGACGCCAACCCCTATCTGGCGCTGGCGGCATCGCTCGCCTGCGGGCTGATCGGCATGACCAACAAGATCCAGGCCGAGCCGCCGGTTCTGACGACCGCCAACGAGGACCAGATCGACCTGCCGCGCAGCCTGCTCGAAGCCGTCGACCTGTTCGAGGCCGACGAGGAACTCTGCGCCCTGCTCGGCAAATCCTTCGCAGCGACCTATGCGGCGATCAAGCGAGCGGAATTCGAGACCTTCATGGAAGTGATCAGCCCGTGGGAGAGGGAGTATTTACTGCTGAATGTGTGAGTAGTGAGTAGTCATTAGTGAGTAGTGAACGGGGCTGGACCGCACCAAGACCGTTACTGTCCGTTCCTATTCACCAACTACTACTCATTACTCACTATTTCTCTCCGCCTCTGCAAAAATCTCCGAGTCTTGGCTGCATCATGCCCTACCAATCCCCAATCTCCCCCGGCCGCTCCTGGTACGAAGACACCGCCGGGCCAAGGCCCGAATATCCGACGCTCGACGGCGACCGGACATGCGATGTGGTGATCGTCGGCGGCGGCTTTACCGGCCTGTCGGCCGCGGCTCACCTCGCCAAGACAGGCGCGGATGTCGTGCTTATCGAAACGCATCGTTTCGGTGATGGCGCATCGGGCCGCAATGGTGGCCAGCTCGGCACCGGACAGCGGGCCTGGGCAGAGGAGCTGGAAGCGGAATACGGCTTTTCCCGCGCCAAGGCGCTGTTCGACCTGGCCGAAGAGGCCAAGGCGCATCTGCTCGACTTCGCCGCGGTGAACCAGATCGAGATCGACTATATGCCCGGCCAAATGTCGGTGGCGCACAAGAAGCGCTATGTCGACGACTACAAGGCTCATGCCGAGATCATGGCAAACCGGTTCGGTTATCCGCACATCTCATTCATGGATGCCGCGGAGACTGCCGAGCGGCTCGGCTCGACGCATTATTTCGGTGGCACCCGCGATACCGGCACCGGCCACATCCATCCGCTGAAGCTGGTGATCGGCACCGCGAAAGTCGCGACACAGGCCGGCGCAAAGCTTTTCGAGCAGACGCCGTCGACCGGCATCACCTCCGGCGACGGCAAGGTCAATGTTGTGACGCCGAAGGGCACGATCACCGCCGCTAAATGCCTGATCGGAGTCAACGCCTATGGCGGCACGCTCGAACCCGTGAGTGCCGCGCATATCATGCCGATCGGCTCCTTCATCGGTGCAACGGTGCCGCTGGGAGCCGATTCCAAAGTGTTGCCGGGTGGCGAGGCGGTCGACGATTCGCGCTTCGTCGTGCGCTATTTCCGCAAATCGAAGGATGGGCGGCTGCTGTTTGGCGGGCGCGAGATTTACGCGGTCAACGATCCCAAGGACATCCACATCCACATCCGCCGGCAGATCGCCGAGATCTATCCCTCATTGAAGGACGTCGAGATCACCCATGGCTGGGGCGGCTATGTCGGCATCACCGTGCCGAGAAAGCCGTTCGTGCGCGAAGTGATGCCCAATGTGATCTCGATCGGCGGTTATTCCGGCCATGGCGTCATGCTGTCGAACTTTTTCGGCAAGCTTTATGCGGAGACGGTCACCGGCAACCGCGACCGGCTGAAGCTGATCGAGGACCTGAAAATTCCACCCTTCCCCGGCGGCCGGCGTTTGCGCGCGCCACTGCTCTTTCTTGCGCTCAACTGGTACGCGTTGCGGGACAGGATTTAACCAGACGTTGCAGAATCCTTAACCTGGGCGCAGAATTCCCGCCAAGGGCGCAGTGATGCCACAATCGCGGGCGAAAGATGATGCTCGTGGGCAGCTGAACGGGGAATTTTGCGGGCTTGCCCGCTTTTGGTTTGGGACCGATGCCGATCGAAATGCCGGCTCTCCGGCAAGGGGTCGTAAGAACATCGGCCCGCAAATGGAGGTGGCAAGAGTGAAAGAGCCCTTCAGTTTCGGCGCGCCGGAACGACGGCGCCTTGCGATGCAATTCGGTTACGATATGCGGCCGACGTTCTGGCATGGGGTCCGGTCGAACGCGCATCTGGTAATCGCCGCGCTTGGCACGGCCGCACTGCTCGGCGTTGCCGCGGTGGCACTGTGGCTGGCATTGCCGGCAAATGAGCGACAAGCGGCCGCAAGTCCTGAGCAGATCGTTCCGACCATCCCGGTCAAGACGACGAAGATCATGCCTGCCAAGGTCGCTGCGGCGCCGCGGACGACGGGCAAGGCAGATGCGGTTTCCCCGGCGGTTGCCGCTGCGGAAGCCGAGATACCAGCGCTGGCTCCCAACGATCCGCGCTGGACGGGGCCAAAGACGGCATCGGCCGCCGCCACGGCAGCATCCGACCAACTGGCAAGCCAGACCGAGCAGGCGGCCGATAAATCGTCCGCCGCGGTGGCGTTTGCTGACCCGGCAGCGAAGCCCGACGCTGCGGCACTGTTTGCCAAAGTGGCGGCTCCCGGCAGCTCGACGAAAAACACAGGGCCAGACGGTGCTCAGACCGCCGCCATCCCCACACCCAAGCCGCAACTGCCGGCGACGCAGTCCGCGAGTGAGGACGGCGACGGCGCCAAGGCAAAATCCGGAAAAGCCAATACTGCGGGTACCGGACGCATCCTGAGATCCGTCACTATGCGGATCGGCCCGAAGAAGAATGCTGCCGCCATTCTCACCGTGCCTGCCAAGACCTCGGTGCAGGTGATGAGCTGCAAGCAATGGTGCCAGATCGTCTACAACGGCAAGCGCGGCTGGGTGTACAAGAGCTACGTCAAAACCGGGGCGTAAGGCCGGCACAGCGATCGCGTGTGGCTCGCCATCAGCCAGTCCTGCGCCTGAGGACCCGGCCGTTCAAATACAACGTCCGCCGTCGACTTCCAGCGCCACGCCAGTGATGAAAGCCGCTTCGTCCGAAGCAAGCCAAAGCGCGGCATTGGCAATATCGAGCGGCGTCGAAAGCCGGCCGAGCGGGATCGATGCGCGGAACTTCTCGCGGATCTTGGGTGTGTCGGCGCCCATGAATTTCGCGAGCATGCCGGTCTCGCCGGCAACTGGGCAGAGGCAGTTGACGCGGATGTTCTTCGGCGCGAGTTCCACCGCCATCGATTTGGTCGCGGTGATCGCCCAGCCCTTCGATGCGTTGTACCAGGTGAGGCCAGGCCGCGGCCTGATACCGGCCGTGGAGGCCGTCGTCAGGATGACGCCGCCGCCTTGCCGTTCCATGACCGGCACCACGGCAAGCGCTGCGTGGTAGATCGCCTTCATGTTGACAGCTGTGATCAGGTCGAAGGTCGCTTCGTCGACTTCCAGCAGGTCACCGTTGCGATGAGTGTAACCGGCATTGTTGACCATGATGTCGATGCGGCCGAAGGCGCTCATTGCGGCATGGACCATGTCGTCGAATTCGGACCGCAACGAGACGTCGGTCTGGGTCCAGATCGCCTTTTCGCCGATCTCGCCGGCAACGCGCTCCGCGCCCTTGGCGTTCAGATCGGCGACGACTACCCGCGCACCCTCCTCGGCAAAGCGCCTGGCCATGCCCTCGCCAAAGCCCGAGGCAGCGCCGGTGATGATGGCGACTTTGTTTTGCAGGCGCATGCTTTTCTCACTCATCGTTGAAGGCGATCGACGACGCGTTTGGCCAGGCCATCGAAAGATGTGCGTCCATCGACGATTTCTCCTTTGGCTTTCGCTGCCATCCGGCACTATGCTGCACCTGCGAAGGCTCCGGAAGCATCGCTTGCCGACAAGCCTCCGGCTAGCGCCCGTGTCAAGAGCACACGCGGATGTGACGCAATGGCACTGGCAAGTTTAAATCGATTAGATTATATCAGCCGCGTTATCGCGACCGGCGTCACAGCGGACAGACCATGACCAGCCAGATCATTCCCGTCGACCCCTTCGACTTCATCATTTTCGGCGGCACCGGCGACCTGTCGGAACGTAAGCTTCTGCCGTCGCTGTACCACCGGCAGCGCGACCACCAGTTTTCCGAGCCGACGCGCATCATCGGCACATCACGTTCGAAGATGACCGACGAGGAATTCCAGTCGTTCGCCAGGCAGGCGATTGCCGATCATGTGAAACCGGAGGATATCGACGCCACGGAACTAAAGACGTTCCTCGCGCGGCTCTCCTATGTCCCGGCGGATGCAACCACAGGTGCCGGCTTCGACAGGCTGAAGAAGGCGATCGGCGACAGCGAACACATCCGCGCTTTCTATCTGGCGGTGGCGCCGGCGCTGTTCGGCGACATCTCGCACAAGCTGAAGGAGCACGGGCTGATCACGCCGAATTCGCGCATCGTGCTGGAAAAGCCGATCGGCCGCGATCTCGCTTCGGCGCGCGCGCTCAACGACCTGGTCGGCGACGACTTCCATGAAAGCCAGATTTTCCGTATCGACCACTATCTCGGCAAGGAGACGGTTCAGAATTTGATGGCGCTGCGCTTTGCCAACGCCCTCTACGAGCCGCTTTGGAATTCCGCCAATGTCGATCATGTGCAGATCACCGTCGCCGAGACGGTCGGCCTGGAAGACCGCGTCACCTATTACGACAAGGCCGGCGCATTGCGCGACATGGTGCAGAACCACATGCTGCAGCTGCTCTGCCTGGTCGCGATGGAGGCGCCGTCGTCGATGGACGCCGATGCTGTCCGTGACGAAAAGCTGAAGGTGCTGCGGGCGCTGAAGCGCATCAACGGCAACGAAGCGCCGAAGCACACGGTGCGCGGGCAATATCGTGCCGGCGCCTCGGCCGGCGGGCCGGTGAAAGGCTATATCGAGGAACTCGGCAAGAACAGCAACACCGAGACTTTCGTTGCGCTCAAGGCCGAGATCGGCAACTGGCGCTGGGCGGGCGTGCCGTTCTACCTCCGAACCGGCAAGCGGCTGGCTACCCGCGTTTCGGAGATCGTCATCGAATTCAAGCCGATCCCGCACTCGATCTTCGGCGAGAGCGCCGGGCCGATCTCCGCCAACCAGCTGGTCATCAGGCTGCAGCCCGACGAAGGCGTCAAGCAGTTCATCATGATCAAGGATCCGGGGCCGGGCGGCATGCGGCTGCGCCAGATTCCGCTCGACATGAGTTTTGCGCAATCCTTCGACGGCCGCGCCCCCGATGCCTATGAGCGGCTGATCATGGACGTCATCCGTGGCAACCAGACGCTGTTCATGCGCCGCGACGAGGTCGAGGCGGCGTGGAAATGGATCGACCCGATCCAGGATGCCTGGGAAAGCGGAAGGCAAGAGGCGCAAGGCTACACCGCCGGCACATGGGGCCCCTCGGCCTCGATTGCGCTGATCGAACGCGACGGGCGGACATGGCACGAGAGCAATTAGGCGGCGCCTACAACTGGCACGAATTTGCCGGACGCCAGGAGTTGGCGACAGCGCTTGCCGGCCACGTCGCCGGCCGCCTGTCAAAGGCGATCGCCGAGCGCGGCACGGCACTGCTTGCGGTCTCGGGCGGCACGACGCCGGCGAAATTCTTCGCGGCGCTTTCGACTGTTCCGATCGCCTGGGAAAAGGTGACGATAACATTGGTCGACGAGCGCTTCGTGCCGCCCTCATCGCCGCGCTCCAATGCCGGCCTGGTTGCCGCCAACCTGCTGCAGAACGCGGCCGCCGCCGCAAATTTCGTGCCGCTCTACCACGCCGCGGCAAGTATCGAGGGTGCAGCGGTCTCCGACGGTGAGGCGCTGCAAGTGCTGCCCTGGCCACTCGACGTCGTTGTGCTCGGAATGGGAACTGATGGCCACACCGCCTCGTTCTTTCCGGATGCCGACAACCTGGCAAGATTGCTCGATCCGTCGTCGCAAAGGATCGTGCTTCCGGTTCACGCGGCAAGCGCCGGCGAGCCACGGCTGACGCTGTCACTGGCGCGGATCATCGATGCCGCCTTCATCGCGCTGCATATCGAGGGCGCGGAAAAACGCACCGCATTCGAGGCCGCGCTTGGAACTGGAGCACGAAAGCCCATTCGCGCCGTGCTCGATGCCACTCAAAAGCCCGTAGAGGTTTTCTGGGCACCCTGATCTCAACTTGGCTGCAGGTCCCGGCAAGCCGGAAGGTATTTGCGGGACCTCGCCTGAAAGGACCGACCGCCATGACCGCAAGACGTGACATCGAAGCCATCACCCGGCGCATCCGTGAGCGCTCCAAGCCCGGTCGCGAGGCCTATCTTGGCCGCATCGCCGAAGCCTCGAACCGCACCGCCAACCGGGCCGTGCTGTCCTGCGGCAACCTGGCCCACGGCTTTGCCGTCTGCAGCCCTTCCGAAAAGGTGGCGCTTGGCGGCGACCGGGTGCCGAACCTCGGCATCATCACCTCCTATAACGACATGCTGTCGGCGCATCAGCCTTTCGAGACATTCCCGGCGCTGATCAAGGACGCGGCGCGCGAGGCCGGCGGCATCGCCCAGGTGGCCGGCGGCGTGCCGGCGATGTGTGACGGCGTCACCCAGGGCCAACCCGGAATGGAGCTGTCGCTGTTCTCGCGCGACGTGATCGCCATGGCCGCGGCAATCGGCCTGTCGCACAACATGTTCGATGCCGCCGTCTATCTCGGCGTCTGCGACAAGATCGTGCCGGGGCTGGTGATCGCGGCGCTGACCTTCGGCCATCTGCCGGCGGTCTTCATCCCGGCCGGGCCGATGACGACCGGCATTCCGAACGACGAAAAAGCCAAGATCCGCCAGCTCTATGCCGAGGGCAAGGCGGGGCGGGCCGAACTGCTCGAAGCGGAATCAAAATCCTATCACGGGCCGGGAACCTGCACTTTCTACGGTACCGCCAATTCCAACCAGATGCTGATGGAGATCATGGGCCTGCACACGCCTGGCGCTTCCTTCGTCAATCCCGGCACGCCGTTGCGCGACGCGCTAACCAGGGAAGCGACGAAGCGGGCGCTGGCGATCACCGCGCTCGGCAACGCCTACACGCCAGTCGGGCGCATGATCGACGAGCGCTCGATCGTCAATGGCATCGTCGGCCTGCACGCCACCGGCGGTTCGACCAACCACACCATCCACCTGATCGCCATGGCAGCGGCGGCCGGCATCGCCATTACCTGGCAGGACATCTCCGATATCTCGGAAGCGGTGCCGCTGCTGGCGCGGGTCTATCCGAACGGCCTTGCCGATGTGAACCATTTCCACGCCGCCGGCGGGCTCGGCTTCCTGATCCGCGAACTGCTCGACGCAGGCGTCTTGCATGAGGATGTGCAGACTGTGTGGGGCGAAGGGCTGCGCCCCTACGCGGTCGAGGCCAAGCTCGGTGCAGACGGCGGCGTCGTACGCGAGGCCTCCCCGCGCCAAAGCGGCGACGAGAAGGTGCTGGCACCGTTCAAGAAGGCGTTCCAGCCGAGCGGCGGGCTGAAAGTGCTTTCAGGCAATCTCGGCCACGCCGTCATCAAGACATCGGCGGTCAAGCCGGAGCGGCGCATCATCGAGGCGCCGGCCAAGGTGTTCGATAGCCAGCAAGGGCTGAACGAGGCGTTCAAGGCGGGGTCGCTGACCGGCGACTTCATCGCCGTCATTCGGTTCCAGGGTCCGAAGGCCAACGGCATGCCGGAATTGCACAGGCTGACCACCGTGCTCGGCATCTTGCAGGACCGCGGCCAGCATGTGGCGCTGGTCACCGACGGCCGCATGTCGGGCGCTTCAGGCAAGGTGCCGGCGGCGATCCACGTGACGCCGGAAGCGGCAGAGGACGGGCCGATCGCCAGGATCCATGACGGCGATATCATCAGGCTCGACGCCGAGGCCGGAACTCTCGAAGTGCTGGTGCCGGCCGGCGACTTTGCCCTGCGCCGGCCCGCCGACAGCGACCTCATAGGCAATGAATTCGGCTTCGGCCGCGAGCTTTTCGCCGGGTTCCGGCAGTTGGTGGGCCGCGCCGACCATGGCGCCAGCGCCTTCGGTACAGCGTGACCTTTTTTCGGCAATAAGGAAGAGCGGCTGACGGCTGCTCTCCCCTGGATCTATTGAACCGTCAGTTCGGCTCGCGCGCCGGCCCTGACCGTTACCGTGCCTTCCTTCGAGCTGTTGTCCGATTTCTCCGAAACCACCGCGTAGTCACCGGCCGACAGGGTGGCTTCATACTTCTGGTCATAGGCGTAGCCCACCGACTTGCGGGTTCCGTCGATGTTCTTCCTGGCCTCGAATATCTCGATCTTCGAGGCCCCTGGCGCGGTTATCGTCAGCATGCCGGCGTTCATCGCGATCTTCAGATCCTGATGGTCGCCAACCTTGACGCTGAACGGCTGCTCGGCAACCGCAAGGTCGACCGTCGCGACCAGCACATAATCGTCGGGCGGCAGATCGAACTTGCTGTCCGGACCGTAGGCATAAGTCACCTCCCGCCTGGTTCCGTCGACGCTCTTTTTCGCCTGGAGCACCTTGAAGCCGACGCCCGAACCCTCGGCCTTGTCGCCGCCGGCAGCATAATAGGCGTTGGCGACGATACGCCCGACGCCGACGATGACGTCCTTATCGATGACCCTGCCGGCGGCAAGCGGGATCGTCTCGGTAACCATGCCCTGGCCGATCGTGACGGTAACCTTCTGGTCGCCGGCCGGCAGCACGACTTTCGTGTCGCCGTAATAGGTCCGCGGGGTGTCGACGCCGGGATAGCCGACTACGACAGCCGCGCCGCCGTCAACGTCCGCTCCTTCGCTTGGCCGCGGGTGGATGACCAGCGTGCCGGCATTCAGGTTGAAGTGCGGCTTGGCGGCCTGGCCAGGCTCTATCTTGATCTTCTGTTCGGCCCTGGCCTCGCCGGCGCGTGCGACGACGATATAGTCGCCCGGCTCAAGATTGTCCTTGTAGGCGCCATATTCAGTGGTGACGGGATCGCCGCGCGTGCCGTCGGAATTTGCCTTGTAGATCTCCCAGGCATTGCCGTCGGTGACGGGATCGCCACCCTCGGCAAGCACGACGGTGGGCACGAAATTGGACCCCGCCGGCTGCGCGGGCGCCGGCTGGGGAGCAGGCTGCGGGGCGGGAGCCGGTTCAGGGGCGGGCGGCGGAGGCGCGACGGTCTCGACCAAGGCGTCGTGCAATGCCTTTTCATCCGACGCCTCGATATATTTGCCGCCGGTGTTGTCGGCGAGGCAAGCGACCTGCTTGCCTTCGGCCGCCGTCAGGCCGAAGCCGACGACATTGACGGTGAAGTCGACGCCGGCAGCCTCCAGTTCCTTGCCGAGCGCACAGGGGTCGCCGTTGCATGTCTCGATGCCATCGGTGATGAGAACGACCGTCGCCTTGCCCTCGGTGTATTTCAACGCCTCCGCCGCTTGTTTGACGGCGGCGGTCAGCGGCGTCCTGCCCTGAAATTTCAGGCTGTCGGCCGCGGCTGAGATCGCGCTGGCCGAGCCGGCCTGCGGTGGCACGATGAGTTCGATGTCGTCACAACTGGCCTTCTCGCGATGGCCATAGGCCATGAGGCCGATTTCCTCGTCGTCCGGGACCGATTGCAGTACGTTCCGCAGCGATTGACGGGCGATTTCGAGCTTGGGCTTGCCGTCGATCTGCGCCCACATCGAGCCGGAGGCATCGAGAACGATAATGACGCGATCGGCGGCGAAGCCGAACCCCGTCATCCACAGCAGCAGGGTCGCCGCCGCGGCGCTCCGCACAAATCCCACCATCGAATATTTCCCCATCAGTCGCCGCCGCTCGGCGCCGGAAAGCTATTTGACGCCGCGTCGCGACACAAGCCCGGCTCGAGCACGAAGCTGCGCCGCCGCTGTGCAAAACCCTCAATAGGTCGTGCGGCGTTCCTCGGAAGGCGGCCGGCCGAACTGCAGCCGATAGCTCTGGGCAAAGTAGGAATGCGAGGTGAAGCCGGTGGCGATCGCCACGTCGAGGATCGGCATGTTGGTCTGGCGCAGCAGTTCGCGCGCCCGCTCGAGCCTAAGCCGCATATAGTAGCGCCCGGGCGTCACGCTGAGATGGCGCAGGAACAGGCGCTCGACCTGGCGCACCGACAGGCCCGCCGACTTGGCAAGCTGCACCGCCGACAGCGGCTCGTCGAGATGGTCGGCCATCAGCTCGACGATGCGGCGCAGCTTCTCCGACTTGCCGGTCAGGTCGCGCTCCGGGCCGACGCGCTGGCGGTCACCGGCCGAGCGGATGCGCTCATGCTGGAACTGGTTGGCGACGCCATTGGCGAGGCTCGAGCCGAAATCACCGCGCACGATCTCCAGCATCAGGTCGATCGAGGTGGTGCCGCCGGCGCAAGTGTAGCGCTTGCGGTCGATCTCGAAGACGTTGCCGGTGCAGTTGATATCCGGAAAGCGTTCGAGGAAACCGGCGCGGTTTTCCCAATGGATGGTGCAGCGATAGCCATCGAGCTGGCCTGCCTCGGCAAGCAGATAGGAGCCGACCGAAAGCGCGCCGAGCGCATTACCGCGCCGGCCCCAGCTGCGCAGCGCCGCCAGCACCTTGCTCTTGCCGGGAAATTCCGTCGTCAGCCCGACCGAGACGAACAGGATATCGACCGGCGGCAGATCGGCGACGGCGTAGTCGATCTTGAGCGGCAGGCCGTTGGACGCCATGACGGCATCGCCGTCGGCCGACACCGTCGTCCAGCCATAGAAATCGCGGCCGAGCAGCCGGTTCGCCGACCGGAACGTGTCGATTGCCGCGGCCAGCGAGAACATGGAGAACTTGTCGACCAGCAGAAACCCGAACTGCCGGCCGCCCTGAACGGGATCATTGGTGACCGGCCGTTCTAAGGGAACAGTGAGGTTCGGCAAGGACGCTGCTTTCTGGTCAGAAGGAAGGCCGTTTCAACCCGGCCGCGAGATAGGCGGAAGCTAGCGTGTTGGCCATCAGCATGGCAATGGTCATCGGCCCGACGCCGCCAGGCACCGGCGTGATGGCGCCGGCCGTCGTCGCCGCGTCGGCATAGGCGACGTCGCCGACGAGACGGGTCTTGCCTTCACCCTTTTCAGGTGCGGCGATGCGGTTGATGCCGACATCGATGACGGTGGCGCCAGGCTTGACCCAGTCGCCGCGGACCATTTCAGGCCGGCCGACGGCTGCAACCAGAATATCGGCGGTGCGGGCAAGCGCCGGCAGGTCCCTGGTGCGGCTGTGTGCGATGGTGACGGTGCAGTTGGCGGCAAGCAGAAGATTGGCCATCGGTTTGCCGACGATGTTCGAACGCCCGACGACGACCGCATTGAGGCCGGACAGGTCCTTGCCACGCACCCGTTCGATCAGCAGCATCGAGCCGGCCGGCGTGCAAGGCACGAAGGCGGTCTCGAGCTCGCCGGTGCCGAGCTTGCCGACATTGATGAAGTGGAAGCCGTCGACATCCTTCTCCGGCGCTATGGTCTGGATGATCTTGCCGGCGTCGATATGGCCGGGAAGCGGAAGCTGCACAAGGATGCCGTTGATGGCCGGATCGGCATTGAGCTGGCCGATGATCTTCAAAAGGTCCGGCTCGGAGGTTTCGGCCGGCAGCGTGTGCTGAACCGAATGGAAGCCGCATTCCTTGGCGGTACGGGATTTGGAGGCGACATAGACCTGGCTCGCCGGATCCTCGCCGACGATGACCACCGCGAGACCGGGCTGCTGCCCACCTTTTTCCGCCAGTTCGGCGGTCAGTGTCTTGACCCGCCGCACCACGTCTTCGGCGACGCTTTTTCCGTCAATCAACTCGGCCATGAACCACCCTCGACGCCTATTGCTAAGCCTGCCGCATCCATGCGGCGTGCTCCAGATATGTTTTTGTGCAGGTCGTTGCCCAGAACCATGCGCGGGCGGGCGGACATGCAGCGCGGCATTTTCACGAAAATCGAGCCGGGCAATCCCGTCAATGCGCCGTCCCATGCCGTTAACTCGAAACCGGCATGTTTTATTCGACGCTCAGAAATAGCAGCGATGCGTGCGGTTTTCGGTGAGCTCGCGAACCGCCTCGCGGAATTCGCGCAGGCTGGCGCGGATTTCCTCGATCTGGCTTTGCAGATCGGCGGCTTCCGAGGCCTGAATTGCGTCCCTCGACCAGGCCTGAGTATGGGCCGAATGCGGCGGCGTGGGTTGCTGCGGGTACGGTGCCCGACCGGCATAGAGCGGCTGCGGGTAGAAGGCAGGCGACATGGCTGCGCTTGAATTTGTCGCGGCGGAAATTTCACCGGATGCCCTCTCCGCCGGCGCTCTGCCGGGCATGAGCCGGCTCAGCGCCGACAACACGGCACCGATTGGACCCGGCCGTTTGGTGCGCGCGACCTCGAGCAGAGCGGTAGGCGGCGTTGCCGGGTATGCGGCGCGATCGGCGGAACCGGAATCGGGGCCGTCAAGGGAGCCTACGGGGTCGAAAAATGCATCGGCAGCTGTAGCCTCTTCCATCAGCATGGTGCCGGCCTTTGGCTCATCAGGATGGGGCTGGCTTATGTCGGCAGCTGCCAACAGGATCGGGCTGGCACGCGCTTCGCGGCGCGAGCGGGCCAGACGATGGCGTGTGGCGGCATCCTCGCGCCATGACGGGGCTGTACGGTCCTCCAGGGAAACCAGCGCTGCTTCGTCTTCGTCGCGCGCTGCCTCGACGAACGACAGCAGGGACTGCTCGTTCCTCCAGTGTTCACGATTATTTCTATAAGCCATGGTTTCTGGAGCTTCCCCCTCGGGCTGGGACGTCGCGACCGCCACTGGTTAAGCGATGCTAAACACGCATAGAAAATAAAAGGTTAATGTGATCGCCGCGCGCCTGCGCGACTACATGCGCATCCAACCGCACGGTCCGGGTTTCCGCCTGATCACAGTCCCAACGGGGCTTCCCCGCCCTGCCGCGAACGGCTATGGGAAGCCATCTCTATGGGAGGCTTTCGATGACGATCAGGCTTGTTCTCGCCGGTTGCGGCAATATGGGCTCCGCCATGCTTTCGGGCTGGGTGAAAGCCGGCAAGCTCGCTCCGGCTGCGGTGTTCGTGGTCGAGCCCAATGCCGAGTTGCGCAAGCGTGCCGAAGCACTGGGCTGCTCTGCTGCCGCGGACGCCGGCGCCATCCCGGCGGACGCCGTGCCGGCCCTCGTCGTCATAGCGGTCAAGCCGCAGGTGATCCGCGACGTCACCGCTGGCTACATCCGCTTCAACGATGGCCGAACCACTTTCCTCAGCATCGCCGCCGGGACGCCGGTCGCTACGTTCGAAGGCATTCTCGGCGATCGCGCGCCGATCCTGCGCTGCATGCCCAATACGCCGGCGGCGATCGGCAAGGGCATGATGGTGGTGTTTTCCAACAGGCTGGTTTCCGAAGACACCAAACGCCTTGTCGCCGACCTGCTTTCGGCAAACGGGCAAGTGGCCGATATCGGCGACGAGGGCCTGATGGACGCGGTGACGGCGGTCTCCGGGTCGGGGCCGGCGTATATCTTCCACTTCATCGAAGCGCTGACCGTGGCCGCCGAGAAGGCCGGCCTGCCTGGCAAGGTCGCGAAGCTGCTGGCCATGCAAACGGTCTACGGCGCCGCCTCGCTTGCCGCCGAAAGCGGCGAGGAGCCCGGCGTGCTTAGACAACAGGTGACCAGCCCCAACGGCACCACGGCTGCCGCGCTTGCCGTGATGATGGGCGAGGACCGTCTGACGCGCCTGCTCACCGAGGCGGTGGAAGCGGCACGGCTGCGGTCGATCGAGCTGGGGAAGTAACAGCCGATTGCGGATTACGCGAGATCGGTATGCGAAAAGTCGTTGCCCTTGTAGAGCAGTGCGGAGCCATGACTTTTTGCGCAAGCATAAGAAAGGCAGTCGGCTAAGTTGAGCTGGGCGGGATGTCCGCGCCCCTTTCCGTAATCTGAAAATGCATGGATTGCGAGCTTGGCATCGTTGGCATCGATAGGCACAATTTCGATTTCAGCCTCGCGAAGAAACGCCTCTATCGCATCTCCGGCGACAACCGGCGGCACGGCAAGCATCGTCGAAAGCCGCATCGCCGCTTCAAGCACCACCAACGCCGAAGTTATTCTTGCGGGCGCTGCCTCGATGCGGTTGCCCCACTCGCCGGCATCCTCTTCGCCTGAAAGAATCGCGACAACCACGGAGGTGTCGACGAACATCAGGAATGGCCCCACATCTCATCGATCTCATCCTTCGTCATAGCCCGACCATCTTGGCCTGCCTTGGCCTTGAAGTCGTTGGCAATGGCAGCAAGCCGCTCGGCCAAGGGAATGCGTCCGCTCTCCCGCTTCAACTCGGATTCAAGCGCTTCGATGACCGCTTCCGTCATCGAAATCTTGCGTTTGGCAGCAAGCTCTCGCGCCAGTTCGCGTGCGCGCGGATCCCTGATCTGAAGATTCATGTAATCGCCTCCGCCTTCATCGTCACTACAATATAGAGAATTCGTCATGACAACGCCAGTGCTCGGCCGGAGACCATTGCGACGGCTCACCAGTCGAGAGCCTTACGCCCCATACAGCATCTCGTCCTGCAGCCGGCGCAAGGCGAACAGCCTGGTCGTCGGGTCGGGCGCGGCATTGTCGGCGGTGAGCAATTCGCCTTTCCGCACCTGTTTCAGCACCTTGCCGCCTTCGAGCAGGCCGACGGGCACGGCGCGATTGGCGCGGGCTTCTTCGACGGTCATGGTCCAGGAGCGGTAGCAGGTCTCGCCGATCGCATCGAACGTCTCGCCCGTCGCCAGATCGCGCTTGGCCACGGCGCAGACCTCGGCCACCGGCCGTGGCAGCGGCACCATGTCGGGCTTGCCATAAAGCGCGATGCGAGCGGCCGTCAGCGGAACTTCCAGCGAGGTCAGATGGTAGGGCCTGAAGAAGCTGTAATAGGGGCCGTGGCCGATATGCAGATCGTCCATGCGCTCTATGATGCGCGGATGCGTCGCCTCGACGATTACGAAGACGCCGGGCGCCACGCCTTTGCCGACGGTGTAGTCGACGACGCCCTTCTTCGACAGGATGCCGCCCTGCTCGCGCGGGATCAGCACCTTGACCAGCTCGTCGCGATCGGCCTTGGGGCCGTGCATGCCGGGAACGTCGGGCACCAGCCCGGTGGCGTTGGCAATGGCGCACATCTCAACCATGGTTTTCGAGCCGTCGACGAACTCGACCAGCATGCGCGGATTCATGTTGCGGCGTAGCGCTTCCTCGCGATAGTCGTCGGGAACGGCGTCGTGGTTGAGCGGGTTGTTCTTGCCCTTGCCGGCGGAGACGATGGTGTAGCCGAGCGCCGAGGCGAACTCGATCAGCTCCATGCAGCTCGACGGCTCGTCGCCGGCGCCGACCGAATAGACGACGCCGAGCCGGTCGGCCTGCTGCTTCAGATAGCAGCCGATAGTGACGTCGGCCTCGACATTCATCATCACCAGATGCTTGCCGTGCTGCATCGCCATCAGGTCGAAATCGGCGGCGACGCCGGGCTTGCCGGTAGCATCGATGACGAGATCGATAAGCGGATTGGTGACCAGCATTTCGTTCGAGGTGATGGCGATCTTGCCGCTTTCGATCGCCTGGCTGAGCTTCGACGGCGTATCGGCCTCCCGTGCCATCGCCTCGTCGCCATAGGCGATGCGGATGGCATCACGCGCCGTATGCGGGCGGCGCGTCGAGATCGCGCAAACCGAAATGCCCGGCATCAGCATGCCTTGCGTCACCAGGTCGGTTCCCATCTCGCCGGAACCGATGACGCCGATGCGCACCGGGCGGCCTTGTGCGGCGCGCTTGGCAAGATCGCGGGCAAGCCCGGTCAAGGCGACATTGGTCATGCGATAGCGTCCATTGCTTTAAGTCTTTGTTGTGCATGTCGCTGTCCCAAAACCGCGGCACACTTGGGCAACATGCATCAGGACGCGGGAATAGCAGGGAACGGTAACGGTTTGCCAACGAAACCGGCCGCCGGCGGTGTTTTCTTGCGCTTGGCCCCAAAATCGGATTGGTTTCTGTGAAGACAATGCACCCGGCCAAAGTGTTACCGACGGTCCTGTGGGCCCAACGTCCGCGTTCTCAGATATTAGAAAATGCCTCTCAGGGCACAACCGGCGAACGGGTGCAGCAGAACCGCTAAGCGCCGTTTGAATGGATCACAGCCAAGAAATGGACGGAAATTCTTAGTTATTCCTTTATGCATCCCGGCTTAAATGAGGAATGGACTGGCGTGCCCGTATCTTCAGGCGTTTTTTCTGCATGCGACGAATCGGCAAGAGTGGCAACGTTGCCACTATTTTTGCCCTGTCGTTGCCGATCGTCGTCGGCGGCGCGGGTCTCGGCGTTGAGACTTCCTACTGGTATTACAGCGGCCTGAAGCTACAAGCGGTGGCGGATGCGGCAGCCTATGCTGGCGCTTTGGAAAAGGTTTCAGGATCCGACAAACCAACGATAGTCTCCGCCGCGACATTGTCTGCGACAACGAATGGCTGGGACCCGTCGACAGGCACAATCGAAATCTTCACGCCCCCGTCCTCCGGCCCGAATGTGGCCCAAAAGGCTGTCGAGGTCATCGTTCATCAGACCCTCGATCGGTTTTTTACATCGATATTCACGCAAAATGCGGTCGGCGCACAGGCAAGAGCGGTGGCTCTTATCACCGACGCCTCAAAGGCCTGCGCTCTAGCTCTCAATCATTCCGCTCCGAAAGCGGCGCTCTTTTCCGGCAGCTCGAATCTCAAACTGAACGGCTGCGTCGTGATGTCGAATTCGATAGCCGCGGACGCCATCAAGCTTCAGGGATCGGCAAGCCTTCAGGTCGATTGCCTGGTATCGGCAGGCGGTGTTTCGTTGAGCAACCCCGTGACGACCGTGTGCGCCAGGCCGATAACCCAGGCGTTGCCCGCTGCCGATCCTTTTGCCGACTTGCCGGCGCCACCGGCCACGAACCCCTGTCGAAACAGCAATCAGTCGGTGTTGCAACCTGGAACATACTGCAGGGGGCTCAGCTTGAGCGGCAATGTAACGCTTTCGCCCGGGATATACGTCATTCAAGGCGGTGATTTCAAAGCGAACTCGAACGCGAATATTTCCGGCGACGGAGTCATCATTTATCTGGCCGGTAGCTCCGGCGTCAGCATGAACGGCACGGCCACCGTCAAGCTCAGCGCACCAACGTCGGGCACCTATTCGGGGGTGCTGTTTTACGGCGACAAAGCCAACCTGACTGGATCGAACACGGTTAATGGGACCGCAGATTCGCTTTTGACCGGCGCTTTGTATTTTCCAACGCAAGACGTTAATTATCTCGGCAATTTCTCGGGCAAAGGCGGTTGCACTCAGGTCATCGCCAGTACCGTGCAGTGGTCCGGCAACGCGAACGTCAATCAGGACTGCACGAGCCTTGGAATGCGAGACATTCCGGCCACGCAATCCATAAAGCTTGTCGAGTAATCTTCGTGACAGGGTCAGCAGTCCGGATGTTCCGTAGCGATTCGGGTGCTGCCGCGGTAGAGTTTGCGCTGATTGTGCCGATCCTTTGCCTGGTACTCCTTGGCATCATTGACGGCTGGTCTTTTGTGTCGAACGCATTGTCGATGCGTGCAGGCGTCAAAACGGCGGCGAATCTCGTGATGCAAGGAGCAGCCGAGGATGCGACTATCCAAGCTGTCGCTCTTTCAGGCTGGGAAAACCATCCCGGCGACGCGCAGGTGACGCTGAGCCGGAAATATATGTGCGGGACCACCGTGGTCGATCCATCTGTCCTGTGCGACAGTTTGAAAGCTCCCGCGGTTTTCGTCGAAATCCAAGCGACAGCCACCTGGTCACCGCCCTTCAGTTTCGGCGCGTTTTCGCTCTCGCGCGCGCTCACTCACCAACAGGTGATCCGTGTTCGCTAAAGCGAGGGCCTTCATACGGGGAGCATCAGGCGGAGCTGCGTTGGAGTTCGCGCTGATCGCCCCTGTTCTGATAATGGTCTTGATCGGCGTCTTCGCATTCGGCTGGGCCTTGAATGCCATGTCCAGTGTTCGGTATACGCTGGAAACGTCCGCGCGCGCGCTGCAGATGAAGAACTCGCTGACGCAGGCCGAGATAGAAGCCATAGCCACGGCAAAATTGCTGACTTTGGGATTGAAAGACGTAGACGTAACAATAGCAATCGACGCCCCCAACGGCGGCTTTCGAATGGCACATCTCACGGCCAGGTATGCTTTCGTTATCGAGTTCCCGTACTTCGATCGGTATCCGATAAATTATGGGACGACTGTCGCAGTTCCATTGGTTGGATCATGAGCGCGTCCAATTTCCTTACGCAATAAGGGTGAGCGGCTCAACGAAAGTGGCTGCGTCGGTTTTCCCGCGGGCTCCCGCAATTCGGCCAGCAAGACCTGCGTCTCGGCGAGGTTTTTTCAGAGCCGGCGGCCAGGTCGTCCACTATCCCTCGCCCACTTCTATCTCGCCGCTACTTGTTTAATGACAAGTATGCGAGGCCCACATGTGGAACTTGGCGACGGAGGGCTGGGTGCTCCTCAGGCAGAGCATCCTCGGCTTCGTCAACGACAATGCGCTGAGCCATGGGGCGGCGATAGCGTTTTATGCCACGACGTCGCTTGCGCCGATCCTGCTCATCGTTGTCGCTATCGCCGGCATGGCCTTCGGGCACGAGGCGGCGCAACTCGCCCTTTCGGCACAGATCGCCGGCCTGATGGGGCCGCAAAGTGCCGAGCTGCTGCAGGCGACGATCGAGAACGCCTCGCAGAAGGAAGCGGGAACCCTTGCCAGCATTCTGGGGCTGGTCACGCTGTTCGTCGCCGCATCCGGCGTGTTCGGCGAAATGCAGCTGGCGCTGAACGAAATCTGGAAAGTCAAACCGAGCGGGGCAACGATCTCGCGGCTGGTTCGGGCACGCATTGCAAGCCTGGGCCTGGTCGCCGCGCTTGGTTTCCTGCTCCTGGTGTCGCTGGTCGTAAGCGCTGCAATTTCGGCCCTCGGAGAGGTCATCAACGCCTATCTGCCGTTCGGCACCATCATCCTCAGCGCCATCAACGGGATTGTCTCGTTTGCCCTGATCACGCTGCTGTTTGCCGCGATCTACAAGGTGCTGCCAGACCGCAGCCTGCAATGGCACGATGTCGGCCTGGGCGCCGTGGTCACCGGGTTTCTGTTCACCATCGGCAAGTCGCTGATTGGCTGGTATATCGGAACCAGCGCCATCTCATCGTCATACGGCGCGGCCGGCGCCCTGCTCGTCGTGCTGTTATGGGTCTATTATTCGGCGGAGATATTTCTGCTGGGCGCAGAATTCACGCGAGCCTATTCGGTCCGCCACGGCAGCCGGACCGATTTGAAGAACAAGGTGGAATTGCATGGCAAATGAGTTCACGCCGAAATTCCACCTCGCCAGGCAAGGTGGTGCTGTCACAGGCGCCTCGCGCGGCAGCGGCCGCGCCAGGACAACCGCACTGGGTGAAACCTGGTTGTCCGGCTTCCTCATTCATCGCCGGCGAGCCAACGGACCATGTTCGCCATCAGTCTTCCGTAGAACGGCCATGCGAGGAAATCCTGCGAGAGCCAATGCGGGCCGATATCGGTTGCCCAGGCAATCGTGCGGCCGCGGCTGTAGTTGCCGACGGCAAGGAGCGGCCAGTCGGTGCCGCGATGGTGGCAGGTCGCCAGAAGCCGGGACGAACCATCGCGCCTGAATTCCAGCTTGTTCATGCCGAGGATCGGCGGCAACGGGCCCTCCACCCCGGAAAAAATCGGATGTGACGACTGCAGGATGGAGGCCTGCAGGCCTTGCGGCACCTCCATGCCGTCGCAGTAGGGTAGGCAACGGACCGGCAGGATGTCCTCGACCGGGGTGTCGTGGAAACGCGCCGTCCCGAACATGCCCTGAAAGCCCATGTAACCGCCGGCCAGCATCAGCCCGCCGCCAGCTTCGACATAGGCCTTGAGCACATCGAGGCGGTTGACGCCGACACGCCCGGCGCGGGCATCCGGCGTGACCAGCAATGTCAGGGCGCCGACGTCGGAGATCACCACCGCCTGATATTGGGCGAGCCCATCGAGATCATAGGGAAACTCCGCGCTGCAACGCTCGCCGCCGATCTGCGTGACGGCGATGCCTTCAGTAGCAAGCGCGGCATTGAAGGCCGTCGCGCCATTTGTCGAGGCCGCACTTGTAAGCACGTCGCTGCCGATGGCAACCGAGGTCGTCGCTACAAAGGTTTCGCCTGCAAGCAAGATCTTCATTGCCGCCCCCGCACTGTTTTCATTCGAGATGGTTTAGGAAGGGCGCCGATGGACCCCGGCGCCCCTCTGGAGCTTGAGCTCCATAGAATTAGAACTTGAACTCGGCCAGATTTTCGGGGGTCACGATCTTGGCCGGACCAAGGATCAGTTCGCCGCCGGCGCCAATCGTGTATTCGCCGAGCCTGCCTGCCGTGAACTTCTCACCCTCCTTGCCGGTGATCTTGCACTGCGCAAGCGCCTGGGCTGTCTGATAGGTAAGATAGCCTAGATCGGTGACGTTCCACCAGATATCCTGAGCCGCCTTGTCCTTGATGTATTTCGAGATCAGAGTGGCCGGCGCGAGGCCGGTCAGCTTGACCTTGCCGATCATGCCCGCTTCCTCGAGTGCACGCGCGGCCGCCGGAAGGCCAATGCCTGCCGGGACGATGATCACCTTGAGATCGGGAAACGCCTGGACCAGCGCCAATGCCTGCTGCTGGTTGATCTGTTCGCTTTCTTCACCATAGGCCACCTGCACCAGCTTCATCTTGGAGAATTTCGGCTCGGCCGCCATCTTCGCCTTCATGAAGTCGATCCAGGCATTCTGGTTGGTCGCCGTCGGCGTCGACGACAGGATCGCGAATTCGCCTTCACCGCCGCTGAGGGCGAATGCACTTTCCAGCATCATTTCTGCCAGACTGTCGCCCTTGACCTGATTGACAAACACCGCGCGGGCATCGGCAGCCACATCGGAGTCATACGAAATCACCCTGACGCCCTGCTGAACGGCGCGCTTCAGCGCGGGCGCGACCGCATTGGCGTCATTGCCGGCAATCGCGATGACCCCGACCTTCTGCGAGACGAGGCTGTTGATGAATTCGATCTGCGCCTCGGCAGTCGCCTGCGACGGAGCGACCTGGGTGGCGGTGCCGCCAATTTCCTTGGCCGCCTCTTGTGCGCCTCCGAAGGCCACTTTGAAGTAGGGATCTGTGTCGAGCTTGGGCAGGAAACCGACCGTTACGGGTTCCTTGGCGCATTCCTGGCTGAAGGCCAGCGACGTTGGCGCAAGCAGAACCGCGGATGCGAGCAGGGCTAATCTAAACGCTTTCATTGTGACTCCTCCGTCAAAATTCGGGCTTGAAGGAAGGGGCCCGAGATCACCCCTTTGTCTCGCGCATTGCGCGGGATCTGCTGAGCATCTCCTGTGTGGAGCGCCAGTAATTGCCGACCAGCAGCGAACCGATCAGAAGCAGGCCGATGATCATGCCCTGGGCGTCGCCACCGATCTGGTTCAGCGCCAGCACGTTGCGGATGATGGCGATGAGGACCAGTGCCAGCATGACGCCGGTCAGGCGGCCCTTGCCGCCAAAGACGCTGACGCCGCCGAGCAGCACGATGGTGATGACGTCGAGTTCCATGCCGAGCGCATTGTTGGCGCGGGCGTTGGAGAGGCGCGCGGTATAGACGATGCCGGCTATGGCGGCGACGACGCCCGAGACGACGAATAGGTTCAGCACCATCCGCCGCGTGTTTATGCCCGAATAGCGCGCCACTTCGGGGCTGCCGCCGAGCGCGTAGATGCGCTTGCCGGTCGGCGTCTTCTGCAGCACGACCGCAAACACCGGCGCCAGTACCAGGAAGGGCACTATGGTCCACGGTATCTCGGTGCCAGGCAGGTTGTTGATGCCGAAATCGACGACCGCGGGCGGCAGGATGTTGACCGAGCCGGTGCCGAGCAGGATGTAGCCAATGCCTCGATAGAGCGCCATGGTGCCGAGCGTCACAACCAACGACTGCAGTCCAAGGCCCGAGACCAGATAGCCGTTGAAGGCGCCGAGCAGGCCGCCGGCGACGAGTGTCAGCGGGATTGCGGCAAGCGTCGGCACACCGGCCTGGACCAGCAAGCCAAAGACGACGGATGTCAGCGCCAGCACCGAGGCGATCGACAGGTCGATCTCGCGGGTGATGATGAGCAGCGTCATCGGCAGGATCAGCAATGCCTTTTCCGAGGCGCTGGCGGCCAGTTGCGAGAGATTGAAGCCGGAAACGAAATTCGGCACGAAGATCGCGGCATAGAGGAAGATGGCTACACAGGAGGTCGCCAGCAGCAGATCCCAGAAGTCGATCGAACGGAGGAACTTTTTCACCGCGCCCTCGCCTGTCTTGCCTGCTCGGCGCGCCGTACGATGAAGGTGTCGATGCCGATGGCGACCAGGATCACCAGGCCGTAGACGCCCTGCAGCCAGAGCGGATCGACGCGCACCAGCGTCAGCCCGTTTTTGATGACCAGCAGCGTGAGGGCTCCGAGGATGATGCCGAGCAGCGTGCCCGAACCACCGCGGATGGCGACGCCGCCGACCACTGCCGACGCGATCACCGTGAGTTCGAAGCCGAGCGCAACGCGGGCGTCGATGGTCGCATAGCGCGATGCCCACAGCGCGCCGCACAAGCCGCCGAGCAGGCCGGCCATGCCAAAGGCCAGCAGAATGCGCCGGTCGACGGGGATGCCGATCAGACGCGCGCCGTCGGGATTGGAGCCGGCGGCGAACAGTTCGCGCCCGAAGGCGGTGCGATAGAGCAGCACGTAGCCCAGGCACAGGATGACGATTGCGATGATGACGATCAGCGGCACGCCGGCGATCTTCAGGCCGGTCATGTCGAGCCAGGCTTGCGTGACTTCGTCGGCGCTGATCTGGTCGCCGGCTGCCCAGATCGAGTTGAAGCCGCGGAAGATAGACATCGAGGCCAGCGTGACGACGATCGCCGGGATCTTTCCCCTGGTGACGACGAGGCCGTTGATCAGGCCGGCGACGCCACCGACGGCGCATGCGGTCATCAGCCCGATGCCGATGTCGAGCCCTGGATAGGCCTGGACCATGCTGGCCGCCATGTAGGCCGACAGGCCAATCACCGCGGCGATCGAAAGGTCGATGTTGCGGGTAATCAGCACCAGCATCTGCGCGAGTGCTGCAACCACGATCAGCGCGGCATCCATCGACACGGCGGTCAGGTTTGCCGCGCTCACCATGCGCGGGTTGATGATGGTGACCGGGATCGCGACCGCCAGCATCGCGGCGAGCAGGCCGAACTCCCGCCGCTTCAGTATGTCGAGCGCCCCTTTTCTCTTCTCCTCGCCAGCGGCCTGTGCCGCCGCATCGGCGCTTTCGCCGGCTTTCGTCGCTGCTTCCAGCACCTTTTCCTGGGTGGCTTCGCCCCTGGCAAATTCGGCCGTCCGATGGCCTTCGCGCAGGACGATAATGCGGTCGCACATGCCGATGAGTTCGGGCATTTCGGAGGAGATCAGGATGATGGCCATGCCCTGCGCGGCAAGGTCGGCGATCATCGCATGCACTTCCGCCTTGGTGCCGACATCGATGCCTTGCGTCGGCTCGTCGAGGATGAGGACGCGCGGTTCGGTGCGCAGCCATTTGGCCAACACCACCTTCTGCTGGTTGCCGCCGGACAGTTCCTTCACCGGCTGCGCGTAGCCGGAAAAGCGAAGCTTCATGCGGTTCAGCCAGTCCGAAACCAGATCGATCGCGCGGTTCGTGCCGTAGAAGCCGGAGCGGGCTGCCTTGTCGAGGACGGGCAGCACCGCGTTGTCGAGGATGGAAAAATCCATCACCAGGCTCTGGCCCATGCGGTCTTCCGAGACATAGGCGATGCGCGCATCCATGGCGTCGCGTGCCGAGGCGAAGCGCACAGCTTCGCCGTCGATCAGGATTTCGCCGGCATCGGGCTGGTCGATGCCGAACAGCACGCGCGCGATCTCGGTCCGACCGCTGCCGACCAGGCCGCCGAGCCCGAGCACCTCGCCGGCATGGAGCTTGAGGTCGATATTGGAAAAGCCACCGGCGTGCGAAAGCCCCCTCGCCTCCAGCACCAGTGCGCCGGTGGCGTGGCTTCGTTGCGGATAGAGGTCGGTCACCTCGCGGCCGACCATCATGCCGATGGCGGCGGCGCGGCCAAGCTCGGCCTTCGGCTTGACGCCAATGAGACGTCCGTCGCGCAGCACCGCGATGCGGTCGGCGATGCGGAAGATCTCGTCCATGCGGTGGCCGACGAACATCATCGCCACGCCGTGCAGCCGCAGGTCGGCGACGACAGTGAACAGCCGCTCGACCTCGCGCTGCGACAGGGCGGCCGTCGGCTCGTCCATGATCAGCACCCGCGCGTCGAGCGACAGGGCGCGGGCGATCTCGACCAGTTGCTGTTCGGAGGTGCGCAACGTTCCGAGCCGGGTTTCGGCCGGCACGTCGAGGCCGACTGTCGACAGCACCCTGCGCGCGCCGGTAAGCATGGCGGCGTTGTCGATGCCGCCGAAGCGGTCGCGCGGCATATGGCCGAGATAGATGTTCTCCGCCACCGAAAGATCAGGGAAAAGACCGGGGTGCTGGTGCATGACCGAGATGCCGGCAGCCTGGGCGTCGTGCGGCGAATGGAAGACCACAGGCTTGCCATCGATTTCGACATGGCCGCCGGTCGGGAGATACACGCCGGCCAGCAGCTTTACGCAGGTGCTCTTGCCGGCGCCGTTTTCGCCAAGCAGAGCCAGCACCTCGCCTGAGCGCAATTCAAAGGACGCGTCCTTGAGGGCAATCGTGCCGCCGAAGGCTTTTGTCGCATGAACCAGGGCAACGGGGACAGCCGTGTCGCTCTTCACCATGGCGTCGGCTTCGCCTAATGCGCCCAAGTGCAGCACCTCTCCTCCCTGGTCCCTTTTTTTCAGTTTGCTATATTAAATGACTGAATGCCGCAACTGGAAAATTGACTTCCATGGCCGCGAAGGGCACTGTCGCGTCGCGCACGGGTGCGATTGGAGTGCTCTCTCCCGCGGCAGCCCCAAAGCTGCAAGCGGCTGGAGTGGCTCTGCGGGAATGCATGGGGAGGCGCCGGTTTTGTCCGGAAAAGGCAGCAATTCGGTCAAGGTACGGCATTATAACGAGCGTTTCGTGCTTGATGCCATCCGCCGCCTGAAGGAGGCATCCAAGTCAGATCTGGCGCGCGCCGCAAATCTGACGCCGGCCGCGGTCGCCACTATTGTCGACGGGCTGGAATCGTCAGGATTTGTAAAGCAAGTGGGAAAAAGGTTCGGACAACGCGGATCGCCGTCCACTCTCTACCGACTTGCACCGGAGCGCATCTACAGTGTCGGCATCAAGATCGGCCGGCGCGCGCTGGAAGCCGTGCTCGTCGACTTCGCCGGCGAGGTCCGCTCGCGCGAGTCGCACGAATATCGCTTTCCGGATCCCGACATGGTGCTTAAGGCCGGCAACATGTCGCTGGCCAATTTCGACAAGCTGGTCGAGGGGCTTAGCGATGCCAGCATCGTCGGCGTCGGCGTCGCCTCGCCATATTTCCTTGGCGGTTGGAGCGAGGAGCTCGGCTTTCCCGACGACCTTGGCAGCCGCTGGGAAGCAATCGATCTGACGACTTTCTTCGCCACAAAGCCGAAGACCCCGGTCTTCGTGGAAAACGACGCGTCATCGGCTGCACTCGCAGAGCTCATCCAGGGGACCGGCGCGCGGTTCCGCGACTTCATGCATATCTCGATCGACACCTTTGTCGGCGGCGGACTGGTGCAAGGCGGCAAGGTCCACACCGGGCCGCACGGCAACAGCGCCGCGCTCGGTCCTTTGCCGGTCTCGCCTTCAAGCCTCGATTCGGTGGCGGCCAAGCCGGCGCGCTACCAGAGCCTGCTGCATCGCGCTTCGATCTATGTGCTGGTCAATCATCTCAAATCGCGCGGCATCGAAATCAATCGCGTGCGCGAACTCGACCCCTTGCCGCCGGGGGCGCGCGAACCGCTGTCCGAATGGATCGACGATTGCGCCAATGCGCTGGTCGAGGCGATCATCGCAATCACCTCCGTCATCGACATCGAGGCGATCGTTCTCGACAGCATCCTGCCGCGGCCGATCCATCTCGAGCTGCTGGCAAAGGTGCAGACCCAGTTCAACAGGATCAGCGCCATCGGCATCGTGGCGCCGGAAATCGTCTCGGGACAATTCGGCCCCGAGGCCTCGCCGATCGGCGCGGCGATGCTGCCGTTCTCGGCACTGTTGGCGCCCGACAGCGGCGTGCTGATGATCGGCAAGGACAGAACGATGCTGCTGGGCAGCCTGTCGAGACTTGCCAGCCAAAGCCAATCAGGAAGAAGCTCAGCGACTTCAACAGGATAGGGTGGCGCTGCAAGGAGCATCAAGCTCCAGGCATCATCAACATCAGCTCGCAGTCCGGCACGGGCACGGCAGGCTTTTTGCGCCGGCACCGGAACTTTTAGCGGCCGCTAATCTTCATTCGTCACCGACATTGAAATGCCGATCGGTCCGCGCTCCGCTTCAGTGCGGGCCCAGGAAGCAAGGAGGAACATATGAACTGGGATCAAATCAAGGGAAAATGGACGCAGTTCAAAGGCAAGGCGAAAGAGCAGTGGGGTGACTTAACCGACGATGATCTTGATCGGATCGAGGGCAACCGGGACCAGCTCTTGGGGCGTATCCAGGAGCGATATGGCATCGCCAAGGAAGAGGCGGAGCGCCAGGTTGATGACTGGTCCAGAAGCATCAGCTGAGCCTTGGACGCAACGCCGTCTTCTCCGACCGGGGTGAACTCGCGTCGCCCGCCGTGCCGACTGGTGCGGTGGGCTCTTTCGACAGCGAGGCCCCGCGAGGAACCTTTAGCCGTATCTAATGTTCTACTTGCGTGGCGGGCTTCGCCCCGGCGTGCGCCCCGCCCGGAGGCGAAGGAGTGCAATCATGAACAACATTATCTGGCTGGTCGGCGCGATAGTGATCGTAATAGCCATTTTGAGTTTTTTGGGTCTGCGATAGCATCTGAACCCTCTCTTCGAGCTGGCGACCGTCCCCGCGCGGCATGGCCTCAGCACGCCCAAGCTGGTCAGACTTAGGTCCCAAGCAAGACACTCTGGGGTTGGACCGAAGCCTCGGCTGAGGAACGTAGCCGGCTGGCTCACGTTGTGGTGAGCTTTGGCGCGACGAAGATGCGTCCGGGCGGAAGAGTTCAAAGCCAGGGAGGAGAGGCCCGACGCTGCTAACGAGCGTCGGGCGTGGGCGTAAATGCAAACAATCAGCAGACTGTTCAATTCCCATGCCCAGGCAGCACGTGCCGTTGCCGCGCTTCAGGCTGCCGGGATTCGCCGTCGCCAGATCAGCGTGGTCGGATCTTACAACGACAACGATGAACCGATCAGCGTTGCTGGATATTACGACGATGAGATGAGCGCTCTCTGGCGGAGCGCCGTCGCCGGTGCCGCACTTGGCGCCACGGCTGGTCTGTTAGCCGGTTTCAGCGCTTTTGGAGCTCAAGACGTTGATCCTGCGGGGATGACCGGCATGGCTCTGGTCGGTGCGGCGTGGGGCGGCTTTGCCGGCGTGCTTCTCGGAACTTTCGCCAATTTCGCCCAGAAGCCGCGCAAGCCGAAGATCGCAGAAGGTGTCATACTGGTGATGGCCCGGGTCGATGAAAGGCAGGCCGGCGCCGCGCATACGGTGCTCCGGAGTTTCGCGGAGATGCCTTCCGGGCCGATGAAGAGGAGCGCTTTGCCAAATTCAAGCCGGCTCCGCGTCCGATCTGGTGCCCGATGAAGTTTGGTTCGCGAAACAGCAATTCAAACCGGAGGCGCCCGACGAAAGCTTGGCAAACCAACACTTTGGAAGCATGCGGGCTACTTACCGTCGTGTTGTCCTTTATTCTTACCGTTCTGTTGGCTGGTCTCATCCTTGGCTGAACCGAACCCATGCCCTAGCCACCGGCGACACTATGCCCGGCAATTGGCGAAGGTTGTGGCCAGTTCGAAGGATTAAACCATTCGTGCTAAGCGTTAATAGCTTGTAGCCATAGGAGAGGACGCCGACGTGGACAAACGGGCTGAAGGAGACAGGGAGAAGTTGGCCCGAGGCGAGTTCGAGCTCAGAGCCGAACGATATGGTGTGAACGCCTTTCTTCTCGTTGTCGAACTTGTAAATCTGCTGGAAAAGCGCGGATTGATCAGCAGCGACGACGTCGCGAAAATAGCCGAGGCCGCCGCACTTGCCGTCGCCGCATCCAGTCAACCTGACGTGAACAGCATCAATCTGTTGCAGACCATCGCTGCCGCACGCCGGCCCAAATAGGCTTATATCAAATCCGCCGGCAATCAGCGCCAACCAAACGCTATGGATTGACCTGATCTCGGTCGAGCGTACGGAGCCTTTCCATGTGCAATGACTACGAGCAGCACATCGCCTGGGCCGAATACTGCCGGATGATGGAATCGCTGGCGCTAAAAATCCCCAGCCATCAAACCGAACTGGATCTGCCGCAGGCGGATGACATCCACATCAACGACCCCGGGCCTGTAATGCGCGCCGCCGGCGACGCAATCGAACTGGCGTCGATGACGTTCGGCTTTCCCCCGGCCGGGCCAAAAGGCGGACCTGTATTCAACTTTCGCTCGGAGGGCCGACAGTTCGGCAACAGCAAGCGCTGTCTCGTTCCGGCGTCGGCATTCTTCGAATTCACTGGAACGAAATATCCAAAAACCAAGCACAGGTTCACGCTGAATGGCCATTCGTTCATGGCGATTGCCGGGTTGTGGCGCGAGGCTATCGGCAACAAGCCGCCGACGTTCACGATGCTGACGAGCGAGCCGGGGCCGGACGTGGCGCCATATCACAACCGGCAAGTGGTTGTGCTGCGGCCATCGGACTGGGCGGCCTGGATCCACTTGACGAGGTCCGAGGCTGAACTCCTGCGCCCGTTGCCGGAAGGGTCGCTCAGAGTGGAGACAGCTCGGGTGGGTTCGGAGTAGGAACCATGGGAAAATTGCTCGCTGAGCTGCGGCCGCGCCGCATAGCCACGGCGCCGCGCCCCATGCTCAGAACGAATGCCCGCGCGATATAAGCGCTTCAGCCCGGCTTGACGTAGCCGGCGGTGACCTCGTCCTTGTGAGCGGCGAAAGCTTCCAGGACTTCGGTTTTCTCAGGCTTCGGAATTTTGAAATGATCCAAGGTCCGCCCGAGTTCCGCTGCGACCTCATCGAATTCCGCGGGGGAAATCCGCAGGCCGCGATGCGCCTCCTCGAGGCCGAGCGGCGTCGTGCCGGGCTTGGTGGCGACGAACTTGAAGGGCCCGCCAGAAACGTCGCAGACCCACAGCGTCCGCATGAACTTGAGGCCGGGCAACCTTTCAAGGTTCTTGGTGTGCCATTTGCGCAATTGTGGGTTCTTGGACTTCTTGCCGACAATCGGGTTCATCACGACGGCGTCGCTGAAATGATCGATCACCGCTGCGATGGCGAACACACCACCCAGGCGCTCATATAGAGTCTTCCCCGATGTGGCTTTCTTAGCCTGGGCGAGTGCGTTGTCGGCAGGCAATACCGACGTCGATGCGGCGGCCAGCGCCAGCCCGGCGACAACACTTCGTCTTGTCAAAGAGGTCGAAATTTTCATCCCTGGTTCCCTTCGAGGTTAGGCCAGAGCAAGCCGCAGCCTGTCTGGCGGGCTTCATGAAGTGACATTCGGACACGTTGCCGTATTTTTAGCATCGTCTAATGAACTAACGCGCCCTTCGCCCGAATTATTCCGATGGACGGCATTGCCGTGGTCAACATGCGTGAAGGTCGCGCGGATGAGGAAGGCTTAAGCACGCGTCGCCGCGCGCGGCAGCGGTCGCGAAGCCACTTCGGCCGCATCGGCGGCCCGATCGATGTTGTTGCGGGCACCGTAGTGTTCCTGGCCTTGCTGGCGGCGGTCGCCTGCGGCCAATAGCCTGTGCTTTTCGAAGATCGCTAGCTTCTGCGGGTAGGTGATCCGCACCTTTGCGTTGCACCCGTCGCATTTGAAGTGCGCGATTGTTCTTAGTGCAGAGCCCTTTCTTACCGCCGGATGCAAGCAATCCGGACATTCGAATGTGAGCGCGACATCTGATAAGTCTTCGGCTAAGCCCATTTCCATCCCCTTCGCAAGCTCGGTGGCTACACTCTGGCGATTCTCAATGAGCAATTCAGATACCAAATAGCTGTGCCAAAGCGGGACTAGGCCAATTCGCCCCAGAACGTTGCGAAGCTAGTGCGCCTTCTCTGTGCCTTTTGAGCCACGAAGAGACCTAACTTCCTCCAGCAGTTCGCGCTCATTGGTAGTCACGTTTCGGAAGATTGCGACAATCATCACCGCCAAGGCTTCAGCAGCCAGGCTTAGAGGGTCAATGTGCTCATCTGCGCAAACCTGATCGAACACGCGTTCACAAATAGCCAAATCGTGAGGGCTGAGGCGGGTGCGATTGAAACGCCGGCGCGACATTTGCGAGCCTTCGAGGCCGCTGCCCGTGCAAAAGAAGCGGGTCTTCGCAAGAAACGCGAGTCATTGAGCGATTGTTCCCGGCTACAAGCTTTGTTAAGCCGCCTGCGGCGGGGGCAGATCAGAACGCTTCCCCACTGCGCATCATGGCGCGTGCGAGCGCGAGCTGTGGCTCGACCTTGGCATTTTCTATCATGGCGAGATGCTTGGCATTCAGGCATTTTCGGACGTCCGCCCGAACGGCGCTGGCCGCCATGCGCGGGCCGATTTTGGACGGCTGGACCGTTGGGCTCACGTCAGACGCAGTAGCCTGGGGGCAAAGACTGCTTCGAACCCTAAACGGGGCCGTCGGCTATCCATTTGACGACGCTGAGGAGCCACGCCTTCCGCCCTGACAATCGCCATCGCAGCCAGTGCCACCGCGACGACCGAGTTCCAATATTTGAAAACTATTTGAAAACTCTCCCTAGACGGTTTGGCATCATGAACAGTCTTCTTTGGCGGCAGGCGCTCTAGGGTGACCCGAAACTTGGTCAGTGCTGTAAGGCGGTACATATGCTATAGCTAATATTGGGTCGAGGGGGCGACCATGAAAGGGAGGACCAACCATGAAGCCGCATTCCCTCAGCGCCCGCCGTATTGGCCTGCTTATATTCTCGGTGTGTGCTTTCGGGCTGATAACGTCAGCCGCAATGCCCGCAGACAGCAAATTCGCCGTCGAGCCGGTGGTTGAGAAAAGGGTGAAGGAACTGCCCTCCGGACCGTTGTACTGGCGGCTGGAAAATTTCCCAACGCTGGCGCAGGCCCAAAGCGCTGCGGGCCCGACCTCGCTTGCGGCGGAGGTCGCAGGCAAGGTCTGGCTGTTCACGCTTGGACCGAAGGATGGCTCTACGACCGGCGGAACCAAGGTCGTCGAGATCGGACCGGTCCCTCCGATCAGCGCAAGCGAGTATTTGCTGCGCGTGAACCGCGCCGGTGGAGCGCCCGGCGTCAAGACGAAGATCCATACGCATCCGGGACCGGAGGCCTTCTATGTGCTGACCGGCAAGCTCGGCCAGAGAACGCCCCACGGAGTGACCTATGCTGAAGCTGGTACGGCCATGATCGGACACGGGGCCAACACGCCGATGGAGGTGTTCAGCGCCGGCACAACCGATCTCGATGAGCTGGCGATCTTCGTGGTCGACGCCAATCAGCCGTTCTCGTCGCCGGCCAGCCTCGACTGAGGCGACATTTCCCAGGGTGGTACTTCCGCTCTGTTGCAGACAATCGGTCAACAAGCTGAGAATGTCTGCCCTGGGGTCGAACTCGGGTCCTTCAGGGTGTTGGGTCTTGGCCCCAACGCCATCGGATTGGGTTCGCCTGACCCATAGCCGTCCACTTCCCGCTCGGGGGCGTCGCCACTCCCATGCCAGCGAGCGTTGCCGCGCGATCTGACTGGGGTTCCGACCGGCCCCTTCAGCGGCCCAATGACGGCCGTGAGCTGCTTGACCTCCACAACGGCCTTGGCCTTGGTCGCCTCAGCCCTCGCCATGGTCCCTGGCCTCAGACCCCGCATCGAGATTGCGCTGGGTCGCGGCCACCTAAGCCAATGGCAAAGACAACTCCTCGTCGGCATTCACGGTCGTCTGGTGAAGTACGGCCCAAACACGAGAAGCGCACCAGGGTGCGATTGTCATCGATCGCTTCAGTGTGGTTCGAATGATGCGGGAGTCTGCCCAGGATACTAGCGACCAGTTGACGCTGACAGGTGCATGCTGAATTCGATGGTGCTGCGAGAGAGGATTGAACTCTGGCTTACTTCAATTAGATCAAAATGCTTAAGCGCCCAGTTTGTAACATTGTCACGGACCGTAAAGTGACCGGCCAAGCACCTTGCCGGGCGTTGCACCATAGACCTATTTGGCCTTTTCCTTATGAGGCGTTCGATTCTGTTTATTCGCTCCCAAGGCGTTCCCGATCAAGCCTCCAATAGCCACGACGCCTCCAGCCACCCAGCCCCAAATTGCGACCGCAGTGCCAGCTACTGCCAAACCCATGGCCGGGATGAAAAACACAGCCACGAATCCGATGAGCAGTCCACCTGTGGTCCGGCGCCGTGTCGTGGTGCTCAGTGCCTGTTTCTTTGCGATGGAACTGAGCCGATGCAGGATCGCCGAGTTACGGTCTTTCATTTTGATACCCCACCAGGACTGACTCGGCACGTAGACGACAGTAAGCAGGGTATCGAGGCCTAGCTAAGTGCCCTAAGCGATCTATTTCTTGCCAGAGTTTCACTGGGAGCATCGCGTGCCATGTGGTCACACCGACGCATTGCGGACGCTTTCCGACTTGTATACCTTCCCTTCGCAAAGATCCTAATCACAAAAGGCAACTTGCATCGGTGGAGTTCGGATGACGCGAGGTTTGATTCTTCTTGCATGGATTGTCGTCGGAGCGTGGACTAGTTCGGCATTAGCTCAAGACGCCACCGAGAAAACCTTTCCCCACGACACCACGCTTAGCGATGTAGCTCCCTTGAAGCTTGCAATCCGGAAGCACCTTGCCATCTCGACGGAACCAACAGTGTGGATCGCGATGGCTCGCATGGGAGAAAGTGGGGTTGTCTACCTTTGTGGGCTTACGGATGGTGGCAGCATGTCGACCTCCATTCTCTTCTTTGCGCATAAGACGGATGGGGCTGTCGAAGTCGAAGAAATTGATAGTGACTCCAAAGTCGATGGCAGGGCCAAAAAGCTTTGCGACACTCACGGCTTCCGCACCCCTATCCCCGGCTGAACCTCCGCAACCTTTAAGGACAGCTTCCCATTTCACCGATCTTGGTCATTCCGCATTTATGAGTTTACGACCTAGCCTCCTTTGGAGCGCGGACTCGAGCGCGAGCAAGCCCACACCTCGCGATCAGCTCAATTCAATATTTACCCACCATTTTCTTCGGCGATGCCTTGCGCAGAACCAGAATTTGTTTGGGAGACCAATAACCCGCAATTGTGATCGGAAACCTGCTGATATGATGCTTGAAAGTCGGCCAATCGAACGTTCAGTTCAGGCGGCACAGCGGGTGCTGGCCGGTCTTGCTGTGCTGCTTGCGCTCGGCGCTCCGACCTTGGCTGAGGATAGCGAAGATTGCGCCGGCGCCGCTGCAGGCTCACAGCGGATCGCCGCCTGCACGCGGATCATCGACGACGGCGCGCGAAGCCCGGAAAGTCGCGCCAAAGCTTACCACAGCCGGGCAATCGCCTGGGCTGATAGCGGTGTCAATGACCGAGCCATAGCGGACTACGGCAACGCGATCGCCCTCGATCCGAAAGATACCGATGCTTACAACGAGCGTGGGCTGCTATGGCTCGACAAGGGCGAGAACGACCGCGCCATCCGCGATTTCGACCGGGCGGCCGAGGTCGATCCCAAAAAAGCTAGGGCGTTCTATAACAGAGGCTTAGGCTGGGCTCGCAACGGCGACGACGCTCGCGCCATCATCGACTACACCCAAGCCATCGAACTCGATCCAGCATATTTGCAGGCCTACAACAACCGCGGCTTCGTCTTCAACAGGATTGGCGAATTCGACCGCGCCATCACCGACTTCGATGAGGCGATCCGCCTCAATCCCCAACACCCGTTCCCTTATAACAACAGGGCCATTTCCTGGGGTGCAAAGGGTGATGCAGAGCGGGCGGTCGCCGACTATAGCCATGCGATCAGGCTCGATCCGACTTATGTCAACCCGTATGGAAGCAGGGGAATTTACTATTTCTACGGCCGAGATCCGGCGAAAGCGCAAGCCGATCTTGCCACGGCGGCAGCACTAGCACCCGACAATGCCTATTATGCGATTTGGGCGGATCTGGCGGAGCAGCGCAATAGCGGCGTTAGCAATTTGCGTGAGGCTACCAGTAAGTTGGACATGACCAAATGGCCTGCCCCGCTCGTTCGCATGTTCCTTGGCGAGCAGACGCCCGAATCGGCACTCGCCGAAGCAGACGACCCGGTCCCGAGCAGGAACCGGGGAAATGTGTGTGAGGCCGATTTTTATGCCGCGGAGTTCCACCAACTCAAGGGCCATCCCGACAAGGCCTTGCGACTTTACCGGCTAGCCGTCCGCGACTGCCCCCGCGATTTCATCGAATATGTCGCGGCAAGCAAGGCACTGCGCGCCCTGGGCGTAACTCCATAGGGTGCGCTGCGGGTATTATGTTCCGGGGCTCTGTCGGTGGCAACAAAGTCGGTCGGGTCAGCCGCGTGTCGCCCAGGAACGGCGCCTCCCTGCTGACAAAGACCCACCTTCGCCGTTGGCCTGACGTGTGCTGGGTAGGTGATCTGGTGCTGCGAGAGAGGATTGAACTCTCGACCTCTCCCTTACCAAGGGAGTGCTCTACCACTGAGCTACCGCAGCCGCCGATGGCGGGGCTTCTGCCATATCGAACCGGCAAGCGCAAGGCCAAGACAAGGGGCACAAACGGGGGCCGGGTTGAAAGGCCGCACCAGGCGATCGTTGCGGACATGGCCGTGCCACAATGTTGGCTATCCCTTGATCCGTACCGGCGGGTCGCCGGGCCGGGGACGGAACGATGAACGACAAGGCAGTTTCTCCGAACAAGCCACCGAAGAAGGATGGTTCCGCGAAAAAGGCAGGAACTGGCCGCAAGGACCGGCTGGCCGAGCAGTTGCGCGCCAATCTGCAGAAGCGCAAGGCGCAATTGCGCTCACGAAGGACCGGCGACGCCGACCAGCGGCCGGACGGGCTGCAGGCGGCGATGAAAAAAGATTAACGCGAATCGGCTATGTTGGTCGCCGGTACTTTGGCCAAATCAGCGTGGGCCAAAGTGGGGAATAGCCTGTTTCTTGAACCAAGCCGGCCAATGGTCTAGATGGCGGCAACAGACTCAACCGATTTAAACCGGCCTTTTAGCCGAGGGGACGCTCTTCATGGATCGCATCAGAATTGTCGGCGGCAACAAGCTTGCCGGAAGCATCCCGATCTCGGGCGCGAAAAACGCCGCGCTGCCGCTGATGATCGCTTCGCTTTTGACCGACGACACGCTGACGCTGGAAAACGTGCCGCATCTGGCCGATGTCGAACAGCTCATCCGCATCCTCGGCAATCACGGCGTCGACTACTCGGTCAATGGCCGCCGCGAAAAGCAGCAGGAAGGCTATTCGCGCACCATCACTTTCTCCGCCCGCAACATTGTCGACACGACGGCGCCTTACGAGCTGGTGTCGAAGATGCGGGCCTCGTTCTGGGTGATCGGGCCGCTGCTGGCCCGCATGGGCGAAGCCAAGGTGTCGCTGCCCGGCGGCTGCGCCATCGGCACGCGCCCAGTCGACCTCTTCCTCGAAGGCCTGCAGGCGCTGGGCGCCGATATCGACGTCGACACCGGCTACGTCATCGCCAAGACCAGGAACGGCCGGCTTGTCGGCAACCGTTATGTGTTCCCGAAAGTCTCGGTCGGCGCCACCCATGTGCTGATGATGGCGGCCTCGCTGGCCAAGGGCGAGACGGTGCTCGAAAACGCCGCCCGCGAGCCGGAGATCGTCAACCTCGCCGAATGCCTCAACGCCATGGGCGCGAAGATCTCGGGCGCCGGCACGGCGACCATCACCATCGACGGCGTCGAGGCGCTGTCGGGCGCCCGCGTCAGGGTGATCCCCGACCGTATCGAGACCGGCACCTATGCTATGGCGGTGGCGATGACCGGCGGCGACGTCGTGCTGGAAGGCGCGCGGCCCGACCTGTTGCAGACGGTGCTGGACATCATTTCGCAGACCGGCGCCGAGATCACGCAGACCAATTCCGGCATCCGCGTCAGGCGCAATGGCGCCGGCATTTCACCGGTTGACGTGACGACGGCGCCCTTCCCGGCTTTCCCGACCGATCTGCAGGCGCAGTTCATGGGGCTGATGACGATGGCCAAGGGCAAGTCGCGCATCACCGAGACGATCTTCGAAAACCGCTTCATGCACGTCCAGGAACTCGCCCGGCTCGGCGCCCACATCACGCTGTCCGGCCAGACCGCGATCGTCGACGGGGTGGCGAAGCTGAAGGGCGCGCCGGTCATGGCGACCGATCTTCGCGCCTCGGTGTCGCTGGTCATCGCCGGCCTCGCGGCCGAAGGCGAAACCACGGTCAACCGTGTCTACCATCTCGACCGCGGCTTCGAGCGGCTGGAGGAAAAGCTGTCCGGCTGCGGCGCGGAGATCGAGCGCATTTCGGGCTAGAGCCTTTCCGCAGGGCTTGTGGCGCGGTTGCACGGACCGGAAAGACCGCCTAACAGAAGGCTGAATAGTCCAACCTTCAGGTGTGAAATCCGCATGGCCCTCAAGCTTGTCGCGCTCGACGATCAGGATCTGAGCATCATCTCGGCGCATGTCCAGGATGCCGTCATGAAGGTCAGCGATCTCGAATACCTGCCTTCGGTAAAGCGCTTCGTGCTGACCATGAATCGCTTCGTCTGGGAGGCCAAATCCGGCTTCTTTCGCCAGCACAACGAGCGGCGGCAGGCTGTGCTGCATTTCGACCGGGTGCTCGGCGCCAAGACCAGCGGCATTGCCCGCGACAAGCCCGACGAAGTGCTGTCGCTGCTGGCGATCAGCTTTCTCGCGCTCGACAAGCCGGCCGGCATCGTCGAGCTGATCTTTTCGGGCGGCGGCGCGATCATGCTCGATGTCGAATGCATCGAGGCGCGGCTTGCCGATGTCGGCGGCGCCTGGGAAGCGACGTCGCGCCCGGCCCACAGGGTTTGAGCCGATGGCCATCACGCTTCGCCAGTCCGACGCCGATTTCGAGCAGCGCTTTGCCGCGTTCCTGCTGACCAAGCGGGAAGTCTCGGCCGATGTCGACGCCGTGGTGCGCGAGATCATCGCCAAGGTGCGCGCCGAGGGCGACGCCGCGCTGGTCGAGTACACGCAGAAATTCGGCGGCGGCGACCTGGCCGAGCTCGGCATCGCCGTCTCCAGGAACGACATTGCCAAGGCTTACGATGCAGCCGACCCGCAAACGGTCGAGGCGCTGAAATTCGCCCGCGAGCGCATCCGCGCCCATCACCAGCGGCAGCTGCCGCAGGACGACCGCTACACCGATGCCGCCGGCGTCGAGCTCGGCTCGCGCTGGACGGCGATCGAGGCCGTGGGGCTCTATGTGCCGGGCGGCACGGCGAGCTATCCGAGCTCGGTGCTGATGAACGCGGTGCCGGCCAAGGTCGCCGGCGTCGAGCGCATCGCCATGGTGGTGCCGGCCTCCGGCGGCGACGTGCCGCCGCTGGTGCTGGTGGCAGCGGACCTTGCCGGCGTCTCAGAAATCTACCGCGTCGGTGGCGCCCAGGCGATCGCCGCCCTTGCCTTTGGCACCGAAACGATAAAGCCTGTCGCCAAGATCGTCGGCCCCGGCAATGCCTATGTCGCGGCGGCCAAGCGCCAGGTGTTCGGAACGGTCGGCATCGACATGATCGCCGGGCCTTCGGAAGTGCTGGTTGTGGCGGACGGCAGCAACGATCCGGACTGGATCGCCGCCGACCTGCTCGCCCAGGCCGAGCACGACGTATCGTCGCAGTCGATCCTGATCACCGACGATTCTGCGTTTGGCGAGGCGGTCGAACAGGCGGTGGAGCGGCAGTTGCAGAACCTGCCGCGCGGAGAAACGGCGGCGGCGAGCTGGCGCGATTTCGGCGCGGTGATCCTGGTGCCGACGATCGAGGCGGCACTGCCGCTGGTCGACCGCATCGCCGCCGAACATGTCGAGCTTGCCATCGACGACCCCGAAGCTTTCCTGGCGCGAATGCGCAATGCCGGTGCGGTGTTTCTCGGCCGCCACACGCCGGAGGCCATCGGCGACTATGTCGCCGGCTCCAACCACGTGCTGCCGACAGCGCGCTCGGCGCGCTTCTCGTCCGGACTTTCGGTGCTCGATTTCGTCAAGCGCACTTCGGTCCTGAAGCTCGGGCCGGAGCAGTTGCGGGCGCTGGCGCCGGCGGCGATTACGCTCGCCAAGGCGGAAGGCCTCGATGCGCATGGACGCTCCGTCGGCATCCGGCTGAACATGTAGACATGTCCGACTACGACCAAACCCGCGCCAGGCTGATCGATGTCGAGCTCGACGAGACGATCGGCCGCTCGACGCCCGATGTCGAGCATGAGCGGGCGGTGGCGATCTTCGACCTGATCGAGGAGAACCGTTTTCAACCGGTCAATGACGATGGCGCCGGGCCGTACCGACTAAAACTGTCGCTGGCCCAATCCCGGCTGGTTTTCGCCGTGACGCGCGAGGACGGCGCAGCCGTGGTCACCCACATTCTGTCGCTGACGCCGCTCAGGCGCATCGTCAAGGATTACTACATGATCTGCGAAAGCTATTATGATGCCATCCGAACCGCGACGCCCAGCCATATCGAGGCGATCGACATGGGCCGGCGCGGCCTGCACAATGAAGGCTCGCAAACGCTGATGGACCGGCTTGCCGGCAAGATCGAGATTGACTTCGACACGGCGCGCCGGCTGTTCACGCTGGTTTGCGTGCTGCACTGGCGAGGCTGAACTGGCCGCCCCGCTGCCCCGCCCGATCCTGCCCCGCTCGATCCTGTTTGTCTGCGGCATGAACGCAGTGCGCTCGCCGATGGCCGAATTGCTGGCACGCAAGGTGCTCCCGCCCACCACCTTCGTCGCCTCGGCCGGGGTGCGCGGCGGGGAACGCGATCCGTTCGTCGATGCCGTGCTGGCCGAAGAGGGCCTTTCACTGGGCGAACGGCACCCGAGAACGATGGACGACCTCGAGGACGATTATTTCGACCTGATCGTGACGCTGGCGCCGGAAGCCCACCACACCGCGCTCGAGCTCACCCGTTCGCTGGCCGTCGAAGTCGAATATTGGCCGATGCCCGACCCGACCGGCGTCAGCGGCACGCGCGAGCAGATCATGGCTGCCTATCGCGACGTGCGCGAGCGGCTGAAGGCGCGGATCGGCCGCCGTTTTCTCGGCAACGGGGCTGAAAACGCCGCGGATTAAGCATGTTCACAAGCGGACGTTTATCATATAGGTTCCGCGCAACTTTCCGGCCGGGGCGCTGGAAGTACCCATCCAAGCAAAGGTATCGAATGCCGAAGGAAGAAGTCCTCGAGTTTCCGGGTGTCGTCACGGAACTGCTGCCCAACGCGATGTTCAGGGTCAAGCTCGAAAACGAACATGAAATCATCGCCCATACGGCCGGCCGCATGCGCAAGAACCGCATCCGCGTTCTGACCGGCGACAAGGTCCTGGTCGAGATGACGCCCTACGACCTGACCAAGGGCCGCATCACCTACCGCTTCAAGTAAGTTCAAGGACCCGGCCGGGATCGCGATGGGCATTTTGCAGAAGCTCGTGCTTGCCTCGGGTTCGCCACGCCGGATCGAGCTGCTGCAGCAGGCCGGCATCGAGCCGGACCGTGTGTTGCCGGCCGATGTCGACGAGACGCCGCTGCGTGCCGAGCATCCGCGCTCGCTGGCCAAGCGGTTGGCGACGCAGAAGGCCGAGAAGGCGCTGGCCTCGCTGAAGACCGAGACCGACTACGTGCCGACATTCGTGCTGGCCGCCGACACGGTGGTCGCCGTCGGGCGGCGCATCCTGCCCAAGGCCGAGACGCTCGACGACGCCGCCAACTGCCTCGGGCTTTTGTCCGGCCGTTCGCACCGCGTCTATTCCGGCATCTGCCTGATCACGCCAGGCGGCAAGCAGCGCTTGCGGCTGGTCGAAACCAGGGTGCGCTTCAAGCGGCTGCCGCGCGAGGAGATCGAGGCCTACATCGCGTCGGGAGAATGGCGCGGCAAGGCAGGCGGCTATGCCGTCCAGGGGCTTGCCGGTGCCTTCGTCGTCAAGCTTGTCGGCTCCTACACCAACGTCGTCGGCCTGCCTCTCTACGAGACGGTGGCGCTGCTCAGCGGCGAAGGCTTCAAGGTGCAGGCCAACTGGCTGTCGGGTACGCGGCTATGAGCCCGGACGACAAGGTCACGCCGTTGCGGCCCAAGCGGCCATGCCCGGAATGCGGCAAGCCATCGGCGCGCGAAACTTACCCGTTCTGCTCGACGCGCTGCAAGGACATCGACCTCAACCGCTGGCTGAAGGGGGTCTACGTCATCCCGGGCCGCGACGAGGATGAGAACGACGACCAGAAATAGCACCGTCCACCTGCGGTTTTGCACAGGCCTGGGACGGTTTCGCAGCCGCGATCGTGACCGGTGATCGGCCTTGCGGACTGCCTGTCGCTTCCCGACTGAAATCAATGTCCAGAACCTATTCCATTCCGGGTAGTATCGGACAGAACAGGTTCCGGCGTTTTGTCTGAGCATGATCTTTTCCGAAAACCGGATTCCACTTTTCGGGATCTGCTCTAAGCGCTGGACAGGCCGAATTCCCGTGCTATAACCCACGCGCTTTCAAGGGGTGCCGACGGCGCTTTCATGAACCCGGTGTGCAGATTGCCGCCCACTGGGGCAGGCCCAGATAGCTCAGTTGGTAGAGCAGCGGACTGAAAATCCGCGTGTCGGTGGTTCGAATCCGCCTCTGGGCACCATCCACCTCGGTCCATTCTGGACACATAGGTTACGGTTTATACCAGAGACATAGGTAACCCTTTGGCCCGAAAGGGTTTTTGGGGTGGTTCGAGCCTACATGTCTCATCGTCGAAATAGCCCAGATCATGTCCACGAAGCTGACCAGCCAGATATGGTCCTCGCCCTGTTTGATGCCGACGGTCTGGCCGGCGAAGACCTGGCTGAGGTTGATCTTTTTGTCCAAAAACCTCATCCGACTTTTTCGGCTGGCATCCAGAAGGCCCGCTTCGGCACTCAGCTCGACCGACAGGGAAACCTTTGCCGAAGTTGACTGTTGTAGCTCCAAGACAGAGGAGAAGGTTGAATGGCTTCCGTCCGATACATCGTTGCAGACGTCGATGAGGCGGCCGCATTCTATCGAGACTATCTCGATTTCAAGATCGAAATGCACAATCCGGGCAAGTTCGCCGCGCTGCTGCGTTACGACTTGACGCTGTATCTCAGCGCCCCAGGTGCGGGGAGCGGTGGTCAGGCGGGCGGCGATCCGAAGCCGGGCGGGTGGAACCGATTTATGATCGTTACGAAGGGACTCGATGTGCTCATTGAGCGGTTGCGTCGGGCTGATGCAAGATTCCGCGGCGACATCAGCGACGGCGGTGCCGGTCGCGCCATCTTGCTCGAGGATCCATCGGGCAACGTGATCGAGCTATTCGAGTTCAAGAAGGACTGAGCTTGAACAAAGCTGGTGGTTGAGGGAATACGAATTCCCGCGATCAATGTGGATTGCCGCGCGTTTGCGAGTTGTTACGCCATAGTTCGACTCAGAACCACGCAGAGGAGCGCGAGCCCAAGCACGACCGTTGTCACGAGGTTGACCCTTTCGGCTTTGGCGATTGCTGTCGCCACGTCGCTGCCCTGGTCTCCTGTTGCAGAGCCCCGGATATTCCCGACCAGGTGGACCCACTTCCTCTCGGCGATCCGATTGGCCGATGCACCGAGAAACAGCGCCAGTATTGCCAAGCCTACGCTCAGCGTTGTCCACACGCCGCGGGCACCGGCCACGTACATCCACACGCGGGTCGCAACCGTCAGAAAGGCCAAGACAGCATAGAAGGGGCCGGTGCCGTAGCGCCGCGCGAGCGTCTGCAGGAATCCGACGCCGGACGGCCCCGCTTGAACGACGGCGGGGCCTATGACCACCACATAAAACACGGCTGCGCCGAACCAAGTCCCGAGCAAGGCAACAAAGATCGGAATCAGTGGGTTGGTCGGTTCCATGATGATATCTCCTTTGTCTCACCCCAGGCCGTTGAAATGGAGTTGTCACATCGGATGAGCCTCCTCCGTCATCACTGTGACGGACAGCGATGGGAAAATGTGACAGATGGAACCGGATCAATGGCTGGCAGAGCGCTTCGAAGCTGACCGCACGCGTCTGCGGAAGGTTGCATACCGCCTGCTCGGTTCATCGACAGAGGCCGACGATGCAGTGCAAGAAGCGTGGCTGCGCCTCAGCCGCTCAGATGCCCGGAGCGTCGACAATCTTACCGCTTGGCTCACTACTGTCGTTGCGCGCGTCTGCCTCGACATGCTGCGGGCGCGCAAATCACGCGCGGAGACTCTGCAGGCGCTCTCCGAGTGGCGCGCGGATTCGGGAGACGCCGCGGACCTCGACAAGGAATTAGCGATTGCCGATTCGGTCGGCCTTGCGTTGAGTGTCGTACTCGAAAAGCTTGCTCCTGCCGAACGTGTCGCCTTCGTGCTGCACGACGTCTTTGATGTGCCCTTCGAAGAGATTGCCCCTATCGTCGGCCGCACCCCGGTCATGGCGCGGCAACTGGCAAGCCGAGCTCGTCGTCGCATACGGGGTCAGCCCACTGTTTCCGCTGCTGAATTGAACGGGCGGCGGCGGCTTGTGGATGAGTTTCTTAACGCAGTTCGTTCCGGCAACATTGATGCGATCGTGGCCCTCCTCGACCCGGACGTCGTTATCCGTGTTGATTCGTCTGCGGCTCCTGACGGAAGAGCGGTCGAAGCACATGGGTCCACAACAGTTGCGAGGGGGGCTCTTGCCTTTGCGGCACGTACGCAATTCGCGACGCCAATGCTTCTGAACGGGGCGCCAGGGATTGTTGTGGCGCCGACCGGACGTGCGCGATATGCACTGACGATAGACGCGGCAGGGGAGAAAATCCGAGCCATTGAAGTGATCGGCGATCCCGCTCGCCTGAGTCAGATCGATTTTGCCACGCTCAATTCACCAGATTAGCACAAGTCGCGACTTATGATTTGTCGCTACATCCAGCTGCCTGCCGTTGTCGATGGCGTGCGAGAATTATCTGGACCATGGCGCCGGCGACGTCGGTCAAATGTCGATGAAAAACGTCTTCGGCATCTCGGATCCCGCTCTGGCCACAACCTACAGACCGAGGGCGCAGCCGTCCTTGCGCGGTTCAGAACCGCCCAGCAGGGTCCCGTTTGCCCAATCGATGCGAATGGCCTGCGCACCGCCGATCGGGTCCGTGGCAGGAATGATTTCGAAACCGCGTCGGCTAAGTTCAGCTAGGGTTTCGCCGGCGAGCCCGTGTTCGGCCTGGACCTTCATCGTGCCGCTGACGGGGGCGATCCGCGGCAGATCGATCGCCTCCTGCAGATCCATCCCGAAGTCGAGCACTTTCGTCAGCAGGTGCGCATGGCCCATTGCCTGGTAGTAGCCACCCATGACGCCGAAAGCCATTTCTGCCCGGCCGCCTCTCGCAAGCATCCCGGGTATGATGGTATGCAAAGGTCGCTTGTTCGGCGCCACTGCATTAGGGTGCCTGGGGTCAAGCGAAAAGCTTTGCCCGCGATTGTGCAAGACGACACCGGAGCGTGGCGAGACCAGGCCCGAGCCAAAGCTGTCGAAGACCGAGTTGATGAAACTGACCGCATTGCGATCCTTGTCGACAACGGAAATATAGACCGTGTCGCTGTGCAGCGGCATATCGAACGCCGGCAGATCCGCGCGGGCGCGCTTTAGGTCGATCATGCCGGCCAGACGATCGGCCCAGGCATTCGACAACATGTCGGCCACCGGCACCTCGGACATGTCGGGATCGGCGACGAGCAGGTCACGCGCGGCGTAAGCGAGGCGTGTCGCTTCGATTTCCAGGTGAAGCCGGTCCGCGGATTGCGGGTCGCCGTGGGCTTCGAAGCGCGAGAGGATGTTTAGAATGAGCAGCGCGATCACACCCTGGCCATTCGGCGGACATTCGAACACATCGCAGCCTCGAAACGCCGCGCTGATCGGGGTCACGTACTCGCCTGTTGCCGAGGCGAAATCTTCGAGTGTGTGCAATCCGCCGAGCCCACGAAGATAGGCGACCATGTCTTCGGCCACAGGGCCAGTGTAGAAGGCCTCTCGTCCCTTCTTGGCGATCAGCCGCAGCGTTGCAGCCAACTCAGGCTGGCGATGCACTTCGCCAACGCCTGGCGCGCGGCCGTTTGGCAGGAAAATCCGTTTCGCCGTAACATCAGAGGCCAGAAGTTCTTCCTCCAACGCCCAGTCACGATGGACCCGCGGTGAAATGGCGTAGCCTTCCTCGGCGAAACGTATAGCAGGGGCCAGGATTTGATCGAAGGGCATATGCCCGTGATCAGCGTGCAATCTGGTCCAGGCATCGATCGCCCCCGGGATGGTGACGGAGCCAGGAGAATTACGGGCCACCTCCGCCATGCCACGTTCGAGGAACCAGTCAAGTGTCAGGGCGGCGGGTGTCCTGCCCGATCCGTTGTAGGCGATGACCTCGCCGGATCCGTTTCGCGACAGAAGAGCGAAGCAGTCGCCTCCAATGCCGGTCGAGGCTGGCTCGACGACACATTGCACCGCGCAGGCTGCGATGGCGGCATCCATGGCGTTGCCGCCGGCCGCCATGATCTCCACCGCCGTCAGGGTCGCCGACGGATGAGAGGTGGCGGCCATGGCCTCGCGTGAAACGACAACCGAGCGCGTTGGTTTCTCAAAATTTCGCATGCTATGCCCTTCTGGTCGTGCTCAAGAGGCGGCGTCGCTCATCGTCGAGGGGCGGTGCCGCAGATGCCGCGACATCCAGTATTCGAGTGCCGCCAAGGCACGGATGATCGCGAAGTTCAAAATGAGATAAATGGCGCCCGCGCAGATGAAGACTTCAAAGGCGCGGTAGGTCTGGGAGATCAATCCCTGGGCAATTCCAGTCACCTCCATCAAGGTCACGATGGAAGCCAGAGACGTGCCCTTGATCATCAGGATGATTTCATTGCCGTAACTCGGCAGCGCCTGGCGAAAGGCCAGCGGCAGGATAACGTGCCGATAGGTCAAACAGGTGGACAGGCCGACAGACCGGGCCGCCTCGACAAGGCCGTGTGGCACCGATTGAATCGCGCCGCGGAGGATTTCGCTGCCATAGGCGGTGGTGTTGAGTGTCAGCGCGATGATTGCGCACCAGTAGGGTTCGCGGAAAACGGCCCATAATCCAATTGCCGACAGTTGGTGCCGGAACTGACCAAGGCCATAATAGGTCAGAAAAATCTGCACCAGCAGGGGCGTCCCCCTGAACACGGCAACGAAGCCACGGATCGGCAGGACGACGAAGGGCGATTCCGATTGCTGGGCAAGCGCCAATGTGACGGCAAGAACGAAGCCGGCAACGATGGAAGTCAGGGCCAGTTCCATCGTAAGCGGCAGGCCGGCGAGTAGTTTCGGCAGGATTTCGAGGAAAAACCTGAAATCTATCATGCCGACCGGACGCGCCACGGCGCCTTTCGTTCCAGACGGTAAAAGGCATTGCCCGTGACGGAAGCGATAGCCAGATAGAGCAAGGCTGCAGCAATGTAGAAGATGAACGGTTCACGGGTCGAACCTGCGGCGATCTGTGCCTGGCGCATCAGTTCAACGAGGCCGATTACCGATATCAGCGACGAGTCCTTCAGAACCAATTGCCACACATTGCCGAGGCCTGGCAGCGCGTATCTCAGGAGCTGGGGAAAAATAATCTGGCGCAGCCGCTGCAGCCGGTTGAGACCAAGCGCGCAAGCGGCATCGTGCTGTCCCTGGTCGATGGCGACGTAAGCCCCTCGATAGACCTCGGCTTGATAGGCGCCCGAGATGATTGCGATAGCCAAGGTTCCAGTGGCAAAGGCCGGAACGCCAACGAATCCGGACCCGCCCAGGCTATGACCAAGCGAGGTCAGGGCGACACTACCTCCATAGTAAAGCAGATAAATGGTCAGAAGGTCGGGCACGCCCCTGAAAACCGTGCAATAGCCAAGGGCCAAGAACCTTAGCAGTTGGGAGTTGTGGAGACGCCCGGCCGCTGCCAGCCCGCCAAATACAGCGCCAAGCGCAAAGCCCAGCACAGACAGGAGCACTGTGACCGAGGCCGCCATGAGAAGAGCAGCCCCCCAACCTCCGTTCTGGAAACCAAGCAGCCGGAATGCGTCAACCATTGATACCCCCGGCAGGACGAACGGCTCAGCTCCGGATCGGGTCAGGAATGGCCGTTCGCCGGCAAGCGCCTACTTGACTGGAGTGACGTCGCTCTTGAGCCATTTAAGCGACAGGGTTTTGATCGTGCCGTCGGCGGTCGCGGCGTCGATGGCGCCGTTGAGCATGTCTTTCAGCTTGCTGTCCTCTTTGCGGATACCGGCCCCGGAGCCAAGACCGAAGAGACCCCCGACAAATCCTGGTCCTGCAAGCGTATAGTCGCTGAACTCCGGTTTGCTCAGCGTGGCAGCCAGCGCTGTCTGCTGTGCGAAGAGCGCGTCGATGCGACCCGCGGCGAGATCAAGATCGTGTTGCTCGGTGGTCTTGTATTCGCGAATCTCGGCGACGTCCGAGAAGTATTTTTTCACAAATTCCAGGTTTGCCGTCGCAGCCTGAACTCCAATGATCTTTCCCTTCAGCAATGGCTTGAGCCTGTCGATTGCCGCCTGCGCAGAGGCTTCATTGTCCAGCTTGAAGCGCTCGTTGGAAATGCCGAGCTTGCCCAGTTCGCTATCCTTGGCGACCGCGAAACCTGAGGGATCCACCGCATATGGCTGGGTAAAATCGATGACCTTCAGACGTTTTTCAGTGATGAACATGCTCGCCATGATCACGTCGAACTTGCCGACGGTCAGCGCGGGGATCATGCCGTCCCAGTCCTGTGCGACGATCTTGCACTCGATCTTCATTCGCCCGCACAGATCATTGGCGAGATCGACCTCGAAGCCGTCCAGTTTGCCGTCGGCCGTTGTGAAGTTCCAAGGCGCGTAGGCTCCTTCGGTGGCAATGGTAATTGCCTTTGGCGTTTCTTGTGCGACAGCGGCCTGGACCAGGCCGAACAGGACCGACACAATGGCTGCGATGCGGCTAATTTTCATGTCAATCTCCTCTTTTGCCGGTATGGCAGTTCCCTTTCGTCGTGCCGGATTATCTTCCGGCTTCAACGATTTAGATGGTATTCCTAGCGGCGGCCGGGACTTGCAAAGCTAGCCAGAAGCGGCGCTGTCTCGACGATATGATCCCGCATGACGATCTCTGCCTTGCCGGCATCACCTGATCGCAACACCTCGATCAGGATCTCGTGCTCGGCGCGCGCGCTGGCGGGTTTGTCGACATAGTCGAACCAGATGCGCAGGTAGGGCTCGATCACGACGTGCAGGCTGGCAATCTGCCGGACCAGCTTGGGTCTGTTGCTCAATTGGCAAATCTGCAGATGGAAGGCCTGATGGCGCACGACCCAGTCGCTGCTGCCGGTCTGGCTGGCGCGCTCCATCCGGTCGAGCTGGCGTTCCAGTTCTTCAAGCACTTCGACATCGATGTGTGGCATGGCAAGCCTCACCGCCAGCCCTTCGAGCACTGAGCGTATTTCAAAGGTTTCGTAGATCTCATCGAGGGTAAGCCCGGCGACGATGCAGCCACGGTTCGGGCGAATGACCACAAGACCTTCCGCGGCCAGTTGGCGGAATGCTTCGCGAACCGGCATGCGGCTCATGCCGATTTCCGTCGCGATCTCTTCCGGGATCAGCCGGTCCCCGGCCCGGTAACGCCCCATCCTCAGGGCCCGCTGAATGTGGCGATAAGCCTCCTCCTCGGCGGTCGTGATACCCAACGGCTCGATTGCGTCTGCTGCCACGTCCTTGGTCCGCTCAAAGCGTATCTGTGTATCCACTTATCCAGTTGTTGAGACCTGTGTCAAGCACCGAAGCTTGCGCGCGTTAGAATTTCTGTTGTGAGAATAAGCACTTGATCGGGGAAATCGGGCAAGCGCACCGTGGTGAGCTAAGCCGCTGATCGGCCGCTTTTCGACGCCCGGCGTCGGAAACCTTCAACGCCACCGAACTTTACAAAAAGGCCCGCCGCTCCATTTGCGAAGCGGCGAGGCCCCATATTCGGGGACGATCGCCGGAGTGTTCCCCGGCATTGCTTCCAGTGCAATTCAGGTGCCAGAATTGTTGACCCAAAACGGGTCACCGCACCGGAGGCGCGAGCGCGGACATTCCGCGATCACGCTACTGCCGCGCATTGCCATTCCTGCTACGTCATTTTGCGGCGGACCTGATTTTTCCGCCTGGCCGGCGCTCGATCAGGCAACTTACCCCAACGCGCCCCCCAGTGGCGCCGGCCATTTTCACAACCTTGGAGCGCGGGTGGGCCGGCGCCGTTAGGCTCTCAGCACCTATGGCAATCCGCCAGCGAGCCGCTTTGTCCAGCCTGCAACCATCAGTCCGCACGCAATTCCCACGCAGTCGGCGATCCAGTCGAACAGATCCGGGTCGCGCCCTATCAGTTGCACGGCCTGAAGCCCCTCGATCGCTGCGCCCGTGATAACGAGCAGTACGATCAGCTTCGCCTTGCGTTCCGGCCAGCCGAGACTTCCGAGAGCCGCCAGGACGACGAAGGCGGCGGCGTGATTGAGCTTGTCGTGATCAAACGTGAAAGCCAGGCCAAGACCCAGCAGGAGCTGCTCCGGCAAAAGGGCGAACAGCAGAACGCCGGCAAACGCGGCCGGAAAGGCAATCCTTGCCACGATCTGATAGGAATCCAGGCGCAACAAGGATAAAATGGCCTTTCGTCCGAAATCTGCGGGGGAACACCACCGGCCAGAGCGAGCGCGGCGTCCAATTTCCGCCGTCCGGGCGTCCGGTGCATCGTCAGAATGAATGAATGCCTCGGGTCAGCCGCCGCACAGGCCGGGCTCGTGGCGAGTGCAATAGGCCAGCGGTGGCTTCCGCGATCACGCAATTCCCTGCCGCGCTGACCCGGCTACTATCTGGCTGCGGCGGACCTGACTTCCGCTTGGCCGGCGCTGCGTCGGGGCACCTTACCCATGCCACACGAATCGGCGCCGGCCAGAATTCCACCGATTGCGCAAAGGGGTTAAAAGCCCGCCGCCCTGTCGGACGACGGGCTCCGTTGCCTGGGCGCCAGGGCGCCGCGGTAGCGACCGATGGTACGAATGCTCCCGCAGGTCTCCAATATGCTGCTGCCGAACGGCGTTGCGCATCGGCTAAACAAACGAAGCCCGCGCCTCTGGCGGAGGGCGCGGGCCGACCGGGTTTGCACCCGATCTGCAGCAGAAACCCGGGAGGTTCCCGCTGCTTAGGATAACAATTAGAGACTACTAATGTTCCGGTCTAAGGAAGATGCGGCTGCGCCAGAAACCTCATGGTCGGCGCGATGACGATCGAGGCGTCAGTTCGTGCGCAAGTCGATCTGGAAAATACGCTCGTCGAAATGCCGCGTTTCGACGGCAAAGGTCAAAGCCACTTCAAGGATCAGGCCGCCACGGTCGTCCCGGACCTTGACTGCAATCCTGCGGTGAGGAAGGCCATCCCTGGCCATCTCGGCCAATGTGCGAAGGGCTTCTTTCCTGACCAGCGGGAAATCGTCATATAACGTTCCCTGATCGTCGGAATAGACGATTCCGTCTTCATCGGAATCAAAGAAGCAGTGGGGCATTGCGCTTGGCCGAAGTTCGGCATCCGGGAACGTTGTCGGCAGATCGCCGCGATCTCGGCCAATCGCGATCAGTGCCTCTCCACCGTTGGCTTCGCCACCATCTCACTTGCGCTCGCGCAATGCCTTCACCGCCTGCGAGAGGATCATCCGGTCGCCGCCGGTCCTTTTGATCAGCTTGCTCACCTGGCTGGGCGAAACACCATTTTCCCGCGCGAAATATTCGACCTCGTAATACTCATCCACCGAAACACGCTTGCGGTCGCTGAAGTCTCGCTTGCTCTTGTCGTCGGCCATTTCTGTTCTCCTCGCCCCTTCTCTTCGCTTCAGGGGGTCAGCTTTGATGCACGCAGCAATTTGAGGGTTCGCTCGCCACAAGGTGACGGGCGAACCTATCGGCGCAGGAAGGGACAGGCTGCGCAGCTGCCGGGTTGGATCGGAATGGAAACAGCCAAGATCCGTGCGAGCAACCGTCGACTTTTCCATGGAATCCTCCCGGAACGTGCAGCCAGCAACGGCTACGCGCCGCCACGGTTCCGGGTCACGCGGCAAACCCACCCTTTGCGCGCAAGGATCAGACTTAGGTCCTGCGGCAACACGTCGGTTGGTCCCTGCCGGGCGGGACCGAAGCCCCGTCGACGGAACGTTTTCAGCTGCCTTACGTTCGAGTGAGCCTTGGCGCGAAGAGCGGACCGAGTTCGCAAAGGAGACGACCATGAGAATGCATTTATCCACCGCAGTGGCGGGATTTCTGCTACTGGCAGGCGTCGGAGCCGTTGCGGCGCAAGACGTCGTCATCGAGCCGGAGCAGGAAACGGTCATCAAGGAGTATGTGAAGAAGCAGCCGCTGGCCTCGGTGAAAATCCCTGGGGTGGAGCTCAATATCGGCTCAACGCTTCCCGATACCGTCGAGCTTCATGAGGTCCCCAACGTCAAATACCGCTATGTCGTCATCGACAACCGCACCGTCGTCGTCGACCCCGGCACGCGCAAGATCGTCAAGATCGTCGAGTGACGTGAAAACTCGGGCAGCCGTCACCCGCCGCTCAGAATGAGCGGCGGGTGACGTTTGCGTTAGGCGGCTCCGCGGCGTCGTCGCTCGTCAGGAACCCGCCGTACCGTGGACGGCCGGGGGGCCTCACAGGCAGTTTCAATGCGAACAATCAGCAGACTTTTCGATTCCCATGACCAGGCAGCGCGTGCCGTCGAAACGCTTCAGGCAGCAGGAATTGCGCGCCACCAGATCAGCGTCATCGGACCCTACGATGATGAAATCGGCGTCGTCTTGCGCGGTCCAGGCAGCGGTTCCGCCCTTGGCGCAGCGGCGGGTTTGTTGGCCGGCCTCGGCGCCTTTGATATCCCAGGCATCGATCCCGTCGGCGCGGGATGGCTGGCATCGGCCCTCGTCGGCGCAGCCTTGGGCTGCGTTGCCGGCAGGCTTTTCGACACATCGTCCGCTAGCGGCAAGCAGCCAGGCCGGCGGGATGCCGAACAGGGTGTGATCCTGGTGCTGGCGCATGTCGATGAAAGACAGGCCGACGCCGCACAGGCGGTGCTTGGAGCTTCCGTTCAGGCGATGCAGTCTTTGGCCAGGGCGGCCTGAAGATTCAACTCCTGCAAAGCGCTTGACCAGACCGCACAGCGGGGCGATCAAGGCACGCACCCAAAAATCTCTGGCAAGCCGCCGCGAGAAAGTGTTGAACACCGTGCCAATCACATTCGGCGAGCGGTTGCGCTCGGCGAGGCTTGATGATTTGCTGTCGGTTTGCGGAGAACGAATGATGCATGAGCCTGTCGGTCAAGACGAATATGGGTCGACCAGCCCGTTCGATCCGGACGATCTGTCGAGGTTGAACGCAATCGGCCCGAGCGCCGGCAGCAACGATTTCGAAAAATACGCAGTCGCCGTGATCATCGTGTTCGGCGCACTGATCATCGGCGGCCTGATGGCTGCCGGCTTGAGCTTCGGGCGCCGCAGCACCTTCTTTTTCGCGCTTGGCGGCGCCACCGCGGCATGGATCTCGGGCAATGCGCTTCTGCTCGACCGGCCGCGCATCTATGCGCTGTTCGTCGGCATCGCGGCGCTGATGCTGATTGCGTCGACGATCGCGCTGGTCACCTGAAGCAAGGCGAAATCTTCCTATCGACCATGATTTATCCGAAATTGGTTTCCACTTTTTGCTGCGCTGACCTTCGGTTCGGGATCATCGTCTAATACCCGATGGCCTCGCCGGCTGCGGCGCGGCTGTCGATAGCGCCATTGTAGCGGGCGCCGCCACCTTTCTCGATTTCCGCCAGGCTCTTGCCGCCGACCAGGATGCCGGCCGCCTGGCCCCAGGTCGTGTCGGCAAGATCGAGGCGGTAGCCCATGCCGGTAAGCAGCTTTTCGGTATCCGGCGACAGGCCGAAAGGTTCGATATAGACCGTGTCGGGCAGCCATTGGTGATGGATGCGCGGTGCGTCGATCGCCTCCTGGATGTTCATGCCGTGATCGATGACGTTGACGATCGCCTCCAGCGTGATGGTGATGATGCGTGAACCGCCGGGGCTGCCGATGACCATGAACGGCTTGCCGTCTTTGGCGAGGATGGTCGGGCTCATCGACGACAGCGGCGTTTTTTTCGGCGCGATCGCATTCGCCTCGCCCTGGACCAGGCCATAGAGATTGGGTACGCCGGGTTTCTGCGTGAAGTCGTCCATCTCGTTGTTGAGCAGGAAGCCGGTGCCGGCGGCGACAACGCCGGCGCCGAAAGAGCCGTTCAGCGTGTAGGTCACCGCGACGGCGTTGCCGTCATTGTCGATGATCGAATAATGCGTCGTCTCGCTGCTCTCGCCAAAGCCCTTCGGCATCAGTTCCTGCGACACCCCGGCCCGGAACGGATCGATCTTTTCGCGGATTTCCCTGGCGTAATTCTTGTCGAGCAGTTTTGCGACCGGATTGTCCACGAAGCCGGGATCGCCGAGCGCCGAATTGCGGTCGACATAGGCGTGGCGCATCGCCTCGACCATGACGTGAACCGTCTCGGCCGAACCGGCACCTAGATAGGACAGCGGGTAGAACTCAAGCACGTTGAGGATCTCGCAGATGATGACGCCGCCGGAGCTTGGCGGCGGCGAGGAAATGATCTCGTAGCCGCGATAATTGCAGGTCACCGGCTGGAGCTCGCGCACGGCATAATTTTCGAAATCCGCCTTGGCCAGAATGCCGCCCTTCTCGCCGCTCGCCTTGACGATGGCGTCGGCGATCGCACCTTTGTAGAAGGCATCCACGCCGCGTTCCGAAATCGCGGCAAGCGAGGCCGCGAGATCGGCCTGGATGAGGCGCTCGCCGACGGCATAGGGCTTGCCGTCCGGCTTGAGGAAAATGGCGGCCGCCGCTGGGTCCCTGGCCAGCCGCTCGGCGCCGCCCAGGAGCGAGGCCACATCGCCCTGCTCCAGCACGAAACCGTCCTTGGCATAGCGGATAGCCGGCGCCAGCAAATCCTGCCGCGTCAGCGTGCCGTATTTCTCCCGCGCCATCTCGAAGCCGGCCACCGAACCGGGCACGCCGACCGCCAGATAGCCGTCGAGACTGGCGCCCTTTACCGGCTTGCCGTCCTTGTCGAGATACATGGTTTTGGTCGCGGCGAGCGGCGCGCGCTCGCGGAAATCGAGGAAGGTCGAACGGCCGTCCTTGAAGCGGATGGTCATGAAGCCGCCGCCGCCGATGTTGCCGGCGGTCGGGTAGACGACAGCCAGAGCGTAGCCGACAGCGACCGCTGCATCGACCGCGTTGCCGCCCTTCTTCAGCACCTCGACGCCGACTTGCGACGCCAGATGCTGGGCGGTCACCACCATGCCGTGCTCGCCCTTCGCCGGCTGCGGCGAGGCGGCAAAGGCGAGGAACGGCACGAAGGTCAGGGTGAGGGAAAGGGTGACGGCGATTAGGGTTTGGCGGGTGTTGTGCATGGCCGTTCTCCGAGGCGTGGGTAGGCCTAGGAAACGCGCTTGGAGAGGTTGAGTCTACTGACATTAATGGGAAGATACGGCGAGGCTTGCACCTTCTATCGACACCATTCATGGCACCCATTCATGGCGGAGAGGAACCCAAGCTGAAATGAAGCCACGATCCAACGCTGACAAGCAATTTTGTTCTTGCTTTGTGCCGGCAGCTATGCTACTAATCCAACTATGGTGCTGAATCGCACCGCGACCCGCCTCAGGCGGGTTTTTCTTTTTCGACCCGTTCCTTCAAACAATCCCGCCGCCGACGCTCGCCACCGCCGGCCGTTCCGCTGCAACCTTCGCCCGGTAGCCGGCGGCGCGGTAGGCGGCGACCGGATCGATGGCGCCGCCTGTCTTCAGCCGTGCCGTGGCAAGTATCGGCTCGACATCGGTGCGATAGGCTATCTTCAGCGTCTGCGTCGCCATCAGCGCGTCGTTGGTATCCTGGAAGCCTTCGAGCGCCCTGCGGTCGACCAGCAGCGCCTGCGCATAGGCGCGCTGCACTTCTATCGCCGACAGCATCAGGCTTTCGATCGGATCGGTGACGTTGTGGCTCTGGTCGAGCATGTGGGCCGGATCGAAGCCTTCGGCGCCTGAAAGCTCGGCATCGACCAGTTCGTTGAAGACCAGAAAGAGGCGGTAGGGATCGATCGAGCCGGCGTCGAGGTCGTCGTCGCCATATTTCGAATCGTTGAAGTGGAAGCCTCCGAGTTTTTTGAACTGGATCAGCCGCGACACGATCATCTCGATATTGACGTTGGGGGCGTGATGGCCGAGGTCGACCAGGCAGAACGCCTTGTCGCCAAGCTCTTTGGCGATGATGTAGTTGGTGCCCCAATCCTGCACGACGGTCGAATAGAAGGCCGGTTCGTACATCTTGTGCTCGGTGAACAGCTTCCAGTCGTCCGGCAGCCCGGCATAGATCTCCTTCATCGCGTCGAGATAGCGCTCGAATGCCTTGGCGAAGTTGACCTGGCCGGGGAAGTTCGAGCCGTCGCCGATCCACACCGTCAGCGCTTTCGAGCCCAGCGTCCTGCCGATCTCGATGCATTCGAGGTTGTGCTCGACCGCCTGCCGGCGTGTTGCTGCATCGGCATGTGACAGCGAGCCGAATTTATAGGAAAGCCTCTGGTCGCTGGCGTCGGAGAAGGTGTTGGAGTTGATGGCGTCGAAGCCGAGACCGAAGCGGGATGCCGCCTGCTTCAGCCGGTTCGGATCGGCCTTGTCCCAGGGAATATGCAGCGAGACGGTCGGCGTCGCCTGCGTCAGTTGCCGGATGACGGCGCAGTCCTCGATCTTATCGAAAATGTCGCGCGGCTCGCCGGTGCCGGGAAAACGGGCAAAGCGGGTGCCGCCGGTGCCGACGCCCCAGGACGGGATCGCCACGGCGAATTTCTCGACCTTGTCTCTGACAGCGTCGATGGCGATGCCGCGGCGGTCGAGGCGCTCGCCGAGAGAGTCGTAATCGCGCTTGAGGTCGGCGTTGCGTGCGGCATTATGCTTGTCGACGAGGTCGACGGAGATGATGGTTTCGGACATGGTTCCTCCCAAATGCGTTCGATTGGCGCTGCCCCTTACCCGCCTGCCGGCACCTTCTCCCCGGGGAGAAGGGTAAAGCTCCGGCCTCGGCGCCAACCCCTCAAAGACGGTCGCTTATCGCGTAAAACTCTGCGCGTTGCCGGCGTCGACGTTGATGATGTTGCCGGTCGATTTTGCCGACATATCGGAGGCGAAGAAATAGATCGCTTCGGCGATGTCCTCTGGGAATACCGAGCGCTTCAGCATCGAACGCGAGCGGTAATGCTCCTCGAGATCGTCGGTCGACATCTTGTAGGCGGCGGCGCGCTGTTCCTTCCACTCGCCGCTCCAGATCTTCGAGCCGCGCAGCACGGCGTCGGGATTGACGACATTGACCCTGATCTGTGCTTCCGCGCCTTCCAGCGCCAGGCAGCGTGCCAGATGGATCTCGGCGGCCTTGGCCGTGCAATAGGCGGCGGCGTTGGGCGATGCGGCAAGCCCGTTCTTGGAAGCGACGAAGACGACGTTACCGCCGATCTTCTGCGCCCGAAACAGCCGGAACGCTTCGCGCGAAACGAGGAAGTAGCCGGTCGACAAGATGTCCATGTTCTTATTCCACAGCGCCAGCGTGGTTTCCTCGATCGGCGCCGAGGAGGCCAGACCGGCATTCGACACGAGGATATCGATGCCGCCGAATTCGACAGCCGTCTCGGCAAAACCGGAGATCACCTGGTCCTCGGACGTGACGTTGATGACGACGGGCCGCACGAAATCCTTGCCATAGGCCTTGGCAAGCTCGTTATTGGCGCTGGCAAGGGCTGCTTCGTCGATGTCGGCCAGCACGACGCAGGCGCCTTCGCGCAGCAGCCGGTTGGCGGTGGCCCGGCCGATGCCGCCGGCGCCACCGGTGACCAGCGCAATCTGGCCGGCAAGGGCCTTTGGTTTCGGCAGGCGCTGCAGCTTTGCCTCTTCGAGCAGCCAGTATTCGATGTCGAAGGCTTCCTGGTCGGGCAGGCCGACATAGGCCGACACCGTCGAGGCGCCGCGCATGACGTTGATGGCGTTGACGTAGAATTCGCCCGAAATGCGCGCCGTCGCCTTGTCGCCGGCGAAGGTGAACATGCCGACGCCGGGCACCAGATAGACGACGGCGTTGGGATCGCGCACCGGCGGCGAATCCGGGTGCTTGCAGCGGTCATAATAAGCCTGATAGCCGACGCGATACTCCGCCACGTCATCGGCAAGACGGGCAATGACGGCATCGACGTCGGGATTTTGAGGGTCGAACTCGATGACCAGCGGCCGGATCTTGGTGCGCAGGAAATGGTCCGGGCAGGACGTGCCGAGTGCCGCCAGCGGCCGCAAATCCCTGGAATTGACGAATTCGAGCACGGCAGGGGAATCATCGAAATGGCCGAGCTTGTGGCTGTTCTCGGAGATCAGGCCGCGGATCCTCGGCATCAGTTTTGCGGCCACGGCGCGACGCGCCGGCGCATCGAGCGATTTGACGACTTCGCCGCCGAAGATCGGCTTGCCCTGGCTCTTGCGCTCGAACCAGTCGATTGCCTGGTTGATCACCGAGATCGTCGTCTCGTAGCATTCCTTCGGCGTGTCGCCCCAGCTGAACAGACCATGGCTGGCCAGCACGACGCCCTTGGCGTCGGGGTTCTCGAGGCAGAATTTCTCCAGCCACAGGCCGAGTTCGAAGCCCGGACGTTTCCATGGCAGCCAGCCGATCGTGTCGCCGAAGATCTCCTTGGTCAGCGCCTGCGAATCCTTGGCGGCGGCAATGGCGATGATGGCGTCGGGATGCATATGATCGACATAAGGCTTCGGCACGAAGGCATGCAGCGGCGTGTCGATCGAGGCCGCGCGCGGGTTGAGATTGAAGGTGCAATGAGGCAGATAGCCGACCATCTCGTCTTCATGTTCGAGGCCGCGATAGAGACCCTTCAGCGCCCGCAGTTTATCCATGTAGAGCGTGGCGAAGCCGTCGAGCTTGATCGAGGCGCTGTCGCCGCCCGAGCCCTTGACCCACAGCACTTCCACGCTTTCGCCGGTGAGCGGATCGTTTTGCCAGATCTTGGAGGAGGTGTTGCCGCCGCCATAATTGGTGACGCGCTTGTCGGAGCCAAGGACGTTCGAGCGATAGACCAGACGTTCCGGTTCGCTCATTGCTTGCGCTTTTGCGTCATCCCAAAGATTGGCGAGGCGCGTGCCGGAGCGCTTGTCGAGCATAGATATCCTCCCTTTGGGACACGCAAACGGCGCGGGTCCCTTTTATGCGAATTTCTACGCAAGCGGCCGTCTTGTCAATCACAAACGATCAACATCAATCATATTGCACTGCACAATGAAATTATCTGATCGGAAATGATTGACACTGCGCGCTTTGGGTGCCTAGATGCTCAAGCAGGGAGGAACCATGCACGAAAAAGAGCGCCACAGGATCATTCTGTCCGCCGTCCAGGAAAAACCTGTGGTGACGGTGCAGGAGATGGTCGACCTGACGGAGTCGTCGGAGGCGACGATCCGGCGCGACATCGCGGCATTGCATGTGCAAAAACGGCTGCGCCGCGTGCGCGGCGGGGCCGAGGCGCTTTCGCCGCCGCAGTTCATCGGCCTTGCCGGCCGGCCCTTTTCCGTCAACGAGACCATCAATGCTTCGCAGAAGCGGGCAATCGCGCGGGAAGCCGTGGATCTGTGCAAGGACGGCGAGCCGATCATCATCAATGGCGGCACCACCACCTTCCAGATGGTGCATTTCCTGACCGGCCGCCGCATGCCGATCTTCACCAATTCCTTCCCGATCGCCGAGCACTTGCTCAGGCACTCCAAGAACACGGTGATGCTGTCGGGCGGCACCATCTACCGCGAGCAGAACATCATCCTGTCGCCGTTCGACAATGACGTGACGCGGAATTTCTACGCGCGCCGCATGTTCATGGGCGCGCAAGGGCTAGGGCCGCTCGGTCTGATGGAAGGCGACCCGTTGCTGATCCAGGCCGAGCAGAAACTGATCGACCAGGCAGACGAGTTGGTGGTGCTGGTCGATTCCTCGAAGTTCCGCAAACGCTCGAGCCTGATCCTGTGCGGCCTGTCGCGCATCGCCACGGTGATCACCGACGACGGCATCGAGGATCGCGAAGCCAAGATGCTGGAGACCGCCGGCGTGACGCTGATCATCGCCCGCACAACGGCAAGCAATAAGGAAGAATCTTCGCTGCAGGCCTGAGAAAACTCACGCCCGCAGCGGCGATGGAATGCAACGCTCAAGGGAGGATATTCGATGAGCTTCTTTAGGAAATTGATGGTTACGGCGGCGTTCTCCGCCGCCATGTTCGTGAATGCCGCCTATGCCGAGAACGTCAAGATCGCGCTGGTGGTGAAGTCGCTCGGCAACGGCTTCTTCGACGCTGCCAACAAAGGCGCCGAAGAGGCGGCCAAGGAACTAGGCGATGTCGACATCATCTACACCGGCCCGACCAAGGCGACCGCCGAAGCGCAGATCGAAGTGGTCAATTCGCTGATCGCACAGAAGGTCAACGCCATCGCCATTTCGGCGAACGACGCCGACGCGCTGGTGCCGGTGCTCAAGAAGGCGATGGAGCGCGGCATCACCGTCATCTCGTGGGATTCGGGCGTCGCGCCGGAAGGACGCCAGCTTCACCTCAACCCCTCCGACACCAACCTGATCGGCGAGACCATCATCAAGCTTGCCGCCGACTACCTGCCTGAAGGCGGCGACGTCGCCATCCTGTCGGCTTCGTCGACGGCGACCAACCAGAATGCCTGGATCGACGCGGCCAAGAAGGTGCTGCCGGAGAAGTTCCCCAAGATCAAGCTCGTCGCCACCGTCTATGGCGACGACGACTCGGCCAAGAGCACGGATGAAGCCAAGGGTCTTTTGAAGTCCTATCCGAACCTCAAGGCGATCATCGCACCGACCACGGTCGGCGTCGTTGCCGCCGCGCAGGTGGTGACCGACGAAGGCCTGATCGGCAAAGTCAACGTCACCGGCCTGGCCCTGCCGTCGGAGTTCAAGAAGTTCATCGACAATGGCGCCAGCCAAGCGGTTGCCCTGTGGAACCCGATCGATCTCGGCTACTCCGCCGTCTACCTCGCCCACGACCTGGCGGTGAAGAAGGAAGAAGCCAAGCCCGGTGCTACGCTGTCAATCGGCCGCGTCGGCAAGGTCACGCTCGACGATACCAACTCGGCTGCCATGGCTCCGCCCTTCCAGTTCGACAAGTCGAACATCGAAAAGTTTTCCAAGATCTATTGATCCTGGAGCCTTCGAAACCGTGCGGCGGGGCTCAGGTCCCGCCGCACTTTCAAACGAACCTTGTTTCAGGGCTTGATACGATTATGGACACGACAGCCCAACACGAAATGGCGAAGGAAGCGCCTTTGTCCTCCGGACCGCGCCTGACGCTGTCCGGCATCTCGAAAAGCTTTCCCGGCGTGCGCGCGCTGCACGACGTCGGCCTGTCGCTCTATCCCGGCCAGGTAACCGCGCTGATCGGCGAAAACGGCGCCGGCAAGTCGACGCTGGTCAAACTAATGACCGGCATCTACCAGCCGGATGCTGGCACCATCAGCATCGACGGCCAGCCGGTCACACTGCCCAGCGCGCACGCCGCGTTCGGGCACGGCATCACCGCCATCCACCAGGAAACGGTGCTGTTCGACGATCTGACGGTGGCCGAAAACATCTTCCTCGGCCATGCGCCGCGCACGCGTTTCAAAACCATCGACTGGCGCACCATGCGCAAGAATGCCCGTGAGGTGCTCGACACGATGGGCGCCGGCCATATCGAAGCCGACGCCAGGCTGAAGGATCTCGGCATCGCCAACAAGCACCTCGTGGCGGTTGCCCGCGCCATGTCGATCGACGCCCGGATCGTCATCATGGACGAGCCGACGGCAGCGCTTTCGATGAAGGAGATCGAAGAGCTTTTCCTGCTGATCGAATTCCTCAAGAGCGACGGCAAGGCGATCCTGTTCATCAGCCACAAATTCGATGAGATCTACCGCATCGCCGACCGCTATACCGTGTTCCGCGATGGCGAGATGGTCGGCGAAGGCCTGATCAAGGACGCCGGCCAGAGCCAGATCGTGCGCATGATGGTCGGCCGCTCGGTCGATCACATCTTTCCGCAGCGCAAGGCCGAGATCGGCGCGCCGGTGCTGGCCGTCTCCGGCCTGTCGCACCCGACCGAGTTCGACGACATAGGCTTCGAGCTGCACAGGGGCGAAATCCTTGGCTTCTACGGCCTTGTCGGCGCCGGGCGCAGCGAGGTGATGCAGGCGATATCGGGCATCACCCGCACCAGCCGCGGCACGATCACGCTGGAAGGCAAGGCGATCGCGCCGAAATCGGCGGCGGATTCGATCGATGCCGGCATCGTCTATGTGCCGGAGGAACGCGGCAAACAAGGTGTGGTGATCGGCCTGCCGATCTTCCAGAATGTCTCGCTGCCTTCGCTCAAACGGACATCCAAGTCCGGCATGTTGCGGCTGGCCGAAGAGTTCGCGCTGGCCCGTTCCTACACAGAGCGGCTCGATCTGCGCGCCTCTTCGCTCAGCCAGGACGTCGGCACGCTGTCGGGCGGCAACCAGCAGAAGATCGTCATCGCCAAATGGCTGGCGACCGCGCCCAAAGTGATCATCCTGGACGAGCCGACGAAGGGCATCGACATCGGCTCCAAGGCGGCCGTGCACGGCTTCATGGCCGAGCTCGTCGCGCAAGGCCTGTCGGTGATCATGGTGTCGTCCGAACTGCCGGAAATCCTCGGCATGTCCGACCGCGTCGTCGTCATGCGCGAGGGCCGCATTGCCGCGGTCTACGACAATAAGGGGCTCGACCCCGAAACCTTGGTCAGGACGGCAGCGGGGATCGCGTCATGAAGCCTTTTCTCAGATATCGCGAGGTCTGGCTGCTGGCGGCAATCGTCGTGCTGATCGGGCTGATCTCAACGCGGTTTCCAGGTTTTGCCGATCCTGCCAATCTGCGCCAGGTGTTCAACGACACGTCGATCCTGATGATCCTGGCGCTCGGTCAGATGGTCGTCATCCTGACCCGCTCGATCGACCTGTCGATGGCTTCCAACCTCTGCTTCACCGGCATGGTGGTGGCGATGCTGAACGCCGCGCATCCGGCGATCCCGATCCCGCTGCTGATCGTCATCGCACTGCTGGTCGGCCTGGTGCTCGGCGCCATCAACGGCCTGCTGGTATGGCGGTTGAACATTCCCTCGATCGTGGTAACGCTCGGCACCCTCACAATCTACCGCGGCGCCACCTTCGTCATATCAGGCGGCGCCTGGGTCAACGCCGACCAGATGAGCGCTGAGTTCATCGGCCTGCAGCGCACGGCTTTCCTCGGCATTCCGGTTCTGTCCTGGATCGCCATACTGGTCATTGCATTGTTTTTCCTCGTGATGACGCGCACCGCGCTCGGCCGCTCGATCTATGCCATCGGCGTCAACCCGACCGCATCGGTCTATGCCGGCATCGATGTCGGCCGGACGAAATTCATCGTCTTCTGCATCTCGGGGATGATCGGCGGCCTCTGCGGCTATCTGTGGATCTCGCGCTACGTCATCGCCTCGGTCGAGGTCGCGAATGGTTATGAGCTCAATATCATCGCCGCCTGCGTCATCGGCGGCATTTCGATTGCCGGCGGCATCGGTTCGGTCGGCGGCGCGGTGCTCGGCGCGCTGTTCCTCGGCATCATCTCCAACGCGCTGCCGGTGATCAACATTTCACCCTTCTGGCAGATGGCGATTTCAGGCAGCGCCATCATCCTGGCCGTGGTGCTCAACGCACGCGGCGAACGCCGGCAAGGCCGCATCATTCTCAAGAAGGCGGAAGCGGCATGACCGACACCCCTGCTCCACGCCACATTCCCGACCGGCTCGACAACCCTTTCACCGCGGCGGTCTTCTCCTGGGAGGCGCTGCTCGTCGCGGTGGCGGTCGCCATCTTTGCCGTCAACAGTTTTGCCTCGCCCTATTTCCTCGACGCGTGGTCGCTCTCGGACCTGACCTTCAACTTCACGGAAAAGGCGCTGATCGCGCTGGCCATGGCGCTGCTAATCATCTCCGGCGAAATCGACCTGTCGGTCGCCGCCATCATCGCACTCGCCTCGACAATGATGGGCATGGCGGTGCAGGCCGGCGCCGGCACGCCGGTGCTGGTGGCAATTGGCATCGTCGTCGGGCTCGGCTGCGGCGCCTTCAACGGCGTGCTCGTCACCAGGCTCGGCTTGCCGTCGATCGTCGTCACCATCGGCACGATGAGCCTGTTTCGCGGCATTGCCTTCATCATCCTGGGCGACCAGGCCTACAAGGGCTATCCCGCGAGCTTCGCCTTCTTCGGCCAGGGCTATGTCTGGTGGGTGGTGTCGTTCGAACTGACGCTGTTCCTGATCGCGGCAGTCGTCTACTGGTTCCTTCTGCACCGGACGAGCTTCGGCCGCCGGGTCTTTGCCATCGGCAACAACCCGGTCGCGGCGCAGTTTTCCGGCGTACGTGTCGGCCGCATCAAATTCATCCTGTTTTGCCTGACCGGCCTGATGGCGGGCATCGCCTCGGTGCTGATCACATCGCGGCTCGGCTCGACCCGGCCGTCCATCGCGCAGGGCTACGAGCTGGAAGTCATCACCATGGTGGTGCTCGGCGGCGTCAGCATCCTGGGCGGCGCCGGCAGCATTCTGGGTGTGGTGCTGGCGGCGTTCATCATGGGACTGGTGACCTTCGGCCTCGGCCTGCTCAACGTGCCGGGGATCGTCATGTCGATCTTCATCGGCCTGCTGCTGATCATCGTCATCGCACTGCCGATCCTGTGGCGGCGCGTACGGCGGGAGCGCTTTGCCTGATGCCCGAAAAATATGCGTTCAAGATGAAGCTCAATCCGGGCATGAAGGCCGAATACAAGAGGCGCCACGACGACATCCGGCCGTCACTCGTAGCGTTGCTGAAACAGGCCGGTATCTCCGATTATTCGATCCATCTCGACGAGGAGACCAACACCCTGTTCGGCGTGCTGTGGCGACGCGATGACCACGGGATGGACGAATTGCCGAAGCATCCGGTGATGCAGCGTTGGTGGGCCGAGATGGCGGACATCATGGAGACCAGGCCGAACAACGAGCCGGTGGCGGTGCCGCTGGAAACAATGTTCCATATGGAATGACCCGCAACGTCGCCGTCATCGATATCGGCAAGACCAACGCCAAGGTGGCGCTGGTCGATCTCGCCACATCGAGCGAAGTGGCCCTGTGCACAGTGGCGAACGAGCCGGTTCGGCAAGGCCAGTACCCCCACCATGACGTCGAGCGGTTATGGGCGTTTATCCTCGGCAGCCTGGCCGAGATCGATCGCGAGCAGCGCATCGATGCGATATCGATCACCACCCATGGCGCAACGGGCGTGCTGGTCGACGCATCAGGCGAACTGGCGCTGCCGGTGCTCGACTACGAATTCGACGGGCCGGATGCCCTTGCCAGGGACTATGACACGATCCGTCCCGCGTTCTCCGAGACCGGCACGCCGCGCCTGCCGGCCGGCCTCAATCTCGGTGCGCAGCTGTTCTGGCAGCAGAAGCGCTTTCCGGCGGATTTCGCCAGAACCGCCGCGATGCTGATGTATCCGCAATATTGGGCCTTGCGCCTGACCGGCGTCGCCGCCAGCGAAGTGACGTCGCTCGGCTGCCACACTGATCTATGGAACCCGTGGAAAGCGGATTTTTCCTCGCTGGTCGACCGGCTGCAATGGCGCCGGCTAATGGCGCCGGTGCGGCAGGCCAAGGACCGCCTGGGCCCGATCCTGCCCGCTCTGGCGCGGCAAACCGGCCTCGACCCGCAAACGCCGGTGTTTTGCGGCCTGCACGATTCCAACGCCTCGCTGCTGCCGCATCTTCTATCCGACAAGCCGCCTTTCTGCGTCGTCTCGACCGGCACCTGGGTGGTGTCGATGGCGGTCGGCGGCAGCAAGGTCACGCTCGATCCGGCACGCGACACGCTGGTCAATGTCAACGCACTCGGCGATCCCGTGCCGTCGGCGCGCTTCATGGGCGGCCGTGAGTTCTCCCTGCTGACTGAGGGCCAATCGGAAGACTGGACGGCAGACGATGTCGCCGCAGTGCTGGCGCACAAGACAATGCTGCTGCCTTCCACGCAACAGGGCTCGGGGCCGTTTCCGCATCACGCCGCCGCATGGCTCGGTGCCGAAGGCATCACCACCGGCCAGCGCTTTGTCGCCATTTCGTTCTACCTGGCGCTGATGACCGCGACCTGCCTCGACCTGATCGGCGCCGAGGGGTCAACCATCGTCGAAGGACCCTTCGCCCGCAACCGGCTGTTCACCCGCATGCTGGCTGCGGCGACAGCACGCGCCGTCACTGCCTCCGAGGCTGCGACAGGCACCAGCATCGGCGCCGCCTTGCTGGCGTCGGACCAGGGGACACCGCAAGGCAGAGGCGAAAGGACCGAACCGTCGGCCGATCCGGTCTGGACAAGTTACGTGCGCTCCTGGCGTTCGGCGGTCGACGAACGAGCCTGACCGCCGAGCTCATGGCGTCCTGATGTTCGGAGATGCCTAGCCCACGTAGAGCAATCCCTGCGGATCGATCTCCGGCTTGCGGCCGGCAACTATGTCGGCAAGGAACTTTCCCGAGCCGCAGGCCATGGTCCAGCCGAGATGGCCGTGGCCGGTGTCGAGGTAGAGATTGTCGTACCGCGCCCGGCCGATGACCGGCACGGAGTTCGGCATCATCGGGCGAAGTCCAGCCCAGAGCTCGGCCTTGCTCTCGTCGAAAGCGCCGGGGAACAGGTCCTTGCCGGTGTTCAGGATCGAGTTGAAATCGCGCGGCTTGAACGTGCGGTCGAAACCGGTGAACTCGGCCGTCGAGGACATCCGCAGCCGATTTCCCAGCCTGGAATAGCCGATCAGCCGGTCCTCGTCGGCGCCGCCCATGATCGGCCCCTTGCTTTCATCTTCCAGCGGAACAGTCACGGTATAGCCCTTCACGGGATAGACGGGCAGGTCGATGCCGTAGCGGCGGCCGAGCAGGCCGCTCTCCGGCCCCATCGAGATGACCACCGCATCGCCGGCCACCGGGCCGGCCGACGTCATCACCGCGCGCACTCGGCCGCCGTCGATGTCGAGGCCTGCGACAGTGGTGCCGTAGAGGAACTGGACACCGAGTTTCTCGGCGGCATAGGCAGCGAGGCGCTGCGTGAATTGGCTGGAGTCGCCGGTCTGGTCGATCGGCGAATAGACGCCGCCGGCTATCTTGTCCTTGGCGGCGGCAAGGCCGGGCTCGAGCTCAACCAGCCGGTCGCGGCCGACGATCTCGATCGGCAGGCCGTGTTCGCCGAGATAACGATAATTGTCGGTGCCGGTATCAAAGCTTTGCTGCGAGCGGAAGAAATAGAGAATGCCTTTCTTGCGCTCGTCATAGTGGATGCCGGTTTCGGCGGAGACGGCGTTGATGCAGTCGCGCGAATAGAGCGCCAGACGCAGCTTGACGTCGGTGTTGGCGCGCATGCGCTTATGCGTGCACTGGCGCAGGAAGCGCAGGCTCCAGGCGAAAAAATACGGATCAAAGCGCAGCCGCACCTTGATGCCGAGATCGTGGTTGTAGAGGCCGCGCAGGAACGTCTTCAGCGCGGCTGGCGAGGCCCAGGCGGTGGCGTCTCCGGGCGACACCAGGCCGGCATTCGACCGGCTGGTGCCGCGTGCTGCCGCCGGATGGCGCTCGATCACCGTCACCTCATGGCCGTCGCTGGCCAGATAATAGGCCGCCGCCGTACCAACGACGCCGGCCCCAAGCACCAGTATTTTCATTCCGCCCCCAGCGCGCCGAACCAACCTTTGCGGAGAGCCCACTTCACCCCAGAGCCGAATTCTTGCTGGTCAGGATGCGCTCCCAGGCAAGCGCATCGGCAACGATCTGGTCGAGGTTGTCGCGCTGCGGGGCCCAGCCGAGCTCGCCGCGCGCCAGCTCCGAATTGGCGACGACCGCGGCGGCGTCGCCGGCGCGGCGATCGCCCATCCGTACCTCGAAATCATGGCCGAAGACGCGGCGGACGCTGTCGATGACCTCGAGCACCGAATAGCCGTGGCTGTAACCACAATTGGCGACCAGGCTCGATCCGCCGGCACGCAGCCGCTGCAGCGCCAGCCGATGCGCCGCCGCCAGGTCGCTGACGTGGATATAGTCGCGCATGCAGGTGCCGTCCGGCGTCGGATAGTCGGTGCCGAACACCTGCATGAAGGAGCGCTTGCCGAGCGCCGTCTCGCAGGCGACCTTGATCAGATGCGTGGCACCGGGCGTCGACTGGCCGGTGCGGCCCTTCGGATCGGCGCCGGCGACGTTGAAATAGCGCAGCGCCGTATAGCGCAACCCATGGGCAATCGCCGCGTCGCGCAGCATCCATTCGCTCATCAGCTTGGACAGGCCATAGGGCGATTCCGGCGCAAGCCGGGCATCCTCGCGTACCGGCTCCAGGCCGGCGCCGCCATAGACGGCGGCGGTCGAGGAAAAGATGAAATTGGGCACGCCTTCGCGCACCGCGGTCTCGATCAAGGTGCGCGTCTTGCAGGTGTTGTTCTCGTAATAGGCAAGCGGGTCGGCTACCGATTCGGGGACCACGATCGAGCCGGCGAAATGGATGATCGCGTCGACCTTATTGTCGCGGATGATCGAGGCAACCAGTTCCCTGTCGGCGACGTCGCCGACAACGAGCTTTGCTTCCGGAGCCACTGCCCATTCAAAGCCGGTGGAAAGCCGGTCGAGGACGACGACGCTGTCACCCGTGTCCAGCAATTCCCAGACCATATGGCTACCGATATAGCCGGCCCCGCCTGTCACCAAAACCGTCATCCGCATCCTCGCTATTCATGATTTGTCGGAACTGTCTCAATCGTCGCCTTACTGGAAAACCTGCCGCCGAGCCATTAGAACCTGCCGTAACCGGTCTCATCGGCGCGTGGCATTGTCCTGAAACAAGATTGATCCACATCAAGGGAATAGGCCACGTTCCGTGGTCGTTAGGAACAGGCTCGGGGCGTGGCATTTTGACCAAAAAGGCCAAGTGGACGACGAATGGGCCAATGACTATGATCGCGCGCAAAATTGGGAAGGCGACATGAACTACCAGCGGTTTTTCGAGGAAGCGATCGACCAGCTCCATGCAGAGCGTCGCTACCGCATCTTCGCCGACCTTGAGCGTATCGTCGGGAAATTCCCGCGCGCCATCTGGCGCGCCAATGGCCGCGCCGAGGAAATCACCGTCTGGTGTTCCAACGATTATCTCGGCATGGGCCAGCATCCCGACGTCATTGCCGCGTTCCAGAAGGCGGCAGGCAAGATGGGGTCGGGCGCCGGCGGCACCCGCAACATCTCCGGCACCAGCAACCCGCTGGTCGAGCTCGAACTGGAGCTTGCCGACCTGCACGACAAGGAAGCGGCACTGGTTTTCACCTCCGGCTTCGTTTCAAACGAGGCGTCGATCTCGACCATTGCAAAGCTGCTTCCCAATTGCCTGATCATCTCGGACGAACTCAACCACGCTTCGATGATCGAGGGCGTGCGGCGCTCGGGCGCCGAGAAGAAGATCTTCCGCCATAATGACGTTGTGCATCTCGAAAGCCTGCTGCAGACGGCCGGCCGCGAGCGCGCCAAGCTGATCGTCTTCGAGAGCGTCTATTCGATGGACGGCGACATCGCGCCGATCAAGCAGATCGTCGAACTCGCCGAGCGTTACAACGCCATGACCTACATCGACGAGGTCCACGCCGTCGGCATGTACGGGCCGCGCGGCGGCGGCATCACCGAGCGCGAAGGGCTGGCCGACCGCATCGACATCATCGAGGGCACGCTGGCCAAGGCGTTCGGCACGCTTGGCGGCTACATCGCCGGCAACACTGCGGTGATCGACGCGGTGCGTTCCTATGCGCCGGGCTTCATCTTCACCACGGCGTTGCCGCCGGCGATCGCTGCAGCGGCAACCACCTCGATCCGCCATCTCAAGCGTTCGCAGGCCGAGCGCGACGCGCAGCTGCGTCAGGCGACACGGACCAAGCAAGTGCTGGCCGCAGCCGGCCTGCCGGTGATGGAATCGCCTACCCACATCGTGCCGCTTCTGGTGGGCGATCCCGAGCTCTGCAAGATGGCCAGCGACCGCCTGCTCGGTGTGCACGGCATCTATATCCAGCCGATCAACTACCCGACAGTGCCGCGCGGCACCGAGCGGCTGCGCATCACGCCTACACCGTTCCATTCGGACGCGCTGATTGCCTCCCTGCAGGACGCGCTGGTCGAGACATGGGACGCGTTGGGGATTCCCTACGGTTCGGCCGGCCGGCCTTCAGTAGCCAAGAGCGACCGCGTCATTCCGTTGCTGGTGCCGAAGTCGGGCGGGTGAAGCCCGTTTGAAACTCTACTCGGGCTTCGAGGCAGCTCACACACTCGTCATCCATTTCGCCAGCCGGTGCGCGGCTTCTTCGAGCTGGTCGAGGCGGCGGTGGAAGCATAGCCTGAGGAAGGCTTCGCCGCCGGGGCCGAAGGCGGTGCCGGGGGCCAGGCCGACATTGGCGCGGTCAACCATGTCGAAGGCGGCAGCGCGGGAATCGGTGATGCCGTCGACCGCGAAGAACAGATAGAATGCGCCCTGCGGCACGGTGAACCGCGCCCTGCCGGTTTCGGCAAGAATACCGCACACCAGGTCGCGCGCCGCCCTCGCCCGCTCCACCTGCTCGAAGATGAAGGCGTCGCCCTCATCGAGGGCAACGACGGCGCCGCGCTGCATGAACTGCGCAACGCCGGAAGTCGAATACTGGACCAGATTCTCGAACACCTGCTGCAAGGCGGGATGGATCTTGATCCAGCCGATGCGCCAGCCGGTCATCGCCCAGTTCTTGGAAAAGGAATTGACGAACAGGATGCGATCCTCATCGGCCATGATGTCGATGAAGGACGGCGCGCGGCCGTGGCCGTAATGAAACAGCGAGTAGATCTCGTCGGCGATAATCCACAGACCCCTTTGGCGGGCAAGATCGAGGATCGCCTGCAACGTCTCCTTGTCGGCGGTCCAGCCGGTCGGGTTGGACGGCGTGTTGACAAACAGCGCCTTGGTCCTTGGTGTGATCGCCGCTGCGATCTTGTCGATATCGCAGGACCAGCCATTGCCCGACTGATCGAGCGTGACCGCGACTGGCACGGCGCCTGCGACGCCTGCGGCGGCGGCGAAGTTCGGCCATGCCGGCGACAGGTAGACGAGTTCGTCGCCCTTGCCGGCCACCGCGTCGATGGCCAGCTGGATGGCATGCATGCCGGAGCCGGTGACGATGAATTCTTCGTTGGCAAAAGTCTTGCCGAAATGCCTGGTGTAGTAGCGGGCGAGCGCCTGCCTGAGTTCGGGAATGCCTCTCTGCCAGGTGTAGAAGGTTTCGCCGTCGGCGAGCGCCTTGGCGGCGGCATCGGCGATGAAGGCGGGCGTCGGCAGGTCACCCTCGCCGGCCCAGAGCGGGATCATGCCGTCGCGGCCGCGGCCACGGTTCATGACGGCGACAATGCCGCTTTCAGGCGCCGCCCGAGCCTCGGCGCGCAAGGTATCGATCAAGGTCATGGATAGGTCCGTTTTCGTTTGCTCGACTGCTAGCGTGTTTCAGGGCGGACGAAAACAGAAAACCCCGGCCGCAAGCGACCAGGGTTTTGGTCCAGAAAGTTGCCGCAGGCGCTACTTTCTGGCGAGGAGATCGCGAATTTCGGTGAGCAGCGCGACATCGGCCGGCGGCGGGGCAGCCGGGGCGGCCGGTTTCTCGCGCTCCAGCCGCTGGCGCAGATTGTTCACCGCCTTGACCATCAGGAAGATGATGAAGGCGAGGATAAGGAAGTTCAGCGCCACGGTGATGAAGCTGCCATAGGCGAAAACAGCCCCCTGTTTCTTCGCATCCGCCAGCGATGTTGCGTTAACAGCCGAGGACAAGGGCAGAAAGTAGTTGTTGAAGTCCAATCCGCCCAAAATCGCCCCGATGACCGGCATGATGATGTCGTTGACCAGGGAGTCGACGATTCTGCCGAAAGCAGCGCCGATGATGACGCCGACAGCCAGGTCCATCACATTGCCCCTGGAAATGAATTCCTGAAACTCTTTCAGCATTCGACTCCTCCTCGTCCTGACCGGCCGTGCTGCCGTCCGCGCCCTCGGCATCGACCAGCAGGCAGGATAGCAAAAACCTGCGGTTGCAAACAGGAGCAAAAGACCGGTTTCGACCGGTCACGATTGCCCGAGGCAGCCGATATAATACGCCAAAAGCCGCGATGGACTTGATCGCCAAGCTGTGATTGCGTCTGATCAAGCCGATCCAAAACCGGCACAGGGAGGAAGTTCGAGGCGTGCAGGGCTGGTTCATCGTCATCATCGCGATTGCCTATGTGACGTTGCTGTTTGCCATCGCCAGCCTGGGCGACCGGCGCTCGACTTCATCCGGCCCCGGCCGCGCCCGGCCCTTCATCTATGCGCTCAGCCTTGCCATCTACTGCACCTCCTGGACCTTCTTCGGCTCGGTCGGGCTGTCCTCCGAGCGCGGCCTCGAGTTCCTCGGCATCTATATCGGACCGGTGCTGGTGTTTGTGTTCGGCTTTCCGCTGCTGCAGCGCATTGTCAGGCTGGCCAAGACCGAGAAGATCACCTCGATCGCCGACTTTCTCGGCGCCCGCTACGGCAAGAGTTTTGCCGTCGCGGCGATCGCCACACTGATCGCGACCATCGGCGCGGTGCCCTATATGGCGCTGCAATTGAAGGCAATCTCCGGCTCGGTCAGCCTGATGGTCGAGCACTATACCGGCGCGCCGCCCTCCTTCGATCCGTTCGTCAGCGACATCTCGCTGGTCGTGGCCATGCTGCTGGCGCTGTTCGCGGTGCTGTTCGGCACGCGCCATGCCGACGCCACGGAGCACCAGGACGGGCTGGTGCTGGCTGTGGCAGTCGAAACGGTGGTCAAGCTCGCCGCTTTCCTGGCGATCGGCCTGATGGTCACGTTCCTGATCTTCGGCGGGCCGGGCGACATGTTCGACCGGCTCGCCGAAAACACGCAGGTGCGCCAGGCGATGGGCTACAACACCTCGCTCGCTACCTGGCTGGTGCTGACATGCCTGAGCGGCTTTGCCATCCTCATGTTGCCGCGCCAGTTCTACGTCACCATCGTCGAAAACCGCAGCGAGGCCGAGCTGCGCACCGCGACATGGGTGTTTCCGCTCTATCTGGTGGCGATCAACCTGTTCGTGCTGCCGATCGCGCTGGCCGGCCTGGAACTGGTCGGCACGAGAACCAGCAGCGATCTTTATGTGCTGTCGCTGCCGCTGTTCAGCGGCCACGACGTGCTGGCCATGGCCGCCTTCATCGGCGGCCTGTCGGCGGCGACCGCAATGGTGATCGTCGAAAGCGTTGCGCTGTCGATCATGATCTCCAACGATCTGGTCATTCCTCTGTTCGTGAGGCGATTGCTGCGGACAACGACCTCCGAGAACGAGGACTGGTCGACGCTCATCTTGAATGTGCGGCGGGCGGCGATCTTCATCATGCTGTTTATCGCCTTCCTCTACTACCGCGAGAGCACCAACAACGCGCGACTGTCCTCGATCGGCCTGATGTCGTTCGCCGCGATCGCGCAGTTCGCGCCGGCAATGATCGGCGGCCTGGTCTGGCGCGGCGCCAACGGCCGGGGTGCCGCACTTGGCATGGTCGCCGGCATCGTCGTCTGGAGCTATACGCTGCTGCTTCCCTCGCTCGTCGCGCCCGATACCGGCATCCTCGCCCACGGCCTGTTCGGCTTAGATGTGTTGCGGCCGCAAGCTCTGTTCGGCACCGTCGCCGAGCCGCTGAACCATGGCGTGCTGTGGAGCCTGTCGATCAACACGCTGTTTTTTGTGTTCGGCTCGCTGTCGCGGGCGTCGGTGCCACTGGAGCGCATCCAGGCGTCGATCTTCGTGCCGCGCGAGGCGGGGCCGCTGCCGAGCCTGCGCCGCTTCCGCACCACCATCACCGTCAACGACCTCAAGGACACGATTGCGCGCTATCTCGGTGTCGAACGCACCGAGCGGTCATTCCAGTCATTCGAAAAGAGCAGCGGCACTTCACTGCACGGCAACGAGCAGGCCAGCATGGATGTCATCCGTTTCTCCGAGCAGCTTCTGGCCAGCGCCGTCGGCTCGTCCTCGGCGCGGCTGATCCTGTCGTTGCTGCTGCGCCGCAACGACCGCGAATCCAAGGACGCCTTCCGCCTGCTCGACGACGCCACCGAGGCGCTGCAGCACAATCGCGACCTGCTGCAGATCGCGCTCGACCAGATGGAACAGGGCATCACTGTCTTCGACCGGGATTTTCGGTTGATCTGCTGGAACCGCCAGTACCGGGCGCTGTTCGACCTGCCCGACGAGATGGGCCAGGTCGGCGTCTCACTCGATCGTATCCTGCGCCACCTTGCCGAGCGCGGCGATATACCGGCAGATCAACGCGTTACCATGCTGAACCGCCTGACCAGCTTCGTCAGCCCCTGGCAGATGGAGCTGAAGACCAGCGGGCGCATTCTCGAATTGCGCTCCAACCCGATGCCGGACGGCGGCATCGTCGCCACCTACGCCGACATTTCCGGACGCGTCGAGCAGGATCTGGCGCTTAAGCGCGCCAACGAATCCCTGGAACAGCGGGTGAAGAGCCGCACCGCCGAGCTCACCCGCGTCAACGAGGAGCTGGCGCAGGCGCAGATGCTGGCCGAGGAGGCCAATCTCGGCAAGACCCGCTTCCTCGCTGCCGCCGGTCATGACATCTTGCAGCCGCTGAACGCCGCCCGCCTCTATTGCTCGTCGCTGATCGAGAAGACCGGCAAGGGGCCTGCCGGCAAGGCGGCGATGAACATCGAATCGTCGCTGGAATCGGTCGAGACCATCCTCGGCGCGGTGCTCGACATTTCGCGCCTCGATGCCGGCGCGATGAAGCCGGACGATACGACCTTCGGCCTCGACGGGCTGCTGCGCCAGATCGGTAACGACTTCCGGCCGCTTGCCGCCGAAAAGAAGCTCGAGCTCTCGATCATGCCGTCGTCGCTCAGCGTGATGACGGACCGCAATCTGCTGCGCCGCCTGATCCAGAACCTGGTCTCCAACGCCATCAAGTATACGCGCCGTGGCCGTATCCTGGTCGGCGTGCGGCGGCGCGGCGAACTGGCCGAGATCCAGGTGATCGACACCGGCATCGGCATTGCCGGCGACAAGCTGAACACCGTGTTTCGCGAATTCACCCGGCTGGACGAAGGCGCACGCGAGGCGGAAGGCCTTGGCCTTGGGCTCTCCATTGTCGACCGCATCGCCCGCGTCCTGCGCCTCGAAATCCGGATCTTTTCCAACCCCGGCAAGGGCACACGCTTTTCCGTGCTGCTGCCTGTGGCGGCCGTGCAGGCGCCGCGACGCGAGGCGGAGGCGAAGCCGCCTGCCCGTGCCGCGGCCTCGCTTGCCGGGCTCAATGTGCTCTGCATCGACAACGACGCCCGCATCCTCGACGGCATGCGGCTCCTGCTCGAGGGCTGGGGCTGCAGCGTCGACACGCTTTCCGGCGCGGAGGAGCTCGACAGGTCCGGCATGCATCGGCCGGACATCGTGCTTGCCGACTATCATCTCGACAACAGGACCGGCCTCGAATTGATCGCCCAGTTGCGTGCGATCCATGGCGAGGACCTGCCGGCCGTGCTGGTCACCGCCGACCGTTCCAGCGAGGTTCGCGCCGCCGCCGGCAGGCTCGACGTGCCGGTGATCAGCAAACCGCTGAAACCGGCGATGCTGCGCTCGATGATGGCCAGGGTCAGGCCGCTGGCGCCGGCGGCCGAATAGGGATCAGCCGGCCGTCTGCAGCGGGTCGCTGCCGATTTTGGACAAAAGGATGACCGCCTGGGTGCGGCTGTCGACGCCGAGCTTCTGCAGGATAGCCGAGACATGCGCTTTGATCGTCGCTTCGGAGACCCCGAGCTCATAGGCGATCTGCTTGTTGAGCAGTCCCTCAGCCAGCATGCCGAGCACTCGCGTCTGCTGTGGGGTCAGCGCCTGCAGCCGCTTGATCAGGTCGGAAATCTCGGGATCGCGCTCGACGCCCAGATCGACCCCGGCGGGTGCCGCGATATCACCTGCGAGCACCGACTGCACCGCATTGCGGATCTCCTCCATGCTGGCCGATTTGGAGATGAAGCCGGAGGCGCCGAGATCAAGCGCGCGCCGGATCGTCACCGGATCGTCATGCGCCGAGACCACCATCATCGGCACCGCCGGATGGATGCCGCGCAACGAAATCAGGCCGGAAAGACCGCTTGCCCCCGGCATCGAGAGATCGAGCAGCACCAGATCGACATCCTCATTGGCCAGGACCAGCGCCTTGGCGCTTTCGAAATCGCCAGCCTCGTGAATGGCGGCAACGTCTCCGATGCCCGCGAGTGCCTCCCTCAATGCCCCGCGAAAAAGCGGGTGATCGTCGGCAATGACGAATGTGTAGCCCAACGGTGATATCCCTCCCCGAATCCCGTTGGCGATTTTCCGCCTTGCAGGATCTGAACGATCATAACGCCATGCCTGCTGTTCGGCGTGGCCGGCTTGCTGTTCCCGCCCAGGTCTTTTTGCGAATTGCCTAGGTCTTTTGCGAATTGGGCTTGGCGCCGTCTTCGTCCTTGTCCATGTCCTTGACGATGTCCATGAAGCTACGCAGGAAGCGCTCCATGTAGCCCATCGTCTTGTTGAAATCCTCCTCGCTGGGCAAAGTCGATTCGAGACGCGCGGCAAGCGAATTTTCGAGCTTGGCGACGCGTTCGTCGAGCGCCTTCACCGAATTTTGCAGCCGGTCGACCTCATCCTGGAAGGCGGCACGTTCGTCGGCCGCCGTCTTGCAGACAAGCTGACCGGAGCGCTCCTCGCAGAGCGACATGGCGCCGGTTTGCGTATCCATGCGGACATAGCCATTGGCCGATTTTTCCAACCGGTAGCGATCGGCTTCCTCGGAAAAGGCCGACGCCGCTATAAGCGAGACCAGTGCTGCGGGGATCAAGACGTGTTTCAGACGCATGTTTTCCTCCATGAGCCATCCAGCGCAATCTATCACAGTTTGCGCCTGAAATGGGGACGAACCTGAAATGGGGAAGAACACGGGCCTGCCCTTCCCCGCATGGTCGGTTCGGACTATAGCGCAACCATGTCCGAGATCATCTACAAGATAGTTCCCGAGGCGCTTTGGCGCGAGGCCGAAAGGGAAGGCCGATTCACCGGCGCGCCGATCGACGTCGCCGACGGTTTCATTCATTTTTCCGCCGCCAGGCAGGTTCGGGAAACGGTGGCCAAACATTTCGCCGGCCAGGGCGGGTTGCTGCTGGTCGCCGTCGACGGCGCGCGCCTTGGCGATGCGCTGAAATATGAGGTCTCGCGCGGCGGCGCCTTGTTCCCGCATCTCTATGACGCGCTCGGCCTCGATGCGGTCGTTTCGGTGCGGGCATTGCCGCTCGGCGCCGACGGGCAGCATGAATTCCCGGCGCTGGAGGCCGAATGAGCGCGCTCGGCCGGATCGGCCAGAAACTGCTGTTCACGCTCGATCCGGAAACCGCGCATGGACTGTCGATCGCCGCGCTGAGATGCGGGCTGCCGGTCGCCGGTCGTCCGCCGCAGGACAACAGGCTAAAGGTCAGCCGTTGCGGACTCGATTTCCCGAACCCGCTCGGCATGGCGGCGGGTTACGACAAGAATGCCGAAGTGCCGGACGCGCTGCTCGGCCTCGGCTTCGGCTTCGCCGAGGTCGGCACGATCACGCCGCTGCCGCAGGGCGGCAATCCGAAGCCGCGCATTTTCCGGCTGCCTTCGGACGGGGCGGTGATCAATCGGCTGGGCTTCAACAATGAGGGCCACGACGCCGCGGAAAAGCGCCTTGCCGCCCGCATGGGCCGTGCCGGCATCATCGGCGTCAACATCGGCGCCAACAAGGACAGCACCGACCGCGTCAGTGACTATGAACGCGGCGTGGTCCGGTTTGCGCGATATGCCAGTTATCTGGCAATCAACATCTCCTCGCCGAACACGCCGGGCCTGCGCAACATGCAGGCACGCGAACAACTTGGCGAACTTCTGTCGCGTGTCATGGCCGCGCGTGCGGCAGCATCCGCGAAACCACCCGTCTTCCTCAAGATCGCGCCGGACCTGGTCGAGGCCGAGTTGGAGGACATCGCCGCCGAGCTCACCGAGAAGCAGATTGACGGCCTCATCGTCTCCAACACCACGATCGCGCGATCCGGCCTGCGCAGCGCCGGCCTTGCCGGCGAGGCCGGCGGGCTTTCGGGGAAACCCTTGTTCGAGCGCTCGACCATCGTGCTGGCAAGGATGCGAAAACTGCTTGGCCCGGATACCACTATCATCGGCGTCGGCGGCGTTGATTCCGCCGAGACGGCCCTGGAAAAGATCCGCGCCGGCGCCGATCTCGTGCAGCTCTATACCGGCATGATCTATGCTGGGCCCGCGCTGCCGGGGCGCATTCTTTCCGGCATGGCTCGTTTCATGAACAGTCAAGGGCTGAAGTCGCTGCGCGAGCTTCGCGACAGCCGCCTCGATCAATGGGCGGTGAAACCGCTTTAGCGATTAGTTAAAGGCGGTGCGCACCCGCAGCCGCAATATGGCGAGCAGGCTGAAGCCGCGTACCAGCAGGAAGACATGCAACGCCGCCCACAAGCCGTGATTGCCGAAGGCCGGCACCAGAATCAGCAGGGCGGCGCTGAACGACAGGAACGACACCAGCATCATGTTGCGCATGTCGCGCGACCATGTTGCGCCGATGAAGACACCGTCCATCTCGAAAGCCAGCACGCCGCTGAGCGCGGTGAACGCCGCCCATGGCAAGTAGATGTCGGCAATGGCGCGGACGTCCGTCGAGGTCGTGATCAGGGCGACGAGATCGGTGCCCTCCAGCAGGAAGAAGAGCGTCGCCGCGCCCGCCAGACCGAGCCCCCAAAGCAGCGTCAGCCGCACCGCCTGGTTAAAGGCGGTGGCGGCGCGCGCTCCAATGGCGCGGCCGGCGAGCTGCTCGGCGGCAGTGGCGAAACCGTCGAGGAAATAGCCGGCAACCAGGAAGAGGTTCATCAGCACGGCGTTGGCGGCCAGCGTCAGCGTGCCGAACTGCGCGCCTTGGCGCGTGAACAGCGCAAAGGCGGCGAGCAGCGAAAAGGAGCGGATCATGATATCGCGATTGAGCGACATCATGCGCAGGAATGCCGGCAAGTCGAGGACGCGGTGGCGCGGCAGCGTGGGCGCTGCCCAAAAGCGCCGGCCGACAATGGCGAGACCAAGCAGCATGGCGACGAATTCGCCGGTGACCGTTGCCCAGGCAACGCCGGCAACGCCCCAGCCGAGCTCCAGCCCAAGCAGGAAGCAGAGAGCGATATTGATGCCGTTCAGTATCAATTGCAGCATCAGGCCGAGCCCGCCCTCGCCGCGCCCAAGCACGTAGCCAAGGACGGCGTAATTGATCAGCGAGAACGGTGCTGCGAGCATCCTGATGCGGATATAGACGTCCATCGCCGCGCTGACGCGCGGTTCGGCGCCGATGAACCATTGCCCGGCGGCGGAAACCAGCGGGGCAAGCGCGGCAAGCACGACACCGGCGACGACCGCGATCAGCACGGCGCGCCAGAACACCGCCTGCTCCTCCAGCGCATCGCCGCGCCCGCAGGCCTGGGCGACGAGGCCGGTGGTGCCGGAGCGCAGGAAATTGAAGGTGGTGAAAACGACGTCGAAGATCAGGGCGCCGGCCGCCAGGCCGCCGAGAAGGGCGGCGTCGCCGAACTGCCCAACCACCGCCGTGTCGACGATTCCGAGCAACGGCGTCGTCAGATAGGCAAGCGTCATCGGCACGGCGATGGCGAGCACCGAGCGGTTGGTGACGACGAAGGCCCTGGCTTCGGTGGCGTGGGCTTCGGTGGGTAAAGCCTGCTCCAAACGCGTGTTGCTTCCTGTTGCGGCTTGATCGGCTGGCCGATGTGCCCCAATTTGCGGACCTCGCGCAACCATCCACCCCGCTATGGTCAACCGAAACCGCCTCTGGCGCACCGCCCGTTCCATGCCCTTACAGATCGTTCATCATCCCGACTACGACGCCGGCTTCGCCGTCAACCACCGCTTCCCGATGAGCAAATATCCGCTGCTGATGGATGCCTTGCGGGCGCGCGGCCTGGCGCAGCCCGAAGCGCTCAACATGCCGGAGGCGGCGCGGCCATCATGGCTGAAGCTTGCCCACGCGGCAGACTATGTCGACCAGGTGCTTGCCTGCGAAGTGCCGGTGAGGATCGAGCGCGAGATCGGTTTCCCCATTGGACAGCGGGTTTCGCTGAGGGCGCAGCTCGCAACGGCCGGCACGGTGCTGGCAGCGCGGCTGGCCTTGCTGAACGGCATCGCCTGCAACACCGCCGGCGGGAGCCATCATGCGCGGCGCGCGCAAGGCGCCGGCTTCTGCACCTTCAATGACGTAGCCGTTGCCGCGCTGGTGCTGCTCGCCGAAGCTGCTGCCCAAAACATCCTGGTCGTCGACCTCGACGTGCATCAGGGCGACGGCACGGCCGACATCCTGGGCGACGAGCCGCGCGTGTTCACCTTCTCCATGCATGGCGACCGCAACTACCCCGCGCGCAAGATCGCCTCCGATCTGGACATCGCCCTGCCCGACGGCGCCGGCGATGCAGCCTATCTGGAGCGGCTGAACGCCATCCTGCCGGAGCTGTCGGCGCGAAGGCGCTGGGATCTCGTCTTCTACAATGCCGGCGTCGATATCCATGTCGAGGACCGGCTCGGCAGGTTGTCGCTCACGGATAACGGGCTGCGCGCCCGTGACGATATGGTGATCCGCCATTTCCGCACGCTTGATATCCCGGTGTGCGGGGTCATCGGCGGCGGCTATTCGGCGGATGTCGCAGCACTCGCCGCACGCCACGCCATCCTGTTCGAGGTGGCTGCGGAATACGCCTGAAATTCACTTCCTGAAATTGGCGATCCTGAGCAGGATGAAGGCCGGCACGACGATCACAGCACCGAGCAGGATGTAGCCGAGGAAACGGTCGATGGCGTGGAAGCCCAAATTCCACAGGTCGATGAAGAAGTTGCGGATGCCGTAAAGCACGTCCATCGGCGACCAGCCGAAGGCATTCATGACCAGGCCGACGAGGAACGACACCACAAGCAGCTTCAGGATCACCCGGAGCGGCGTATCGCCGAGAAAGCGGTTCAGTGCGGACAAGGCCTGTCTCCACAGTCGGGTGCCGCGATTCGGGCACATGCCCAGAAATACGCAGTTGACAGCCCTGCATCAAGCCGAGCCCTCAAACCGGATTGCGCATCGGCGCCGGGCCATGATATCGGAGGAACCAGCGCGGGTATGATGTAATGGTAGCTTGTCAGCTTCCCAAGCTGAACGCGCGGGTTCGATTCCCGCTACCCGCTCCAGCTTTTGCCCCAGTGCATTGCACTTGTTTTGGCCAGTTGAAAACCAGCGGACTTACAGCCAGTTTTTTGCAACCCGGCTGGCCGCCTTTCATCTGTTTGGCCGATGTACCGGTTCCTGGAATATTTCACATTGAGGGTCGGCGGGGCCTCGAATGACCCCAACCGGAATGTCTACCCTTTGCCCGCTGGCTTCTGCTGGCGGGCTTTTTTGAGCATCCTCGGTATTGCCAACGTGCACCGGCGCCGCTCGGGGCCACGGAATGCGCCCCGCTATTCGCTCCAAGCCTCAGCCCACCTCTCGCAAAATGAAATCGTGCAGCATCTTGGCTGCCGGCGACAGCGCGCGGTTCTTCACCGTGATCAGGCTGTAGGGTCTGACCTCGATGTCGAACTCGGTCTGGACAACATCGATGGCGCCGGCCAGGCCTTCCGGGTTCTGGATGAACTTCGCGACCTGGATCGAAACCGGTGCGATGGCGTCGGATTGCGCGACCATGACCAGAGTCAATAGCAGCGAGCTGGTATTGAGGATGCGGTCCGGCAGCGCGATGTTTCGGTTCAGAAAGTTACTCTCCATCGCCTGGCGCAGCGGCGAGCCGCCCGACTGGAAAACCCAGTCATAGGCGGCGGTGTCTTCCAGCCGCACCACCTTGCCCTTGGTCAGCGGGTGGCCGCGGCGCACGATCAGGCAGGCCTTCTCGACGCCGATGACGCGGGCTTCGAACAGCCGCGGATTGAGGTCGTCGGGGATGCGGGCGATGATGAAATCGTGGCGCGAGGCGATCAGCTCGCGCGCCAACACGTTCGAGGTCTCGACCTGCATGGTGATTTCGATGCGCGGATAGAGGCGCCGGATCTCGCGGATCGCCGGTACCGCCAGCTCGATCGCCGGTGCTGTTACCGCCCCCAGGAACACCGAGCCGCCCTTGCCCGCCTTGAGCTCGAAAATCTCACGGTCGACCTCGCGCATCTCGAGCAGGATCGATCGCGCGCGCCGTGCCAACGCCTTGCCATAGGGCGTCAGCGTGATGCCGCGCGGCAGCCTTTCGCAGAGCTTGACATCGAGCACGGCCTCCATCTCGGCGATCATGCGCGAGGCCGCCGGCTGCGAGATGTTCATGACCTGGGCCGCGGCGCTCACCCGGCCGTGCTCGTCGAGGGCTGCGATCATGCGCATGTGACGCAGGCTCAAGCCGCTGCGCAGCAAGGTTCCGCCATCGCCCGGGATTTCATCGTAACCGGCTGATATTCCGCCAGGATTTCGCAGCGCCGCCATGATTTTTCCCTACTCGCACGCCCGGCGCCCCGGCAAAATCCGGCAGCGTCCTCACTAGCCTAAGCCATATCAGTCTCGATATAGCAACCATCAAAGATCGCATTTGACAGTTATGGCAAAGCGACACACCCTCCGCGCGTCCTGAGACTTGACGATCAGTGACGAGAGAGAACTCGTATCGATTGAAACCAGAGTTTCGGGGCGATTGGGAGGATACCGGAGATCGATTGACGGCAGCGGCGCCTTTGGCGCTCCTGCACGATTGCGCGGCCCACGAAACCCAAGGGTACGCGTCCATCAACCAGGGAGAGTTAATGTGAAGATTATCAAGACACTGGCCGCCGTCGCGGCCCTAGGCATCGCGGCCATGACGCTGCCGGCGCAGGCGGGCGAAGGCCTGATCGGCGTGCTGATGCCCACCAAGACCTCGCAGCGCTGGATCAACGACGGCGACGCCGTCAAGTCCCAGCTCGAGGCTTTGGGCTACACTGTCGACCTGCAATATGCGCAGGACGACATTCCGAACCAGCTCAGCCAGTTGGAAAACGAAATCACCAAGGGCCCGAAGGCGCTGATCATCGCTTCGATCGACGGCACCACGATGGGCGATGCGCTGCAGAAGGCCAATGACGCCGGCGTTGTCGTCGTCGCTTACGACCGCCTGATCAAGAAGACGCCAAATGTCGACTACTACACCACCTTCGACAATTTCGGCGTCGGCGTCATCCAAGCCAAATCGCTGCTCAAGGGCCTCGGTTATCCCGAGAAGAAGGGACCGTTCAACATCGAGCTGTTCGGCGGTTCGCCGGACGACAACAACGCGTTCTTCTTCTATAACGGCGCCATGTCGGTTCTTCAGCCGCTGATCGACGACAAGACCCTCGTCGTGAAGTCCGGCCAGATGGGCATGGACAAGGTCGGCACGCTGCGCTGGCTGGCGGCAACCGCCCAGGCCCGCATGGACAATCTGCTCTCCGCCAACTACTCGGACGGCAGCCGCGTCGATGGCGTGCTCTCGCCCTATGACGGCCTGTCGCGCGGCATCATCGCTTCGCTGCGCGCCGTAGGCTACGGCACCGCCGATCAGCCATGGCCGATCGTCACCGGACAGGACGCCGAGACCGCCTCGGTCAAGGCGATCATCGCCGGCGAACAGTATTCGACCGTGTTCAAGGACACCCGCGAACTCGCCAAGGCGACGGTCGAACTCGTCGATAAGGTGCTCTCTGGCGGCAAGCCGGAAGGCCTCGACACCACGACCTACAACAACGACGTCAAGGTTGTTCCCTCGATCCTGTTGACGCCGCATGACGTCGACAAGTCGAACTACCAGGCGCTGGTGGTCGACTCCGGCTACATCAAGGCTGAAGAACTGAAGTAATCGCGGTTACAAAGCCTGGGGTCCTGCGCAGGCAGGGCCCCTTTTCGTTGGCGAGCCAGCCCGGTATTGTTTGCGGACCTCGCAGGAGTGGTATTCTCAATGGCATCGACGATTTTGGAGATGCGCGACATCACCAAGACGTTTCCCGGCGTCAAGGCGCTGTCGAACGTCAAGCTCATGGTCGAGGAAGGCGAGATCCATGCCGTGGTCGGCGAGAACGGCGCCGGCAAGTCGACGCTGATGAAGGTGCTGTCGGGCGTGTATCCGTCCGGCACTTATGACGGCCAGATCATCTATCGCGGCGACGAGTGCCATTTCAAAGGTATCCACGACAGCGAGCGCAAGGGCATCGTCATCATCCACCAGGAGCTTGCGCTGGTGCCGATGCTGTCGATCGCCGAAAACATCTTTCTCGGCAACGAGCACGCCAGATACGGCGTCATCGACTGGAACGCGAACGAGGCGCGCACCAGCGCCCTGCTCAAGAAGGTCGGCCTCAAGGAAGACCCCAACACGCTGATCACTAATATCGGCGTCGGCAAGCAGCAGCTGGTCGAGATCGCCAAGGCGCTCAGCAAGGAAGTGAAGCTGCTCATTCTCGACGAGCCGACGGCGAGCCTGTCCGAAAAGGACAGCCAGGCGCTGCTCGATCTGCTGCTCGAATTCAAGCGGCAGGGCATCACTTCTATCCTGATCTCGCACAAGCTCAACGAGGTGAACCGGGTCGCCGACAAAGTCACCATCATCCGTGACGGCCGGACCATCGAGACGCTGGCCAAGAAGGACATCTCGGAGGACCGCATCATCACCTCGATGGTCGGCCGTTCGCTCGACGACCGCTATCCGCCGCGCGAGCCGAACATCGGCGAGACCGTTCTCGAAGTGAAAAACTGGTCGGTCTACCACCCCATCCATGGCGAGCGGCAGGTCATCAAGGGCATCAACCTCAACGCCCGCAAGGGCGAAGTGGTCGGCATTGCCGGGCTCATGGGCGCCGGCCGGACCGAGTTTGCCATGAGCCTGTTCGGCCGGTCCTACGGCCGCCGCATAACGGGCGAGGTGTTCCTAAACGGCAAGCCGATCGACGTCTCTTCGGTGAGCAAGGCGGTGGAACACGGCATCGCCTACGTTACCGAGGACCGCAAGACCTACGGTCTCAACCTGATCGACCACATCAAGCACAACATCACGCTGGCCAACCTGCCCGGCGTGTCGCGCCACGGCGTGATCGACGATTTGCGCGAGCTTTCGGTCGCCAACGATTATCGCGGCAGGACCAACATCCGCGCCTCGAGCGTCTACCAGATGACCGGCAACCTTTCTGGCGGCAATCAGCAGAAGGTGGTGCTGTCGAAATGGCTGTTCGCCAATCCGGAAGTGCTGATCCTCGACGAGCCGACACGTGGTATCGACGTCGGCGCCAAATATGAAATCTATACGATCATCGCGCGTCTCGCCTCCGAGGGTAAGGCAATCATCGTCATCTCGTCGGAAATGCCCGAACTGCTCGGCATCACCGACCGCATCTACGTCATGAACGAAGGACGCATCGTCGGCGAAATGGCGGCAAGCGACGCCAGCCAGGAAAAGATAATGCGCGCCATCGTCCGCGGAGAAGGAAAAGCATCATGAGCACCGAAAGCGCTCCCGGGCCGCAGACCGGCGTTGCCCAGGATCTACAACAGGGACCTCGCATTGCCGTCTCGGCGCTGGTCACCAATCTGCGCGAATACGGGTTGGTCCTGGCGTTGATCGCAATCATGGTGTTCTTCCAGTTCACCACGTCCGGAACGCTGTTCAAGCCGGTGAACCTCAGCAATCTCGTGCAGCAGAACAGCTTCATCATCGTGATGGCGCTGGGCATGCTTCTGGTGATCGTTTCGGGTCACATCGATCTCAGCGTCGGCTCCGTCGCCGGCTTCATCGGCGCACTGGCGGCGATGATGATGGTCATCTGGCCGCTTGGCCCATTGAGCAATCCGCTGGTGGTGTCGATCATCTGCCTGATCGTCGGTGGTGCGATCGGCGCGGCACAAGGCTACTGGATTGCCTATCACCGAATACCGAGCTTTATCGTCACGCTGGCGGGCATGCTGATCTTCCGCGGCATCTGCCAGGCGCTGCTCGGTGGCGGGTCTTCCGTGGGGCCGCTTCCAGTCGGCTTCAAGGCGCTCAGTTCCGGCTTCATTCCGGACCTGATCGGCCCATTGACACTGATACCGCCAACCGTGAACGCCGCCGGCAAAACCATTGTCGGCAGCGGCCTCACGCTGCACCTGACGACGATCGTGATCGGCCTCGTCGCCGTGCTCGCCTATGCCTATTTCGGGCTCAGGGCACGGCGCACCCGCGAGAAGCATGGCTACGAAGCCGAGCCCTTCTCGCTGTTCGTCGTCAAGACCCTGGTGATCAGCGCGCTGGCGCTGTTTCTCGTTTACCAATTCGCCACCTATAGGGGCCTCCCCATCGTTCTCACGGTGATGGGTGTGCTGATCGCGTTGTTCGTCTTCGTTACCAAACGCATGACGATCGGCCGCCGCATCTATGCGATGGGCGGCAATGCCAAGGCAGCCCAGCTATCGGGCATCAAGACCGAACGGCTGACGTTGATGGTGTTCATCAATATGGGCGTGCTGTCGGCACTCGGCGGCCTGATTATCGCAGCGCGCCTGGGGCAGGCTGTGCCGGCGGCCGGCCTCGGCAGCGAGCTCGACGTCATCGCCGCGGTGTTCATCGGTGGCGCTTCGGCGATGGGCGGCGTCGGCCAGGTCATCGGCGCGGTGGTCGGCGGCTTCATCATGGGCGTCATGAACAACGGCATGTCGATCATGGGCGTCAATGTCGACTGGCAGCAGGTGGTCAAAGGCCTGGTGCTGCTCGGCGCCGTCGTCTTCGACGTCTACAACAAGAACAAGGCTTGAGAGGCAACCAGGAGGCATACGGGTCACATCGCGGCGCTGCCGGGCGGCGCAAAGAAGTCCCTCGAGGGACCTGATCCGCGAGCGCAATCCGGACGAAGAATTTCAATCGAGGCGCGGACAACGGTCCGAGCCGCGCCGGGCAGGGTTTGCCAAGAAAGGCACGCCAAGCCCGCAATTCAGAGAGGGTTACCATGCTGATCTCACAGATCCTCGACGACGCCGAGACGATCCGCGTCGTTGCCCGCAACGGCGGCAAGACCCGCGTCATCAACGGCGCGCGCAGCGTCTATTCGCTGGCGATGGAAGCCGCGCGCACCGGCAGCGGGCTTGTCGCCCTGATCGAGCGCAAGGGCTTCGGCGAAACCATCGATCTGGACGCAGCCTACAAGAAGGGACGACTGCTGTCGCCGATCAACCATCCCGATCCGGCGCATCTCCATCTCACCGGCACCGGGCTGACGCATCTCGGCTCCGCCGCGACCCGCGATTCCATGCACAAGAAGCTCAGCACGGACGGCGAGGAACAGCTGACCGATTCCATGAAGATGTTCCGCATGGGGCTTGAGGGTGGCAAGCCGGCGAAGGGCCAGATCGGCGTGCAGCCGGAATGGTTCTACAAGGGCAACGGCACTATGGCGGTGGCGCCCGGTGCGGCGCTTGTGTCGCCGGCCTTCGCCCAGGATGCCGGCGAGGAGCCGGAAATCGCCGGTATCTATGTGATCGGCGACGACGGCGCCCCATTCCGCGTCGGCTTCACCCTGTCGAACGAGTTTTCCGACCACGTCACCGAGCGTGTGAACTATCTCTTCCTCGCCCATTCCAAGCTGCGTAACGCTTCGTTCGGCCCGGAGATCCTGATCGGCGACCTGCCGTCCGATATCCGCGGCGCTTCACGCATCCTGCGCGACGGCAAGCTGCTTTGGGAAAAGCCGTTCCTGTCGGGCGAGGCGAACATGTCGCACACCATTGGCAATCTCGAGCATCACCACTTCAAATACTCGGCCTTCCGCCAGCCGGGTGATGTGCATGTACACATGTTCGGCACGGCGACGCTGTCCTTCGCGGACGGCATCAGGACCGAGGCCGGTGACGTATTCGAAATCGAGGCGCAGGATTTCGGCCTGCCGCTGCGCAACCCGCTTGAAATCGAGCAGCCGGTGAAGGTGGCGGTGAAGGCGCTTTGAGGCGTCGATGACAGCGTGATCTCCCCCCTCGTGGGGGAGATTGGCAGTTCCAAACTCATCGCGCGGCGCGGAAATGCTTGGACAGTTTCAGGCCCTGCGCCTGATAGTTCGAGCCGAGATCTGTGCCGTAGAGCGCCTGCGGCCGTTTCAGCATGTGCTCGTAGACCAACCGTCCGACGATCTGGCCGTGGTCGAGGATGAACGGCACTTCGTGGCTACGCACCTCGAGCACCGCCCGGCTGCCGGTGCCGCCCGACGCCGAATGGCCGAAACCCGGGTCGAAGAAACCGGCATAATGGACGCGGAACTCGCCGACCAGCGGGTCGAAAGGCGTCATTTCGGCGGCGTAGAGTGGCGGCACATGGACCGCCTCGCGCGACACCAAGATGTAGAATTCGTCCGGATCGAGCACCAGCTCGCCGGCGCCGCTTTTGTAGAGCGGCTCCCAGAAATCGACGACATCCTGCGCGGCGCGCTTGTCGACGTCGACCAGGCCGGTGTGGTGCTTGCCGCGATAGCCGACCAGCCCGTCCTTGTCGCCGTCGAGATCGATCGACAGCGCGATTCCGCCGCCTGAGATGTTGGGTGGTTCGGTGGCGACCAACATTTCGGCGCGGTGCAACTCGTGCAGCTCGCTTTCCGACAAGAGCGCATTGCCGGTGCGGAACCTGATCTGCGACAGCCGCGAGCCGGTCCGCACGATGATCGGGAAAGTGCGCGGGCTGACCTCCAGATAGAGCGGGCCTTCATAGCCAGCGGCGATCTTGTCGAACTCGTGGCCACGGTCGGTCATTACGCGGGTGAAGATATCGAGCCGTCCGGTCGAGCTTTTCGGGTTGGCGGAGGCGGAAATATGGGCGGGCAGCGCCAGGCTTTCGAGCAGCGGCACGATGTAGACGCAGCCGGTTTCCAGCACCGCACCTTCGGCGAGGTTGATCTCGTGCAGCTTCAGCCGGTCGAGCTTGTCGACAACCCTGTGGTCCGGGCCGGGCAAGAAGGAAGCACGCACTCGCCAGGCCTTGTCGCCGAGCCTGAGGTCAAGGCTGGCCGGCTGGATCTGATCGGCATCGAGCATGCGCGGCGATTTCAGCGCGCCCGTCTGGAACAGCGCGGAAATATCCTGATCGGGAAGAATGCCTGTCTGCCGCAAGGGTCTGGCTCCGTTCGAACGCCGGGCGAGGTCTTGTTCTGTCGCAGGTCCGACCGTGGACGCCTTTGGCACCTGCTTGGTACAACCCTCTTAATCATGCCGGCAATTGACGCAAGCGTGGCGCGGGTCTAAAGCTCGTTATCCCGTGGTGATTTGGCCGGTCGGCTTGCAGCCACGTTAAACAAGTCGCTAAAGGACCGTCGGGCCGCAAGGCCATATGGACCGGTTGCGACTTTCGCGGCCGGTTTTTTGTTGTTTGGACCAATTTTGGTGTTTGGATGGAATGATGACCAAGAAGCGCGACTGGAAGCCTCAGACCGCACTCGTGCATGCCGGGACGCTGCGTTCCGGCTTCGGCGAGACCTCCGAGGCGATGTATCTCACCCAAGGCTATGTCTACGAGACGGCGCAAGCGGCGGAGGCCCGCTTCAAGGGCGAGGAGCCGGGCTTCATCTATTCGCGCTATGCCAATCCGACGGTCGACATGTTTGAGAAACGCATGTGCGCGCTGGAAGGAGCCGAGGACGCGCGCGCCACGGCATCCGGCATGGCGGCGGTGACGGCAGCACTGCTGTGTAGCGCCAAGGCGGGCGACCATATCGTGGCGGCGCGCGCGCTGTTCGGCTCCTGCCGCTGGGTGATCGAGACGCTGGCGCCGAAATACGGCATCGAGGCAACGCTGGTCGACGGCACCGACATCGCCAATTGGGAAAAGGCGGTCAAGCCAAACACCAAACTGTTTTTCCTGGAAAGCCCTACCAATCCAACGCTGGAGGTAGTCGACATTGCCGCCGTCGCGGCACTTGCCAATTCGATCGGCGCCAGGCTGATCGTCGACAATGTCTTCGCTACGCCCTTGCAGCAGAAACCGCTGCAACTCGGCGCCCACATCGTCGTCTATTCGGCCACGAAGCATATTGACGGCCAGGGGCGCTGTCTTGGCGGCATCGTTCTGTCGGACAAGAAATGGATCGACGAGAACCTGCATGACTATTTCCGCCACACCGGCCCAAGCCTCTCGCCCTTCAATGCCTGGACGCTGCTGAAAGGCCTGGAGACGCTGCCGCTACGCGTACGCCAGCAGACGGAAAGTGCCGGCCGCATCGCGGATTTCCTGGCCGAGCGCCCGCAAATCGCCCGCGTCATCTATCCCGGCCGCGCCGACCACCCGCAAGCGGCCGTGGTCAAGAAGCAGATGTCGGGCGGCTCGACGCTGATTTGCTTCGATGTGAAGGGCGGCAAGCAGGCGGCCTTTGCCTTCCAGAACACACTCGACGTCGTGCTGATTTCCAACAATCTCGGCGACGCCAAGAGCCTGATCACCCATCCGGCGACGACCACACACAAGAACTTGACTGATGAAGCCCGCGCCGAGCTCGGCATCGGACCGGGAACGCTCAGGCTGTCAGTCGGCCTTGAGGACGCCGACGACCTGCTCGAAGACATCGAGCAGGCACTGAGAGTTGCCGGATAAGGGCTGGCCGAACAGAGGCGAGCGGGGACGTGCCGATCAGGCGCCGGACGGGGTCTCTTCCAGCTCCGCGACGGTCTTTGTCTGGATAGTCATCACGTTGCCGCGCCAGTCGACGGCGCCGCTCAGCCATCCGCGCGCCCAAATGGCGGGAAGCATCAGGTCTCGTGCCATCATCGCCGGGATCGTGCGCGGCGACAGGTGCCATCTCTTGGCCGAGGCCAAGGCGCATTCCGGCAGGTAGGCCGCGACCAGCACGGCGATGGCGGTGGCCGGCAGGCTGACGCCGGCGTCAGCCGCCGCGATCAGCGCCAGCACCAGCGGCGGTGCCGCGCCGATCAGGATTTCGGGAGCAAAGAACAGTGCAAAGGTGACGCGGCGCAGCCGCGCCCAGCGCGCCTGCCGCGACCAGATCTCGCCAAGCGTGCGCCGGCCGAGCGGCTGTTCGAAGGGAGAGGCGACAAGATTGACCCGCAGTCCGAGCCCGTTGACCAGCTTGGTCGCGGCGGCGTCCTCGGCGATCTCGGCAGCAAGCGCGCGGATGCCGCCATTGGCATCGAGCATCGGCTTATTCCACAACATGCTCTTGCCCTGGGCGAAGCCGAGGCCGAGCGCCTCTCCAGCGTACTGCCAGCGTGCCTGCAGCGTGTTGAGAAAGGCGCATTCGACCTCCCCCCAGAAGCCGTCCGGCCGCGAGCCGATTGGCGTCGAGCAGACGAGGCCGGTGTCATGCCGCCACGCCGCCATCAGGTGCTGGACGTAGTCGCTCGGCATAAGCACATTGGAATCGGCAAGGATGACCCAGCGATAACGCGCCGCCTCCCAACCCTTCACGCAATTGTTGAGTTTTGGATTGCCGCTGATGCGGTCGTCACCGACCAGAAGGCGCGCGCGAATAGCTGGAAAGCGCGCCATTGCGGCAGTGATCGGCTTGACCACCGGGTCGTCGGCATGGGCGACACAGAAGATGAGTTCATAGCGCGGCCAGTCGAGTGAGAAGGCGCGCTCCAGCGTCTCTTCGGCAAACGGCTCGACGCCGCGCGCCGGGATGACGATCGATACCGGCGGCGCGTTGGCCGCCGGCGGTGCAATACTGGCTGGTCGCTTCAGCTTCTGCGAAGCTAACAGGATGCTGGCGAGATTTGAAAGAAGGAGGGCTATGGAAAGGAGGGCGGCTGCGAATGTCGGTTCCATCGAGATCTGGTCACTCCAGAAATGCCGGCCGCATGACAGCCGTTTTCAACAATTCGACAGAACGCTGAGTCGTCCGGCACAAGCCTGCACACCATCATTGTCACTCAAATGACATTGTTTTTCGGCACCTGCGCTTGAGATCGGGCAAGAAGATGCTGCGCATCGTTGACCAAACTGCGCTGAGCATCGAAAGTTCCATCTACATTGCTTTGGAGCAGTTTATGTACAGCGCCGTCACCCGCAACATCGAAGTGCAGGTCAGGCCGTTCTATCTGGAGGATCACTCCGATCCGCCGCAAAACCGCTATGTCTGGGGCTACCAGGTGACCATCGACAATCAGTCGGATGAGTTCGTGCAGCTTCTATCACGCTACTGGCACATTACCGACGGTACCGGCAAAGTCGAGGAAGTGCGCGGCCCCGGGGTCGTCGGCGAGCAACCCGGACTCAACCCCGGCGACAGCTATCAGTATACGTCCGGATGCCCGCTCTCGACCCCGTCCGGCATCATGGTCGGGCACTACACAATGCGCAACAAGCGGGGCGAGACGTTCGACGTCGCCATCCCCGCCTTCTCGCTCGATTTGCCGGGCACGCGGCGCACCGTCAATTGACCGCCGTCATCCAGCCGCTGCAAACTCCGCCGGGTCGAAGTCATATTGCTTCGAGCAGAATTCGCAGGCGACGTGAATGCTGCCATCCTCGCTGCTGTCCCTGATCTCCTCGGCGGAAAAGCCTTCGAGAATGCCGCGGATCTTCTCCCTCGAGCATGAGCACTGGTCGGCGACCGGCACGCTGCCGAACACGCGGACGCCATGCTCGTGGAAAAGCCGGTAAAGCAGCCGTTCGGCGCCGATCGTCGGATCGATCAGCTCGGTCGGTTCAATGGTGCCAAGCAGCGCCAGCAGCTCCTGCCAGGAATTGTCGGTCGGGTCGTGGATTTCCTCACGCGGATCGCCGTCGCCCCCGGGAAGGTCGGGTACGCGCATACGCTCCGCCGACTGCGGCAGGAATTGTGCCAGCAGGCCACCGGCCCGCCATTGCTCGCGGGCACCGCCGACGCCGGGCGTCAGAAGCTTGGCAACCGAAAGGCGGAGGTCGGTCGGAATCTGCTCCGACTGGCGGAAATAGGTGCGTGCGGCATCTTCAAGTGTGACGCCGTCGAGCTGGACGATGCCCTGGTAGCGCTGCGTGTGAGCGCCCTGGTCGATGGTCAGCGCCAGGACACCGCTGCCGATCAGCGTCTGCGGTGACGTCTCGCCGGCCGAAGTCAAAGCCTGCAGCCGGTCGGCATCGAAGCGGGCATACGCGCGCAGCGCGTGCGGCGTGGAGAAATCGGCGACCAGCATGTCGACCGGCCCATCGGTGCGGGTCTGCAGAATGAACTTGCCCTCGAATTTCAGCGAAGTTCCGAGCAGTACCGTCAGCACACAGGCTTCGGCCAGGAGCCGGGCGACCGGCTCGGGATAGTCGTGGCGGCTGAGAATGGCGTCGAGCATCGGCCCGAGCTGGACGGTGCGGCCGCGCACGTCGAGCGGGCCGACCTCGAACGGCACGACATGATCGTCGCCGGCGTAGCCGAATTCGCCGAGCTTGGGTTTATGTTCAGCCAATTGATGAGTTTCCAACATGACAAAGCTCCGGGGCGCGGCGATGCCGCCCTCCGGGGCGCATGCGACGAGACGCGCTCGATTTGCGTGATGCGCCTGAGATAGGCACCACCCATTCCCGGATCAAGGCGGCCCGGATCAAGGCGGCGCAGATCAGGCCGGCCCGGATCATCGCGGCCCGTATCAAGCGCCCAGGCACCAGGCCAGGACCGCCTTCTGGGCATGGAGCCGGTTCTCGGCCTCATCGAACACCACAGAATGCGGTCCGTCGATGACCTCGTCGGTAACCTCCTCACCGCGATGCGCCGGCAGACAGTGCATGAACAGCGCGTCCGGCTTGGCTTTCGCCATCAGTGCCGCATTGACCTGATAGGGCAGGAAGACATTGTGGCCGCGGGCACGGTGCTCCTGGCCCATCGACACCCAGCAGTCGGTGACGATGCAGTCGGCCTCGTGAACGGCCTCCTCGGGCGAGCGGGTGAATTTCAGCTTGCCGCCATTGGCTTTCGACCAGTCGACATGCTTCTGAGCCGGTTCGCTGCCCTCGGGCACGGCGACGTTCAGCTTGAAATGGAACCGCGCAGATGCCTCCAGGAGCGAATGCAGCACGTTGTTGCCGTCGCCGGTCCAGGCGATCGTCTTGCCGGCCACCGGACCGCGGTGCTCTTCGAAGGTCATGATGTCGGCCATCAGCTGGCAGGGATGGGTCTCGTCGGTCAGCCCGTTGATGACGGGGACCGTAGCGTTTTCCGTCAGTTCCAACAGCCGGTCATGCGAGGTGGTGCGGATCATGATGGCATCGACATAGCGCGACAGCACCTTGGCCGTGTCGGCAATGGTCTCCGAGCGGCCAAGCTGCATCTCGGTGCCGGTCAGCATGATCGTCTCGCCACCCAACTGCCGCATGCCGACGTCGAACGATACGCGCGTGCGCGTCGACGGCTTGTCGAAGATCATCGCCAGCACCTTGCCCTCGAGCGGCTTGCTGCGTTCTCCGGCCTTGAGCCTTGCCTTTCGCACAGCTGCGTCGTCGAGCATGAAGCGCAGATCGCCTTCGGAAACGGCAGAAAGATCAGTAAAATGGCGAAGGGACATCAGGAATTCCAGGATTACTTCGCAGCGGCAGCGACGATGGCATCCGCCAGGCTCTTGGCGCCGGCACGAATGCGCTCGAGCGCCTCGTGGATCTCGGCGTCGGTCACGGTGAGAGGCGGCAGCAGGCGGATAACGTTGTCGCCGGCCGGAACCGTCAAGAGATGCTGGTCACGCAGTGCCACCGTGACCTTGGTGTTGGGCATCGCGCATTTAAGCCCAAGCATCAGGCCGGTGCCCCTGATGCTTTCGATAACATCCGGAAATTCGTCGGCGACACCGGCAAGCCCCTGCTTCAACAGCAGCGCCTTGCGCCGGACGTCCTCGAGAAAGCCGTCTTCCAGCACCACGTCGAGCACGGCGTTGCCGACCGCCATCGCCAGCGGATTGCCGCCGAAGGTGGTGCCGTGCACGCCGGCGGTCATGGCGACCGCCGCCTCGTCGGTGGCGAGGCAGGCACCCATCGGGAAGCCGCCGCCGATGCCCTTGGCCACCGCCATCAGGTCGGGGGTGACGCCCGCCCATTCATGCGCGAACAGCTTTCCGGTGCGGCCGACGCCGCATTGGACCTCGTCGAAAATCAGAAGCAGTCCGTGCTGATCGCAGAGCTGCCTGAGCCGCTTCAGCGATTGCGTCGGCACTTGCCTGATGCCGCCCTCGCCTTGCACCGGCTCGATCAGGATCGCCGCGGTTTCAGGCGTGATCGCCTTTTCGGCCGCATCCACATCGTCGAAGCCGACCTGGTCGAAGCCGTCGACCTTGGGGCCGAAACCTTCCAGGTATTTGTACTGGCCCCCGGCGGCGATGGTCGCCAGGGTACGGCCGTGGAAGGCGCCTTCGAAGGTGATTGTGCGGTATCGCTCGGGATGGCCTTTGACGAAGTGGTAGCGCCGCGCCGTCTTGATGGCGCATTCGAGCGCCTCTGCGCCGGAATTGGTGAAGAACACCTTGTCGGCGAAGCTGGCGTCGGCCAGCCGCTCGCCGAGCCGGCTCTGTCCCGGAATCTCGTACAGATTGGAGACGTGCCAGAGCTTGGCGGCCTGCTCGGTGAGGGCCGCGACCAAATGCGGATGGCTGTAGCCCAATGAATTGACGGCGATCCCGCCGGCGAAATCGAGATATCGCTCGCCCTTATCGGTGACCAGCCAGGTGCCTTCACCGTGGTCGAAAGCCAGGGGTGCGCGAACAAAGGTCTCGAAAAGCGCCGAACCGCTCATTATATGCGTCTCCGGAACCGGAAAATCAAAAAGCCGCCAAAGCGGCGGCCCTTGTGGCTTATCGTGTTTTTCGGCCGTGAAGTCAACGAAAAGGTCGCGCAAGGACGTGCGGCAAGCCCTCCAGCATAACGCCGGCTCATAAGCGACCGGGCAAGTTGGGGAAAACCGAAAAAACCGATTCGTGTTGGCCTTGGGACTCTTGTCACCGAGTCAGCGCATAAGGTAATTGTAGTAGAGAAATAACTAGATTTCGTGCGGCGGACCTAATCACCCGATATATGTGGTGTCTGCCCGGCAGAAGCCGGGTCGGGAATGGATTCCGATTGCCGCACGTTTCAGCAGGAGCGCGGTCTCATGAACTGGACTGACGAGCGAGTCGAACTTCTCAGAAAATTGTGGTCGGAGGGCCTCAGCGCCAGCCAGATCGCCGCACAGCTTGGCGGGGTCAGCCGCAATGCTGTCATCGGCAAAGTGCACCGGCTGAAACTGTCCGGTCGCGGACGTACGACCGCCTCACCGGCACGCCAGAAGAAGACGGTACAGGGATCGACGATCCAGAAATCGGTGTCCCGGGCAGCAAGCGCCACGCGCCATGCCACCACGTCGATGTCGATCGGTGCGACCGCGCTCAAGGCGCAGTTCGATGCCGAACCGGTAGCGCGCCACTATATCCGCCCGGTCGAGAACGTCGTCGTGCCGATCTCGCGGCATCTGCAACTCGTCGAGCTGAACGAGCGCACCTGCAAATGGCCGAATGGCGATCCGCTTTCGGAAGATTTCCATTTCTGCGGCAACGACGCCGCCGAAACCGGCCCCTACTGCAAGTACCACGCCCGCGTGGCGTTTCAGCCAGCATCGGAGCGGCGGCGGCATAGATAGGCGATAGGCAGTGGGGAGTAGGCAGTAGGGGAAGATAGCGCTTCACAAGGGGTCGTTTCGCCAACAACCCACTTCCGTATTGCCTATTCCCTACTGGCTACTGCCTATTCCCTTACCCTTACAGCCACCCATTCTTGCGAAACCGCCAGTAAAGAAACGTGCAGATCAGGGCAATTGCCGCCAGGACGGCCGGGTAGCCATATTCCATCCTCAGTTCCGGCATGTCGCTGAAATTCATGCCGTAAATGCCGGCGAATGCCGTGGGCACGGCCAAGATGGCCGCCCATGAGGCAAGCTTCTTGGAAATCGCCGTCTCCTGGCTTTGACCGACCAGAAGGCTCGCCTCGAAGGCGAAAGCGAGAACCTCACGCAGGCTGTCGATCTTTTCCTGGACAGTGCGGATATGGTCGGTGACGTCGCGAAACAGCGGATGCATGGCTGTGTGGATTTGCGGCAGATCGGCGCTGGTCAGCCGCCGGCAGACCTCCACCAGCGGCAGAGCAGCGTTGCGCAGGCGCAAGAGATCGCGGCGCAGCATGTAAAGCCGCTCGATATCGGAGCCGGTCATCGGTTTCAGCAGAACCTTGTCCTCGATCGCCTCGACCTCGTTTTCGATCTGCTCGAGCACGGGCATGTAGTTGTCGACGATGAAATCGAGAATGGCGTAGAGGACGAAATCCTCGCCCTTGGCGAGGGAATGCGGACAGCTTTCCCAGTGCTGGCGAACGGCAGCGTAGGAGGTCGACGGGCCATGCCTGACGCTGACGATATAGCCGGCGCCGACGAACAGATGCGTCTCGCCGAAGGTGACACGGCTGTCGATCAACTGCGCCGTGCGGGCAACGATGAACAGGGCATCGCCATATTGCTCGATCTTCGGCCGTTGGTGCGGATGCTCGGCGTCCTCGATCGCCAGCTCATGCAGATGAAATTGCGCCTGGACGCGCAGTAACAAATTGCGGTCGGGCTCCAGCAGTCCGATCCAGACCACGTGGCCCGGCTTCCCGGCCCATTCGCCGGCTTCCTCGATCGGAATGTCGGCGATGCGCCGCCCAGCCGTATAGACGCCGCAAGCGATTATACCCGACATCGGCGGCGCAGGAGCAAACTCGCGGACATATTCCATCGCAGCCTCCTGGAGGCGGGGCCTTCATCGCGGAACTGAGAAGTCAGCGCGTCGAAAGCTTAGCGCAATTTTCTGTCAGGTGGCGAATCCGAAATTCGCATTAGTATCGAGAGACACTCATTTCGCTGGTTGCGTTGCGTGAAGAATAATCCTGTCCGTCTTGTCGCCCTTCGGACGATCGGCCGGCATCTGGTCGCCGGTGACGATATAGTAGATCGTCTCGGCGATGTTGGTGGCGTGGTCGCCGATGCGCTCGATGTTCTTGGCGCAAAACAGGAGATGCGTGCAGGGCGTGATGTTGCGTGGGTCTTCCATCATGTAAGTCAGCAACTCGCGAAACAGCGAGGTGTACATGGCATCGATCTGGTCGTCGCGGTCGCGCACGAAACCGATTTTTTCCACTGACCGCGATGCGTAGACGTCGAGTACTTCCTTGAGCTGTGTCAGCGCCAGATTAGCCAAAGCCTCGAGGCCACGGAACAGGCTGCTCGGCTGGCGCCCATCAGCGACAGCAACCACTCGCTTGGCGACGTTCTTGCCGAGGTCGCCTACCCGTTCGAGGTCCGCCGAGATGCGGATCGCACCGACGATCTCGCGCAGATCCGTCGCCATCGGCTGGCGCTTGGCGATGATGATGATCGCCTTATCGTCGATCTCGCGCTGCCCCTCATCCAGAACCAGGTCGTCTCGAATGACTTTCTGGGCAAGTCCCGGATCCGCATTGACCAGTGCCGCGACGGCCTGCTCGACCATGCGCTCGGCATGCCCGCCCATCGCCGCGATGCGCTTCGACAGATATTTCAGCTCCTCGTCATAGGCGCTGACGATGTGCACGGACTGCATGGACCAAATGCCTTCCCGGGATCTTGTGGTTGAGTCGCTCCCTCGAATCCCCGCTAATACGCTAGCCGGATGACAGAAAAAAGAAACGGCCCATCATGGGCTAGAGATAGTACTGCGTCAGCGAGCCGGCAAATGGACGGTGAACGCCGCACCCTTGCCGACTTCCGACCAGATGGAGAGCCTGGCGTTGTGCCGGGTCAGGATATGCTTGACGATGGACAGGCCAAGGCCGGTGCCCTTCTGGGTCCGGCTGTTCTCGACGTCGACGCGGTAGAAGCGCTCGGTGATGCGCGGGATGTGTTCTTCGGGAATGCCGGGGCCGAAATCCCTGATAGTGACGTCGATCCCCGGTTCGGTATCGCTGTCGCTGCGCGCGATCGACACCACGACGCGTCCGCCCGATTGACCATATTTGCAGGCGTTTTCCAGCAGGTTTTCGAAGACCTGGAAAAGCTCGTCCCGATCGCCAGGCACGGCGAGGGGCCCTTCCGCGAAATCACGCTCGATGACGACGCCGTTTTCCTTGGCGAGCGGCCCAAGCGAATCGATGACGCTGTCGATGGCCTGGCGCAGATCGACCTCGGTTCCCAGCTTGAGATAGGGCTTCATCTCCAGCCGTGACAGCGACAGAAGGTCGTCGATGAGGCGCGCCATGCGGCTGGTCTGGTTCTGCATGATCTGCAGGAACTGCTCGCGTGCCGCAGGGTCGTTGCGGGCCGGCCCGCGCAGCGTCTCGATGAAGCCGGCAATCGAGGCGAGAGGCGTGCGTAGCTCGTGGCTGGCATTGGCAATGAAGTCGGCGCGCATTCTGTCGATCCGGCGCGCTTCGCTCTGGTCCTTGAACACCAGCACGTAGAGATCCGTGGCGTGACCGACAGAAGACGCGCTCACCCGATAGGCTCGTTCGACCGGCAGCCTTTCAACATAGTCGACGCTGTCCGAGGCGACGTTGCCTGCCAAGATGTTATCCAGCAAGGACTGCATTTCCGGCGCGCGGAATTTCAGCGACAGCGACATGCCGGGGGCAATCCCGCCAAAGGCTGCAAAGGCGGCGGCGTTGGCATGGACGATGGCGGCGGAACGATCGAAAATGATCAGCGGATCGGCAACCGCTGCCGCGAGATATTCGCCGGAAAGTTGTTGCAAGCCGCTCGCCTCGACGGCCGCGGCATTTTCGGTCGATTGACGGGCGACGCCGGCCGGCAGTATTGCCGCGGCAACCAGCACGGCGCCTGCCAGCAGCACCACATAGCCAGACATGCCGGCAAAACCATAAACGATCAGAACCGCAACGAAGCCGGCCGCTAGTAGCCAGCGGCTGTTCCACAGCCGCATGGCGACGGCTTGCGCCCTGCCTTTCCGCTCTGTGCCGATATCGGCCATTTGCGCTCCGTCGCCTGCGCTCCGTGTGCGGCCAACGCTCAATAACTTCCTGCTGGACCGACGCTAGAGCGCCGTGCGTCCAATTGGGCGCACAAAGGACGCTCTACCGCATTATCTGCTGCATCGTTCTTTCCGAAAATCGATTCCGATTTTCGGGCCGATGCCGTAAGGCTTCCAATAGCATGAGTCCGGAGGCTGGAAAGGTTCGTCTCGATGAAAAACGCCAAGGAAAGCCCCACTGCAGCTTCATCGGGGCCGCTGAAGATCATGATCTACGGCAAGGAGCGGGAGTTCGACATCGAGGCTCCGACGCTTCCCGACTGGATCGAGGACCGCAAGCTCACCGCCGGCGGCTACCCTTACGACAAGAAAATGAAGGGCGAGGAGTATGACGAGAGGTTAGAGAAGCTGCAGATCGAGCTGGTCAAGGCGCAGGCGTGGCTGCAGTCGACAGGCAAGCGGGTAATGTCGCTGTTTGAGGGGCGCGACGCTGCCGGCAAGGGCGGCACGATCTTCGTTTTGCGCCAGTATCTGAACCCTCGCACGGCGCGCAACGTGGCGCTGACCAAGCCAACACCCACCGAGCTTGGACAATGGTACTTCCAGCGTTACGTCGACCACTTCCCGACGTCGGGCGAATTCGTCACCTTCGACCGCTCCTGGTACAACCGCGCCGGTGTTGAACCGGTGATGGGATTCTGCACGCCCGAGCAGCACGAGCAATTTCTGGACGAGGTTCCGCATTTCGAGCGGATGATCCGCAACGAAGGCATCCATTTCTTCAAATTCTGGCTGAACATCGGCCGGGAAACACAGCTCGAGCGGTTCCACGACCGTCGCTGGAGCCCGCTGAAGAGCTGGAAGTTTTCGCCGATCGACATCGCCGGCATCACCAAATGGGACGACTACACCAAGGCGCGCGACCTGATGGTGGAACGCACGCACAAGGAGTTCGCGCCCTGGATCATTGTGCGGGCGAACGACAAGCGGCGCGCGCGGCTGGCCGTCATGCAGCGCATTCTCCTGTCGCTTCCCTATGACGGCCGCGATCTCGACGTCATCGGTAAGGTGGACAAGAAGATCATCGGCGAAGGGCCGACTTTCCTCGAAAAATAAGCTCACCTCATCGATACGCGGCTGTCATGCCGCCAGCCGGGCAATCCGCTGCAGTCGCTTCAGCGTAGTGTCGTCCTGCAGCGCCTGCTGGAAAAGCGAGATCTCCTGGTCGATGCGGTCGCAGAGCGCGCCGGTGTCGCCCCTAAGCAGGTCGCGCGTCTGCTGCAGCGCCGCGACAGGCTTCTTGGCGAGTTGCCTGGCTCTTGCCAACGTGGCTTCCTCGACGCTGGCGTCCGTCACGATCTCGCCGACAAGGCCCAGTGCCCTGGCATCTTCGGCGGCGAGCGTGTCGCCCAGGCAGAAGAAGCGGAACGCCCCGGCATAGCCGAGCTTCTGCGGCGCCAGGATGCTGGTCGCCGCGTCCGGCACCAGGCCGAAATCGACGAACGGCACCCGAAACGTGCTCTTGCTCGAGGCGATCACCATGTCGCAGTGGAACAGGATGGTGCAGCCGACGCCGACGGCGTCGCCGTCGACACAGGCAAGGACCGGTTTCGGGAATGTCGCCAGCGTGCGAAACATATCGGTAACGGCGTCGATCAGTCGCCGATGTTTGGTGGCGTCGAGAAATTCGGAGAAATCGGCGCCGAGGCAGAAGCACCCGGCCAGACCGCGCAGGACCACGACGCGGACGTCGTCGTCGGCAGCGGCTTCATGGAATGTCCTGGCCAGGCTTTCATAGGCCAGCCTGTCCAGCACCGGGCGGCCGTCACCCGACGATACCGTGACGATCAGCGTGTGATTGCGGAATTCTGCTTTTGAATGAACGTTCATGGCCTCTCTCCAATCTCACGAGGCGCGTCTCTGTCCGAGCATGTCCGGGTACCCTCTGGCCAGCACCGGCGCAAAGTGGTTGCGGCGCGAACGCACCACGTCGAGCGTGTGCTCGTTGAAGGTGAGCAGTGTGGCAACCACCTGCTGGTTGCCATAGGTACGCTGGTAACCGAGCGGCGTTGCCAGGAAATGCAGCTGCAGCGCGCGAAGCACCCACATCGGCTCGAATTCGATGATAACCTGGTTGACGTTGCGCTTCAGACCCCACTCGACGAAGCCGGCGATCAGCTCCGTGCCGACCGTCGACACGCCGCGCCGGCCGTCGCGGAACCCCGGTGCAACCGCATAGCGGGTCAGTTCATAGACATTCGGGCCCGACGGTGGGGTTCCCTCATAAAGGTCCGCCAGCACATCGGTTAGAAGATGTGCCCGAGTCGTCGGCAACATCCGCTGGTAACCGGCGAGCTCGCCATTGCGGATGACGATCTGGTGCACTGCCTCGTCGTGGTCGAATTGATCGATCTCGAGGCCGTCGGGGCGCTGCAGATCGGTCCATCCCATCTCTTCGACGAAAACTCTGTAACGCAAACGATGAACTGCCTCCCAGAGGTCGGGCCGTTCCATCAATTCCTGGGTCGTGAGGGAAAAAAGCATTTGCCGTCTCCTAGTTTCAATAGGAAGATACGGCCGTGCTTCCCCGAAAAAATTACGCGATCGCGTAGGCAAGAATTTCTAGGCCGGCGCGGCCGACCTAGTTAATATAGCCGCGCCTTATCGCTTCCGCGACGGCCTGGACCCGGTTGACGGCACCGAGTTTGCTTTTGGCGTTAAGAAGGTGTTTCTCTGACGTGTGTTCAGAAATGCCGAGAATTTGTGAAATCTCCCATTCGGACTTGCCAACGGCGGCCCATTGCAAGCATTCGCGCTCACGCGGCGTCAATTCGACATGGTCGATGGTTTTGCCCGCCATAGTGTGGAGCTGCATGGCGCGGCCAATCGCATAAGTCGAGACCAGCGACACAAGCCCGAATTCGGCGCCCGACAATTCGACAGCCTCGCCGCCTAGCGACACCATGACGATCTGGCCATCGAGCGTGATCAGCGGGAAGGCCAACCCGTCGCGCAGCTTGAATTCACCGGCGTCACCCATGACATCGCCGCCGCTCTTGCCGATACGGATGCCCTGAGACGCTTCCCGCCACTGGAATGGCGCTTGAAGCTGCTTCATGTGACTGACGACTGGGTCGTGATCGACATAGTTGCGCGCAACGTAGCGCTCAAGCCATTCGGCCGGCCAGTCGCAAAGCAACACATGGTCCTTTTGCCGATTTCTCGGCGTGCCGGGTTGCGGAACCGTCCCGGCCATGAGCGCCGTCAGCCCGAACCCGCTTGTTACCCCCAGCAGCTTTTCGCAGACGGCGGCCGCTGTACCGGCGTGCTGCAACTGATCTATCAACTCCAGGGTACGATCGAAATGACCCATCGCAACATCTACCCCATGTTGCCTTCCGCTCTTGAGACCAATGGCAGCGATCAACCCGCACTATGCCATCAACCCCGGACTGCAAAGCTGCTCCCTTTGTGCGGCCTACCGCTCCTCTTCAGCCGGCATCACACAGTCATTTGCAAACTCACTAAACAATATCCCTAAATCGTCACGATGAAACCAAAAACCGTTGTGCCTGTGTTATTTTCGTACAAAAAACTGTGTTATTTCGTACTAAAGTCGGGGCAAGACCGGACGGAGTCGTTGCGTGGCGTTTCGGCGCATATCCATTTCATTGATCTCGATATTGATCGGAGCGCAATCGCTTGCGGCTGATGCGCTCGCCGCGGAGCCGCAGGTGCCGGTGTTTTGGGACGCCAAGGAGCGGCTGCCAAAGCCGGACCTTTCGATGCTGCCGCGGCTGCGATTCCTGACCACCACGGATTTCCCGCCGTTCAATTTCCTCGATGGGGCAGGCCGGCTGTCGGGCTTCCATGTCGACCTGGCGCGCGCCATCTGCGCCGAGCTCGGCATTGCCGAAAAATGCCAGATCCAGGCGCTGCCCTGGGCCGAGATCGAAGGTGCGCTCGGGAAAGGCGAAGGCGAAGCGATCATTGCCGGCATCGCCGCGACGCGGGAGTCGCGGTCGAAATACGCATTCTCACGCCCCTACCTGCAATTTCCGGCACGCTTCATCATGCTGAAGACACAGGCGCTGACCGAACCAATGTTCGACAGGCTGCGCAGCAAACGTGTCGGCGTGATAGCCGATTCCGCGCATGAGCGGATGCTGCGCACTTATTTCGGCGACGTCCAAATCGTCCCCTTCGCAAAGCCGGAGGAGCTTTATGGCAAGCTGAAAGCCGGCAAGATCGACGCCGCCTTCGGCGACGGCATGCGTTTCGCCTTCTGGCTCGGCGGCTCCGATGCGGCTGGCTGTTGCCGCTTTGCCGGCGGCCCCTATCTGGCGCCCGAATACCTCGGCTCGGGCATGGCGATCGCCACCAGGGCCGACGACCCGGCATTGGCGGCCGCTTTCGACTACGCACTGCAGGAAATTTCGGTGAAAGGTACGTTCGCCGAGTTTTATCTTCGCTATTTTCCGGTCAGCTTTTTCTGACTGCCGGCTCAGGTCAGCGTGCGAAGGCGCGCCTTGGCGGCTCGCGCGATGGCGGCGACCGTCAGCGCATCGAGATCGAGTTCCCGGCGGACGAGCTGTAGCACGCGCACCTCCTCCAGGCGCATTTCGAGATCGACGGCCGCAACCTCGAAGGCGGCGGCATAGGCAGTGTCACGCAGCCGTTCGGGCAGCGCCTCGGCGACACGCGCCAGGACGCCCTCCAGCCCGTCCTTTTCCTGAAGCATTTCCTGGCAGGCCTGGGCGACATCGACCAGCCGCTCCTGATTGAAATCCTCAAACACCGGCCAGGATCGAACGACGTCACCGATCCGCGCCAGTTCGATGTCGGTCATGTCGCGGTCCGACGCCGAGGTGATGACCATCAGGTAGATCATGGCTTCGTGCGGCGACAAAGACATTTAGAACTCCTTGAGATGGGTCCCGAAGTTAGGAACGAGAGACCGGCGCCGCAAGGAAAAAGAGCGGCGATCGTTGGCGCTCCGGTCACGCTTGGAATTTGATCCATCCCGACTAATTGGGACCGGAGCTCTCAATCTTCTTGCCTGATCGCGGTCCTGCCCTGAAACCGGGTTCCACTTTTCGGGATCATGGTCTAGAGCATGCGGCTGCCGGCATGGATGCCGGCAAGTTGCAGGAATAGCATCATGGCCGAACAACAGCCGATCGATCTCAGCCCGGAACTCCTCACCGCCGCCGCCGAAAGCAAGGCGTGGCCGTTCGAGGAAGCGAAAAAGATCGTCGCTCGCTACGCGATCGGTGGCTACCCGGAAACGGTGCTGTTTGAGACCGGCTACGGCCCGTCCGGCCTGCCGCATATCGGCACGTTCGGCGAGGTGGCGCGTACATCTATGGTGCGCCACGCCTTCCGCGTGTTGACTGAAGACAAGGTCAAGACGCGACTGCTGTGCTTCTCCGACGACATGGACGGATTGCGCAAGGTGCCGGACAATGTGCCTAACAAGGACATGCTGCGCGCCTATCTCGGCAAGCCGCTGACCAGGATACCGGACCCTTTCTCCAATGAGTATCCGTCGTTCGGCGCCGCCAATAACGCACGGCTGCGCGCTTTCCTCGACCGTTTCGGCTTCGATTACGAATTCGCTTCCTCGACCGACTATTATACTTCCGGCCGCTTCGACGCGACGCTGCTCAAGATGCTCGAGCGCTTTGATAAGGTGATGGCAATTATGCTGCCGTCCCTGCGCGAGGAACGGGCGCTGAGTTATTCGCCCTTCCTGCCGATCCATCCCAACACCGGGATCGTCATGCAAGTCGCGATCGACGAGCGCAAGCTCGACGCCGGCACCATCGTGTGGCGCGATCCGGACACCGGCGAGCGCTTCGAGACGCCGGTGACCGGCGGTCATGCCAAGCTGCAATGGAAGCCCGATTGGGCGATGCGCTGGGCAGCACTCGGCGTCGATTACGAGATGTCCGGCAAGGATCTGATCGATTCCGTCAAGCTCGCCGGGCAGATTTGCCGCGCGCTCGATGCTCCGGCGCCAGAGGGCTTCAATTATGAGCTGTTCCTCGATGAGCACGGCCAGAAGATCTCGAAGTCGAAGGGCAATGGGCTAACCATCGACGAGTGGCTAACTTACGCGCCGACCGAGAGTCTTAGCCTTTATATGTTCCAGCGCCCGCGAACGGCGAAGAAACTTTATTTCGACGTTATCCCGAAGGCAGTGGACGAGTATTATACGTTCCTCTCTGCCTATCAGAGGCAGGACTGGAAGGAGCGGCTGGGCAATCCGGTCTGGCACATGCATGACGGCAATCCCCCGGCAGTCGACCTGCCGGTTCCGTTCTCGCTGCTGCTCAACCTGGTCAGCGCCTCGAATGCCCAAAACAGGAGCGTGCTGTGGGGTTTCATTTCGCGCCACGCGCCGGGTGTGACGCCGACGACCCATCCCGAGCTCGACCGGCTGGCCGAATATGCCATCCGCTATTTCGACGATTTCGTGAAGCCGGCGAAAGTGTATCGTGCCGCCGACGCGGTCGAGCGCGAGGCGCTGACCAAGCTTTCGGAAGCGCTCGCCGCGCTGCCGGCTGATGTCGACAGCGAGGCAATCCAGAACGCCGCCCTCAATGTTGCGCGCAAGATCGAGCGCTACCAGGATCATTCCAAGCAGAGCCCGGAGGGCGGACCCGGTGTCTCCGTCGCCTTCTTCCAGATGATCTATCAGGTGCTGATAGGTCAGGAACGTGGGCCGCGCTTCGGCTCCTTCGCCGCGCTCTACGGCATCGCCGAAACGCGCGAGCTCATTCAGCGGGCGCTGGCTGGTCAGTTGGCGGCGTGAGCGCGCCGTCCTGCTCCTCCAGGATCGAGCTAGGCACTACAGGTGCGGATCGCGACGCGGCAGGCCTGAAACGCTCGGCGGCGGCCCGAAGACGCCTTTTTTTGCTGCACGCGCCTTCTCGCCGGCTTCTACGTAAGGGCCGCCCTTGGCGGCGCGCGCCCAGCCATTTTCGACCAGCCATTGGCCGATATCCTGATTGCCGATCCGGCACTCGGCGGCGATCAGATCACGACCGCCTTCGGGCGGCACGGCACAGACCACAGCACGACTACGGAGAAAGGCGCGGAAGGCCGTTCGCGCCCGAATGCCGCAATTCCAGGACTCGCCGCCGTCGGTGCAAGTCTCCTCCTGCTTGACGATGTCGATACCGGAAACCGCAATCGAATAGCCCTTTGCTTCGATGACCCCGGCGGCCGACGCGACGGGCTGGAATAGTTTCGTGCCTTTCCAGTCGTCGGGCATTTTCGTTTTTGGCGGCTTGGGCGGTCCGGCCAATGCCAGATCGCTCAACGGGGCGCGCGGCTCTATCCGTTCAAGCTCGTTGGAACCGAGCTGCGGCGGCACCACGATTTCTGGATCGATTGCCCTCGAATGCGCCGCCTGCTTGGCCGGCACTGGTTTCGGGATGGCCGACGTAGCCGGCGCGGCGGGCTGCGGTTCAGCGCCGACCTGGATTTGCTCCCAGGGGCCGCCGCTTTCGCTCTGGACGGCACGGCCGCCGGCGACAATTGCCGTGGCCATCGCCGGGATCGCCAGAACAGCCAAGGCAAGGTGAGGCAGACGCACCGGCCCCGCGCCTACTGGCTTGCCCAAACAATCCGCGCCACCCATTCGACATCGCGCATGGGGATGTCGCGGTCCGGGTGATCGGGATTGAGGGAGACCAGCGCGATCGACTTCGGTGTCTGGCGGTCGAGCACCTTGGCCATCACCTCGCCGGCATTGGTCTTGACGACGACGCGATCGCCCTTTCGTATGGTAGCTCCCGGCTCGACGATGAGGACATCGCCATTGCGGTAGAGCGGCAGCATGGAATCGCCCTGGACCTTCAACGCATAGGAGGTTTCGGTTGCCCGTGCCGGCAATTCGATCAGGTCCCATCCCTGCCCCGCCGGAAACCCGGCATCGTCGAAGAAGCCGCCGGCGCCCGCCTGGGCGAAGCCAAGCAGCGGCACCGACGATTTCTGCACGGGCAGTGCGCCGGAATTACCCCGGCCTTCGACCAGTCCTGCAAATTCATCCAGCGAGGCGCCGGTCGCCTCGATGATCTTGGCCAGCGATTCGGTAGACGGCCAGCGCGGCCGCCCATCTGAGGACAGCCGCTTCGATTTGTTGAAGGCGGTCGAGTCGAGGCCAGCGCGCCTGGCCAGTCCGGAGGCCGAAAGCGAATAACGCTCGGCAAGAGCGTCGATGGCGGCCCAAACGCGGTCGTGCGAGAGCACCTTGCTCTCCTTCGAAACAGGAAAAAATACCTTTGCTGTTCTACCCCTTGGCCGCCATCTTGTCCACCGCCGGAGACGGCGTCAGGCCGCCTCCTTGGCCTCGTTCCTGGTATAGGGATCGAAGCGCTCGTAGAAGGTCTCGCCCTTCTCGGCCATGTCGAGCAGCAGCTTCGGCGCCTTGAACTCGGCGCCGTATTTCTTCTGCAGGCGCTTGGCGAGTTTGACGAATTTCTTCGCGCCGATGCCGTCGATGTAGGACAGTGCACCGCCTGTATAGGGTGCGAAGCCGAAGGCCAGGATCGACCCGACATCGGCCTCGCGTGGGTCGGTAACGATGCCCTCTTCCATCACCCGTACCGCCTCAAGCGCGATGGTGACCAGCAGCCGCTGCTTCAGTTCCTCATAGTCGACCTGCTCCGGCGACAGCTGCGGGTAGAGGTCCCTGAGGCCTGGCCACAACTTCTTCTTTGCCGGTTTTGCCGGATAGTCATAGAAGCCCTTGCCGTTCTTGCGGCCCAAGCGACCATGCGTGTCGACCATCGTGTTGATCAGCGCCATCTGCTTCGGATCGACCGCCTTGTCGCCGAGGTCGCGCATGGTCTGCTTCATGATCTTCTGGGCAAGGTCGATCGCCGTCTCGTCGGTCAATGCCAGAGGACCGACCGGCATGCCAGCGGCTTTCGCCGCATTCTCGATCATCGGCGCCGGAACACCTTCGATCAGCATCTTGTAGGCTTCCGACATGTAGCGCAGTACGCAGCGATTGACGTAAAAACCGCGCGTATCGTTGACGACGATCGGCGTCTTCTTGATGGCGCGGACAAAGTCGATCGCGGTGGCCAGCGCCTTGTCGCCGGTTTTCTTGCCGAGGATGATCTCGACCAGCATCATCTTGTCGACCGGCGAGAAGAAGTGGATGCCGATGAAATTCTTCGGCCGCGCCGAATTCCTGGCCAGCGATGTAATCGGTATGGTCGACGTATTCGAGGCGAAGATCGTCGACGGCTTGAGTACAGCCTCGGCCTGTTCCGTGGCATCCTTCTTGACGGCCGAGTCCTCGAACACCGCCTCGACCACAAGATCGCAGCCGGCAAGATCCGCGTAATCGGCCGTTGGCGTGATCAGCGACAGCAACCGATCCTTATCCTGCGGCTTGGCACGGCCCTTCTTCACCTGATCCGAGATCAGGGTCTCGGAATGCGCCTTGCCCTTGGCGGCGGACTCCATGTCGCGGTCGAGCAGCACCACCGGAATGCCAGCCTTGGCCGTTACATAGGCGATCCCGGCGCCCATGAAGCCGGCGCCGAGCACGCCGATCTTCTTGAACGTCGTTTCCGGCACACCAGCTGGGCGGCGAGCGCCCTTGTTCAGTTCTTGCAGCGACACGAACAATGAGCGGATCATCGCCGCCGCTTCCCTGGTCTGCATGATCTCGGTGAAGTAGCGTTGCTCGATCCGCAAGGCGGTATCGAACGGCACCAGCAGGCCCTCGTAGACGCATTTCAGGATGGCGGCGGCAGCGGGATAATTGCCATAGGTCTCGCGGCGCAGAATGGCGATAGCCGGCGGCCACAGATTGGCACCTGCCACAGAATAGATCGGAGCGCCGGGCAGCTTGAAGCCCTTTTCATCCCATGGCGCCACCGGTTTCAAGCCGTTCTTGATCATCCCCTTGGCAGTTTCGACCAGCTTGTCCGCCTCGGCAATCTCATGGATCAAGCCCATTGACTTGGCCTTCTGCGGCGACAGCGTCTGGCCGGACGTCAGCATTTGCAGCGCCTGCTGCTGGTCGATCAGCCGCGGTACGCGCTGGGTGCCGCCGGCGCCTGGAAAAATGCCGATCTTCACTTCCGGAAGCGCCATCCTCACCTGGTCGGAATCAGCCGCGACACGGCCGTGGCAGGCGAGCGACAATTCGAAGGCGCCGCCCATGCAGGTGCCGTTGATCGCCGAAACCCACGGCTTGCCCGAGGTTTCCAGTTTACGGAACAGGCCATTCATAGCGCCCGCCTTGTCGAACAGCGCCTTGGTCGCCTTCTCCGGGTCCTTCGCCTTGTCGGCGGCGAAGCTCGCCAGCATCTTCTGCAGCATGGTGATGTCGGCGCCGCCCGAGAACGTATCCTTGCCGGAGGTGATCACCGCGCCCTTTATCACTGCATCGCTTGCCACTTTGTCGACGATGGCGTTCAGTTCGCGCATCACCTCCTCGGTGAAGACGTTCATCGAACGGTCCGGCATGTTCCAGGTGACCAGCGCAATGCCGTCGGCGTCGATGTCGAGGGTGAAATTGGTGTAGCTCATCAACTCTCTCCGTCAAACGCGTTCGATGATCGTTGCAGTGCCCATGCCGGCTCCGATGCAAAGCGTCACCAGCGCGGTGTTGAGGTCACGGCGTTCCAATTCGTCCAGCACCGTACCGAAGATCATCGCACCGGTGGCGCCGAGCGGATGGCCCATGGCGATGGCCCCACCATTGACGTTGATCCGGTCATGCGGAATGTCGAAAGCCTGCATGTAGCGCAGCACCACCGAAGCGAAAGCCTCGTTGAGCTCGAACAAGTCGATGTCCTGCAGCTTCATCTTCGCCCGCTTCAACAGCTTCTCGGTGACGTCGACCGGGCCGGTCAGCATCAGCACCGGCTCGGAGCCGATATTGGCGAACGCACGGATGCGCGCGCGCGGCTTGAGGCCGAGCGTCTTTCCCGCCTTTTTCGAGCCGAGCAGCACGGCCGCCGCGCCGTCGACAATGCCGGACGAATTGCCGGCATGGTGGACGTGGTTGACCTCTTCCACCTCGGGATGCTTCTGCACGGCGACGGCGTCGAAGCCGCCCATTTCGCCCGGCATGACGAAGGACGGATTGAGTGCGGCCAGCGACTGCATGTCGGTTGAGGGCCGCATGTGCTCGTCATGGTCGAGGATGGTCAGGCCGTTCTGGTCCTTGACCGAGATCACCGATTTCTTGAAGCGGCCCTCTCCCCACGCCTTGGCGGCACGCTTCTGGCTCTCGACCGCATAAGCGTCGACGTCATCGCGCGAAAAGCCGTATTTGGTGGCGATCAGGTCGGCCGATATGCCTTGCGGCACGAACCAGCCGGGCAGGCCGACCGAGGGATCCATGAACCAGGCGCCGCCGGAGGCGCCCATGCCGACGCGCGACATTGATTCGACGCCACCGGCAATGACGATCTCGTCGGCGCCTTGTGCGATCTTGGCGGCGCCGAAATTGATGGCGTCGAGGCCCGAGGCGCAGAAGCGCGATATCTGCATGCCGGGCGCCCTGGTGTCGTAGCCGGCCTCGAAGGCGGCGGCACGTGGAATGACCGCACCCGCCTCGCCAACCGGATCGACGCAGCCGAAGATGACGTCGTCGACGGTGCTAGTGTCCAGCCCGTTGCGGTCGCGGATGGCCTCGAGCACCTTGGCGCCGAGCCGCACCGCCGGCACTTCGTGCAGCGAACCATCTTTCTTGCCCCTGCCGCGCGGCGTGCGCACGGCATCATAGACATAAGCTTCGGCCATTGGTGATCTCCTGTGATCTAAAATCGGGGCTCGACCACCACTTCGGTCCGCACCGAATTGGCGATGAAACAGGCGTCGTGCGCCTTGTGATGAATGCTCTCGATCATAGCCGCATCTGCGTCGCATTCGACGAGCGGCCGAAGGGTGACATGTGTGATGGCTGTGCGCCCTTCAGCATTCTTGGCCATCAGGCCTTCGGCTTCGTCGTGATAAGATCGGACATTGAGCTTAGCGCGTTTTGCCAGATCCAAGAACCAGAGCATGTGGCAAGAAGAAAGCGAAGCGACGAACAGTTCTTCCGGATCGACGATCGTTGCATCGCTAAAAGGTGCCGGCACAATCGACGGCGATGCGGAAGCGGAGATGACCGCGCCACCATCAAAATGAAGTTCATGGACCCGGGAATAGCGGCCGGAAAGGAAATCCTCCCGTGCCCCCGACTTCCAGCGAAGCCCAGCAAAATGCTTCGACATGCGACCTCCTAAAGGCTCCGCCCGATCAGCAATTTCATGATCTCGTTGGTGCCGCCGTAGATGCGCTGGACGCGGGCATCGCGGAACATGCGGGCGATCGGATATTCATTCATGTAGCCATAGCCGCCATGCAATTGAAGGCATCCGTCGACGACTTTTCCTTGCAGGTCTGACAGCCAGTATTTGGCCATCGAAGCCGTCACCGGGTCGAGACCACCGTTAATATGGCGGGCAACGCAGTCATTATAGAAGACGCGGCCGATGGTCGCCTCGGTCTTCAATTCGGCAAGCTTGAACTGGGTGTTCTGGAATTCGATGATGGCCTTGCCGAAGGCCTTGCGCTCCTTGACGTAGTCGATGGTAAGCGCCAGAGCCCGCTCGACCATGGCAATAGCAGTGGTGCCGATCTGCAGCCGCTCCTGCGGCAATTGTTGCATCAACTGGACGAAGCCCTGGCCTTCGTCATTGCCGAGCAGGTTCGAGGTCGGCACACGCACGTCGTTGAAGAACAGTTCCGACGTGTCGTTGGCCTTGAGGCCGATCTTGTCGAGGTTACGGCCGCGCTCGAAACCCTCCACCTCGTCAGTCTCGACGACGATCAGCGAGATGCCCTTGGCGCCCTTCTCAGGATCGGTCTTGGCAACGACGATGATGAAATTGGCGAGCTGGCCGTTGGTGATAAAAGTCTTCGAGCCGTTGAGCTTGTACCGGTTGCCGTCCTTTTCGGCGCGCATCTTGATGCCCTGCAGGTCTGAGCCCGCACCCGGCTCAGTCATGGCGATGGCGCCGATCAACTCGCCGGTCGCCAGCCTCGGCAGCCACTTCTTCTTCTGCTCCTCCGAGCCGTAGTGGAGGATATAGGGGGCAACGATCGAATTGTGCAGGCCAATGCCGAACCCGTCGACGCCGACATGGCCGATCGCCTCGATGATGGCGCTCTCATGCGCGAAGGTGCCGCCCGATCCGCCATATTCCTCCGGCATCGAGGCGCACAGCAGTCCGGCAGCACCCGCCTTCTGCCAGCTTTCGCGGTCGACCATCTCGTTCTTCTCGAACTCGTCGTAACGCGGCGCGATCTCTTCCGACATGAAGCGGTGCGCCATGTTGTAAAGCATGCCGACCTCGTCCGCCGCCCAGGCGGGCTTGGGAAGGCTAAGGATTTCGGCGGGGTGGGTCATGGTTTCTCCCTCGCGCCGACGTCCCCCTGCCCTCGAGACGAGGGTGGCCGCGAAGCGGCCGGGTGGGGTCGCCGATGACTTGCTCGACCTTATCTTTTACAACCTGCGCCATGTGCCACGGCATTGCGATCATTTTCCTCCAAGGCGTGCACCAGAATGGAGGTCGGCGCACTGCAGGCAGGACCCCTCCCGGCCCTTCGGGCCACCCTCCCCTCGAGGGGCAGGGGAACGCCGAAGCTAGAACGCTTCCGCCGCCAGTGCCATCAATGTGTCGGCACCGCTGGAGATGCGGGCAAGATGCGCCGACGTCTCCGGCATAATCCGCTCTATGAAGAAGCGCGCCGTCACCAGCTTGTTGTCGTAGAAAGACGAAGCGCCGTCGGGACCATCAGCCAATTTCGCTGCGGCCACCTTGGCCATCCGGGCCCACATATAGCCCAGCGCCACCAGGCCGAAGAGATGCATGTAGTCGGTCGAGGCGGCACCCGCATTGTCGGGCTTGGCTATGCCGTTCTGCACCAGCCACACCGTCGCCGCCTGCAGATCGTCGAGGCCCTTTTTAAGCGCCTTGGTGAAGGGCGCCATCTTCTCATCGGTGCGGTTCTCCTCGCAGAACTCTCCGACTTCCCTAAAGAAGACTTGGACCGCGCGGCCGCCATTCAAGGCCAGCTTGCGGCCGACGAGGTCGAGCGCCTGGATGCCGTTGGCACCCTCATAGATCATGGCGATGCGGGCATCGCGGACGAACTGGCTCATGCCGTGTTCTTCTATATAGCCGTGGCCGCCGAACACCTGCTGCGCCATTACCGCATGATCGAAACCCTTGTCGGTGAGCACGCCCTTGACCACCGGCGTCATCAGGCCGGTATAGTCGTCTGCGACCTGGCGATCTTTGTCGTCACCGGAGCGGTGAGCGATGTCGGACTTGATCGCCGTCCACAGCGCCAGCGCGCGGCCGGCCTCGTTGAACGCCTTCATGGTCATCAGGCTGCGGCGGATGTCCGGATGGACGATGATCGGATCGGCCTTCCTGTCCGGCGCCTTCGGTCCTGACAGCGAGCGGCCCTGCAGACGGTCCTTGGCGTAGGAAACCGCATTCTGATAGGCGACCTCCGATAGTGAGAGCCCCTGCAGGCCGACGCCAAGCCGCGCCTCATTCATCATGGTGAACATTGCTTTCAGCCCGCCATTGGCCTCGCCGAGCAGCGTGCCTTCAGCGTCGTCGTAATTCATGACGCAGGTCGAGTTGCCATGGATACCCATCTTCTCCTCGATCGAGCCACAGGAGACGGTGTTCTTCTCGCCGGGATTGCCTGAGACATCGAGCTTGAACTTCGGCACGATGAACAGCGAGATGCCCTTCACGCCATCCGGCGCGCCCTCGATACGGGCCAGCACCAGGTGGACGATATTGTCCGACATGTCATGCTCGCCGGCCGAGATGAAGATCTTCTGGCCGGAGATCCTGTAGGTGCCGTCGCCATTTGGGACGGCCTTGCTGCGCAGCAGGCCAAGATCGGTTCCGCAGTGCGGCTCGGTCAGATTCATGGTGCCGGTCCAGGCGCCCTCGACCAGCTTCGGCAACCATGTTGCCTTCTGCTCTTTGGTGCCATGGGTGATGATCGCAGCGATCGCGCCTTGCGTCAGGCCGGCATACATCATCAGCGACATATTGGCCGACACCATGTATTCGGCAACCGCGGTGTGCACCGCGTAGGGCAAGCCTTGCCCGCCAAACTCGACAGGTGCGGCGAGCCCCATCCAGCCGCCTTCGCGATACTGGTCGAAGGCCTCCTTGAAGCCTTTCGGCGTCGTTACCGAACCGTCGTCATGGCGCACGCAACCTTCCGTGTCGCCGACACGGTTCAGCGGCTGCATCACGTTTTCAGCGAGTTTCGCCCCTTCGGCAAGGATGGCCTCGAGCACATCCGGCGTGGCGTCGGAAAATCCGGGAAGATTGGAATAGCGCTGATACCCCAGCACTTCGTTCAGCACGAACAGCGTGTCCCGGATCGGCGCCTTGTAGATCGGCATGCGTTTTCCTCCACCATGCGGTCTTGGCCCCGAAATCAGCCCCAGTGTACCAGTGTATGAGGATAGCAGGCGGGCCAGTATGACGGGTCGGAGATAGCAAATGTTGACGTTTGCGTAAACGTCAATTCTGCGGCGCGACGAATTTTCTCCGGCGCGCCAAGACGGCAAACGGCGAAGGACGGCAAACGACGAAGAAGCGCGCAGCGAAAGCTGCGCGGCTCTTATCCGTCGGAAATCGAAAGCTTAGTTTAGCTCGCCGCGCTGGCCTGCGGCGTCGAGCGCTCGATCAGCATTTGCCGGACGGTCAACATCGAAGCACTCAGTTCGCTGATGGCATCGTCGATCAGCGCCCGCTGCTTCTGCAGACGGGCAAGCTGCTTCTCCGACTTGTCGAGCGCCAGCCGCAATTGCTTTGTGTTGGAGCCGTTCGGATCGTAGAGGTCCATCATTTGCTTGACGTCACGCAGCGAGAATCCGACCTTGCGGCCAAGCAGGATCAGTTTCAGCCGGGCCCTGTCGCGGCGCGTATAGAGGCGGGTCGAGCCGTCGCGCCGCGGGTTGAGTAGACCCTTGTCCTCATAGAAACGCAGCGTACGCAGCGTCACTCCGTATTTCTTGGCCATTTCGCCGATGCGGACAAGCTCTTCACCGGCTTCGCTCGACATATCGTTGGTGTTGGCCGCGGCTTGGCCGGGCGAAATAAGTTTCATGGTCACTGGCTTTCCCCGTCTGGTGGCGTCGCGGTCGCGGACCTAGCGTCGCCTGAGTGAAAGCGGGGGCGTGCTTCCACTCGTGGTTTCAACAAACAAATCGCAAACGGCGTGATCCGCTCATTTACGTTTACGTCAATTCTATATCGATAGCCGCCTTACCACGCAAGAGCGTTCTAGGCTTGGAACTTTATGCCGCAGCGCCGGCGGATAACCTAAAAAGTCGTTGCCGATTTCGGGAGCGATCATGCGGCTGATCAAACGTCCACGGCGTCTTTTGTGCGTCCAATAAAAGACACCCGGCGCCGTCCGCAGCCAGCCGACAAAGTTGCAACTTCTTAAGCTTGGTTAACGCGTTGTTTACCACGTTGGGGCGAAATGTGCGCATGTCGGTTACCCGTGTCTATCCTGTATTGAATTTTTCACGGTTTTCGGAGCGCGGATGAGACCCGGGAAGCTCGTCTTCCACTGCAACAAGCCAAGCAGTCGCCTTCGTCCCGGCAGGACTTTGGGAACCTGGTGAAAGCCAGCAATTCTGAAACGGGCGCATTGATGAACAGCAAGCGGTCCTACCTCGATACACTCAACGCCGGCAGGCAACGCCGGCCGCACACGACGCTTGAAGAGCTCAACCGCTCCCTGGAAACTCTGGAGCAGCGGCTGGAGCGGACGCGCGAGGAGACGACAAACCACCCCGATCCGCGCCGACCAGCGGCAGAACCGCGCTATCCCAGCGCTCAACCCTATGGCCAGCAGCGCCGGTATGAAGACCCACGCGAGGCGCAGCAGCCGAAAGGTCCAGCAGCGGCCTTCGACCAGAACTACCAGGCGATCGCCCGCGATATCGACCGGGTGCGCGGTCAGGAGGACAGCGTCGCCTTAGCCGGCAAGATCGCCGGGGAATTGCGCGGCCTGCGCGAAGAGCTGCGCCAGCAGATGACCTCCGGCCTGCAACGCGAGTTCGACGTACTGCGCAAGAATATTGAGCGAGCCTTCCAGTCAAATGGCGGCGGCAAAGGCAGCGCCGAACTCGGCGTCGAGTTCGAGCGGCTCTCCGGCGCCATCCAGACACTGGCCGAAAAAAGCGACGACAGAAGCGTCAATATGCTGCGGCTCGAGCTTGAGCAGGTCAAGGCCGCGCTCGATACGCTGGCGCGCGAGGAGAGCGTGCAGGCGGTCGGCCGCCGCTGGGACGAATTCGACCGCCGCTGGAACGCCTTCGAGGACCGCGTCGACGCCGATCAGCGCAAGCGCTCCGACGCGCCCGGCCTGTCGGCGCTGACGGAGCGGCTCGAACAGATCAGCAATGCCGTCAGCAATCTGCCGGAATCGCTGTCGCTGCGCTCGCTCGAAGAAAAGGTCCGCACGCTTGCCGGAGCGGTCGACCATTTCGCCCGCCAGCAGGACAATCGCGGCGGCGACACATTCAGTCAGATCGACGAGCGGCTCGACGAGATTTCCCGCGCGATCGTCGCCTCGACGGTTGCCGCGCAAGCCAATTCGTTCGACCCCGAGCCCTTCGAACGCATCGAGAAGCGGATCGATTCACTGGCCCAGCAAATCGAAGAAGTGTCGCAGGATCGTCCGGGCCGGGAGGTCATCGACCGTCTCAACACATTGTCGAGCCGCGTGGATGAACTGGCCGGCCGAGCCAATCTGCCGGAACAGGCGATGGAGCGACTTGCCAGGCAAATCGCGCTTATCTCCGACAAGATCGACCACGCACCGGCCATGCCCGACGCCGATTACATCTTCCAGGGGCTCGAGCAGCGCTTCGACGTGCTGTCCAGCATGATGGAACGCCGCCAGGGCGACGCCATCGAACAAGGCAACATGCTGTTTCGCGACCTCGAGCGCCGGTTGGACGAGGTCGCCGACAGGCTGGACCAGCGCATGCCCCAGGTCGACAGCGCCGACATCATGGATGCCATCGACGCCCGCTTCACCGCGCTGGCCAAGCGGATGGAGACACGCGTTCCAGATCCCGCCAACGAGGCGGCGATCCGCGGCCTGGAGAGCCGGCTCGAAGACATCTCAAGCCGGCTGGATTCGTCCGCCGCACAAGTCGCCAGCATCGACCCGGCTTTGATCCGCAGCCTCGAAGCGCAGGTCGCCGGCCTGACGGCGCATCTTTCCAAGCCCGGCACGCCGCTGCCGGAATTCGACGACATCAGCCCGCGTCTCAACGAAATCGAGAAATCGCTGGCCGGAACCCGCGATTCCATCCTCGGCGCCGCGCGCGAGGCGGCCGAGAGTGCCGTCCGCTCGCTGGCCGGATCAAGCGCCAACACGGCGGCCGTTACGGGCCTCGCCCAGGACCTGAAGACGCTCGAGGCGCTGACGCGCCGTTCGGACGAGCGCAATTCGAGGACGTTCGAGGCTATCCACGATACGCTGCTCAAGATCGTTGACAGGCTTGGTTCACTGGAGACCGGCGAACCGGCAAGCGCCGAGTTGAGCAAACGCTCCGGCCGGGCATCCAAGATATCGGTGCAGGACGCACCGTCGATGGACATCGACCAGTCGCTGCCGTTGACGGGCAACATGGCCGATCTCGACGGCCGCGCCGCGGCCCTCGTGCGCGGAGAGCCAGGTCCGCGAACGCCGGCCGAGGCCGCCGCCGCAGCCGCACTGGCGGCTCTCGGTTCAGACACGACACCTGAAAAGAACGAACAAGGCGGCGGCAGGAAATCGATGTTAGGCGGGCTGGCGCGCGCCCTGAAGGGCAAGAAGGAGGCTGAGACGCCGCCGCTTGCAGGCTCGGCGCCGAGCGCCGAGATACCGAGCGTCGATCTCGACGAGCCCCTCGACCCCAAGCTCGCCAACCGGCCACTGGAACCCGGCTCCGGCGCACCCGACCTCAGTGCCATCATGAAGCGCGTGCGCGACGAGCGCGGGCAGCCGGCCAGGGAAGGCAGCGCCGAGGCGGCGAAATCGGACTTCATCGCGGCAGCCAGAAGGGCCGCGCAAGCGGCGGCCGCCGAGGCGGACGCCCTCAAGCGCCAGTCGACGATGAAAGGCCCGGTCAAGGCACTCAGGATCGGCGACCTGCTCAAGGCGCGGCGCAAGCCGATCCTGATGGGGGCAATCGCCATCATGCTGGCGCTTGCCGGCCTGCAACTGGGCAAAGCCTTCTTCTCCGACCCGGTCGAAGTCGCCAACAATGAGGCGGCGCCGGTCGTGGCCGTACAGCCGGTGGAAACCGCATTGGCCAGCGTTGCCAGCGAGCCGAAGGCGGACGCGCAGACAACAACACAGGAGAGCGCGCCGTCGCCCACCGTCAGGCAGGCCGAGCCATCCGCATCGATGACCAAGGACGACACGGCGGCGCAAACCGGCCCCGCCACACCGGCAGCCGAGGCATCGACGGCGCCCTCGGCTTCCGGAGCGTCCGCTGACCTGGCGGCGCCAGACACCACGGCCGCAGTGCCCGCGCCGGCAACGGCGACCGCCGAGCCAAAGGCTGCCGCGCCTGCTATTGCCCCCGCTGCGACGCAGGACACGACCGGCACTGTGCCGCCGGCGGATGCTGCCCCGGCAGGCGTTGCCAAGATCGACGTTCCGGCCGATGCCGGTCCGGCTGCCCTGCGCGATGCAGCGGCCGGCGGCGACGCCAAGGCGCTGTTCGAGATCGGCTCGCGCTACGCCGAGTCGCGCGGCGTTAAGGAAGACGTGGCGGCGGCCGCCAAATGGTATGAGAAAGCTGCCGAACTCGGTTTCGCACCGGCAGAATACCGCATCGGCAATTTCTACGAGAAGGGCATCGGCGTCGCACGCGACATCAAGAAAGCGAAGACCTGGTACCAGCTTGCCGCAGAGCAGGGCAATGCCAGCGCAATGCACAATCTTGCCGTGCTGTTTGCGATGGCGGCGGACGGCGTGACCGACAACGAATCGGCAGCACGCTGGTTCCAGGCGGCGGCGGATCTCGGCGTCAAGGACAGCCAGTTCAACCTCGGCATCCTCGCGGCGAAGGGTGTCGGCATGAAGCAGAACCTCGAGGAGAGCTATAAATGGTTCGCGCTCGTCGCCAAGACCGGCGACAAGGATGCAGCGGCCAAGCGCGACGAGATCGCCAAGGCGCTGAGGCCCGAGCAGTTGGAGCGTGCGCGGGCCGCGGCTGAACTGTGGAAAGCCAAGCCGCTCGATCCAGCCGCCAATTCGGCCGACATTCCTGAATCGTGGCAGGACGGCACACCGCAGACGACCGCCGGCATCGATATGAAGAAAGCGGTCCAGAACATCCAGCGCATTCTCAACAAGAACGGCTACGAGGCCGGCAATCCCGACGGCATGATGGGCCTGAAAACCAAGAACGCAATCATGGCCTTCCAGGCCGACAACGATATGAGGGCAACCGGCGCGATCGACGAAAAGCTGGTCAAAGCGCTGCTCGCGCGTAAATAACGGCGGATGCGTCGTTTCCGCGACGCCCTTGCCACAGATTTGCCTGTTAACTGATTGAGTTTTTTTTTGTTTCGGCGGCGCGGCGAAGTTTGACTTCACCGCCCGGCCGGCGCAAGAACGAAATAGCCTTTTGGCGCAAAATGCCCGCAACGGTTGCATTCGCCAGGAGGCAAACTGATCGAGACTGACGGGTGGGCATCTATCTCCCGATCGCGGAAATTTCCGTCAACATCTTCGTGCTGCTGGCCATGGGTGCGGCGGTGGGTTTCCTGTCGGGCATGTTCGGCGTGGGCGGCGGCTTTCTCATTACGCCGCTGCTGATCTTCTACAACATACCGCCGGCAATCGCGGTCGCCACCGGCGCCAACCAGGTCATCGCTTCCTCCTTCTCCGGCGCCCTGTCGCACATGAAGCGCGGCACGCTCGACTTCAAGCTTGGCGGCGTGCTTTTAGGCGGCGGCATCGTCGGCTCGACCGGTGGTATCTATGTCTTTGCGCTCCTGCGCCGGCTCGGCCAGCTCGACCTGTTTATCTCGCTGCTCTACGTCGTGCTGCTCGGCACTGTCGGCGGACTGATGCTCGTCGAGAGTGTCAATGCATTGCGCGCCACTCGCAGCGGCGCCGCACCGGTGTTGAAGAAATCCGGCCAGCACAATTGGATCCACCGCCTGCCGCTGAAGATGCGGTTCAGGGCCTCAAAGCTCTTCGTCAGCGTCATTCCGGTGCTTGGGCTGGGCGCGGCGATTGGCTTCCTGTCGTCGATCATGGGCGTCGGCGGCGGCTTCATCATGGTGCCGGCCCTGATCTACCTTTTGAAAGTGCCTACCAACGTCGTCATCGGCACCTCGCTGTTCCAGATCATCTTCACCTCGGCCTACACCACGCTGGTCCACGCCACCACCAACCAGACCGTCGACGTCATGCTCGCTTTCCTGTTGATGGCAGGCGGCGTCGCCGGCGCGCAATATGGCGCCAAGGCCGGTCAGAGGCTGCGGGGCGAGCAACTCAGGGCGCTGCTGGCGCTGCTGGTACTGGCGGTCGCCATCCGGCTTGCCATCGATCTCTTCGTCACGCCGCCCAATCTCTATTCGCTGTCCGGCGTGGGCCTGAGCTGATGGCTGGCTTAAGGACGCTCGCGGCCGCCGCCTTGCTGTCGCTGCTGGCGGCTGCGCCACCGGCGAAGGCGCAGGCGCCTCTGACCGAAAATATCCAGATCGGCCTTTCGACCGACAATGTCTCGATTACCGCCGGCTTTTCCGGCGCCGACCTGACCATCTTCGGCTCGCTGGAAAATGCGGATCCGCTTGTCGCGCGGCAAGGGCGCTACGACGTGATCGTCGTGCTGGAAGGCCCGGCCCGACCGGTCGTCGTGCGCCGCAAGGACCGGGTGCTCGGCGTCTGGGTCAATCTGGAGTCGGAGACCTTCAAAAACGTACCTGTCTCCTATTCGGTGGCGACGACGCGGCCGCTGCAGGACGTCACCGATCCGAACAGCTACAAGCAGCTGTCGCTTGGCGCCTCCAACCTCTATTTGCAGCCGGCCGACGCCGGCGACAGCCCGGCGACAATCGAGGAGTTCACCGCCGCGCTGCGCGAACGCAAGTCGGCGACCGGCCTCTACAGCGAGAATGTCGGCGGTGTGCAGTTCCTGTCGCAGAACCTGTTCCGCGCCACCGTCAGGCTCGCCCCAAACGTTCCGGTCGGCACCCATAAGGCCCGCGCCTTCCTATTCAAGAGCGGCCTGTTCATCAAGGAAAGCTCCGCCCAGCTCGAAATCCGCAAGTCCGGTTTCGAACAGTCGATCTTCCGCGTCGCCCACGACTACTCGTTCCTCTACGGTGTCTTTGCCGTATCGCTGGCCATGCTGACAGGCTGGCTCGGAAGACTGGTCTTCAGGAAAGATTGAACTCTCGTAAAAGTGGTTTCCCTTTCCGAGGGTATGGGTTAGACCGCGACCCCCGGGCCCGACCGGACACGAGCTGCTGCTCCCCAAATCAGAAATACAGGAACGCACGATGCGACCAGCATTCGCCGGGATCGACTTCGGCACTTCGAATTCCACCGTAAGTGTGGTCAGGAACGGGCAGCCGAGGCTGGTGGCGTTGGAAGACGGCCAGGTCACGCTGCCCAGTGCGGTATTTTTCAATTTCGAGGACAACCGCACCTATTTCGGGCGACGCGCCCTTGCCAACTATACGGACAGTATCGAAGGCCGCCTGATGCGCTCGTTGAAGAGTGTGCTCGGCAGCTCGCTCGCCCACGAAAAGACACGCATCAAGGCGCGCTCGATCGGCTTCATGGAGATTGTCGGCCTGTTCGTCGGCCATCTGAAAAAGAAGCTGGAAGAAGAAGCCCATGACGCGGTCGACAGCGTCGTGCTGGGACGGCCCGTGCAGTTCGTCGACGACGATGCCGAGGCTGACGCGAAGGCGGAGCACGAACTCGAAAATGCCGCTCGGGCCCACGGCTTCAAGCACATCGCCTTCCAGTTCGAACCGATTGCCGCGGCACTCGACTACGAACAAAAGGTGACGCGCGAGGAACTGGCGCTGATCATCGACATGGGCGGCGGCACGTCCGACTTCTCAATCGTGCGCGTCTCGCCCGAGCGCGCCCGCTCGCTTGACCGCAAGGACGACATCCTGGCCAGCCGCGGCATCCACATCGGCGGCACCGACTTCGACCGGCTGTTGAGCATCGCCCATGTGATGCCGCAGTTCGGCTATCTCTCACCAACCAAGGATGGCAAACGCAATCTGCCGGCGAGCTACTTCATCGACCTGGCGACGTGGCAGCGCATCAACCTGGTCTATACCGCGAGGGCGATGACGCATCTGCGCCAGATCCGCTATGAGGCGGAGCGCGCAGACCTGGTCGACCGCTTCATCCACATCGTCGAGCATCGTTACGGCCACGCGCTGGCGGCGCTGGTCGAAAAGGCCAAGATCGAGCTGACGGACCGTTCGTCGGCCGATGTCGAGGTCGCGCTGCCGGAGGTGAGGTTCACGGCAGAAATCACGCGCAAGGGTCTCGAAGCCACCCTAGCCAGGGACATTGAGCGTGTTGCGGCTACGGTCGAGCAGACCATCCGCGACGCACAGGTGGAGGCCTCGGACGTCACCGCGGTGTTCTTGACCGGCGGATCGACCGCGATCCCGCTGGCCAGGAAGCGGATCCTGGCGCTGGTGCCGCAGGCGTCGGTAATCGAAGGCGATGTGTTCGGCTCGGTCGGGCTTGGGCTGGCGCTCGACGCGCAGCGGAAGTTCGGCTGATCGGCTTAAAGCGGCGCGGGTCTCTCAGCTTTGCCGCCAAGATGCGCCTTGAGCGCCATCTGGGCCAGGCTCGGCTGCCGGTCGCGATGCGTGATCATGGCAAATTCGCGCTTCGGCAGATCGACCGGCACGGAACGTAGGCTACCTTCGGCGACCGCGCGTGCGACGACGAGTTCCGAGATGATGCTGGCGCCGGCGCCGGCCTCGACCGCCTGGCGAATAGCCTCATTGCTCGGTAATACCAGGAATATCTGCAGGTCCGCGAACGAAATCCCGTCGCGTCGGGCAAGGTCCTCCAGCGCCTCGCGCGTGCCCGAGCCGCCTTCGCGAATGATCCAGCGAAGCCCGCCAAGGTCGGGATGTCCAGGCGAAACTTCCGCGATCTCAGGGTGCGAGCGCGCCACGACCAGCATCATGCGATCGATATCGACCTTGGCACGCCGCAAAATGTCGGATTCGGTGCGCCCCTCGACCAGGCCAAAATCGGCTGCGCCATCAAGTACATTGGTCTCGACCTGCCTGGTGTTGCCAATGCTCACGCTCAGCCTGACGGCAGGATAGGCTTCGTGGAAAGAGGCGAGCCGGCGCGGCAGCCAATAGCTGGCAATGGTCTGGCTGGCAGCGATCGAGAGACTGCCGGTGATCGTTTGCGAGACATGCTCCAGCACGTTGTGGGCGGCCGCAGCCCGCTCGAGGACCGCCTTGGCCTCGGGCAAGAATCGGCGTCCGGTTTCGGCGAGCTCGATGTTGCGGCCGACGCGGTTGAACAACTGGACGCCATGCTGCTGTTCGAGCGAGCGGATCGCGGCGGATGCGGCCGACTGTGAGATGCCCAGCAACTCGGCCGCCTTGGTCATGTGCGCCCGTTCGGCGACGGCGACGAAGATCCGCAACTGGTCCAGGGTCATTCCGACACTAAGAAGCAAATCCGATTGGAATTACAAGAGCAAGTTGTTAGACGGATCGGTCGCTTTGTTCTAAATTTTGGCTCGAAATTGGAAAAAAGTCGCGCCAGAGCAGTCGAGGGTAGAATTGGTGGGGCGGTTCAAATCCGTGTTTGCGCACTGGACCCGCAGCCTGCGGCGGCGGCTCTTGGGTGAACGCTATCGGCCGGAAGAGCATTACATGCGCGGCCCAGGCCCGAAGACGAGAGCCAAGTTCGCGGGGCGCAAGAGCATCACCGGATCATGACCAACAACCTGCTGCGCGGAGCTAATTCGGCACCATCACAACGGCCGCTTGCCGATACGCGAGCGCCCGCTGAACGCGACGGTGTCGATACTTCGCCTGATGTCTCCGACAGCATCGCCAAGACCACCTGCTATATGTGCGCCTGCCGCTGCGGCATCGACGTCCATATCAAAGATGGCAAGGTCCGCTACATCAACGGCAACAAGGATCATCCGGTCAATCGCGGCGTGCTGTGCGGCAAAGGCAGCGCCGGCATCATGCAGCATTACAGCCCGGCCCGGCTGACGAAACCATTGCTGCGCACCGGACTGCGCGGCTCGGGCGAGTTCCGCGAGATCGAGTGGGAGGAAGCTTTGTCGCTCGCGACAGAGCGGCTTTCGAACATCCGCCAGACCGATCCGAAGAAACTCGCCTTCTTCACCGGCCGCGACCAGTCGCAATCGCTGACCGGTTGGTGGGCGAGCCAGTTCGGCACGCCGAACTTCGCGGCCCATGGCGGTTTCTGCTCGGTGAACATGGCAGCCGGCGGCCTCTACACGATTGGCGGCTCGTTCTGGGAGTTCGGCGAGCCCGACTGGGACAACACCAAGTATTTCATGCTGTTCGGGGTTGCCGAAGACCATGATTCCAATCCGATCAAGATCGGCCTCGGCAAGCTCAAGGCGCGCGGCGCCAAGGTAGTTTCAATCAATCCCTGCCGCACCGGCTACAACGCGATTGCCGACGACTGGATCGGCATCCGGCCCGGCACCGACGGCCTGTTTGTGTTCGCCCTCATCCACGAATTGCTGAAAGCAGGGCGCGTCGATCTCGACTACCTCTTGCGCTACACCAACGCCCACATCCTGGTCATTCAGGAGCCTGGAGCCGCCGATGACGGGCTGTTCATGCGCGACGGCGACGGCAATCCGTTGGCTTGGGACAGGGTGGCGAAGACGCCTGTCGACGCCGGCGATACCGACGCAAAGCCCGCACTGACCGGCAGCGTTCTCGTCGACGGCCGCCGCTGCGTGCCGGTCTTTCAACTCGTCGCCGACCGCTATCTGGACGAGTGCTATTCACCCGACGCCGTCGCTGACCGGTGCGGCATCTCCGCCGACACGATCCGACGCATTGCTGCAGAACTCGCTCATGTCGCCTTCGAGCAGCAAATCGAACTGCCGGTGGCCTGGACGGACTGGGCCGGGCACCGGCACGAGACCATCAAGGGTCGGCCGGTTTCGATGCATGCGATGCGCGGCATCTCGGCCCATTCGAACGGGTTTCACACTTGTCGCGCCATTCATCTGCTTCAGGTGCTTCTCGGCACGGTGGACGTGCCGGGCGGCTTCCGCTTCAAACCGCCTTATCCGCGGTCCGCGCCGCCGGGTCCAAAGCCCGCCGGCAAGAATGTGAAGCCGATGACACCGCTCGAAGGCATGCCGCTCGGCTTCGTCTGCGGACCGGAGGACCTGCTGATCGATGAAGGCGGCAAGCCTGTTCGTATCGACAAGGCATACTCCTGGGATGCGCCGCTGGCCGCCCATGGGCTCATGCACACGGTCATCCGTAACGCCTGGGCAGGCGATCCCTACAAGATCGACACTCTGTTCATGTACATGTCCAACATGGCCTGGAACTCGTCGATGAATACGGTCGAGACGATGGCGATGCTGACCGATATCGATGCGGCGGGCGAGTACAAGATCCCGTTCATCATCTATTCCGACGCTTATTATTCCGAGACCGTGCCTTTTGCGGATCTGGTCCTGCCGGACACGACCTATCTCGAGCGTCATGACTGTATCAGTCTGCTCGACCGGCCGATCAGCCACGCCGACGGTCCGGGCGACGCCATCCGCCACCCCGTCGTCGAGCCGGACCGCGACGTCAGGCCGTTCCAGACGGTGCTGATCGAACTCGGCGCGCGGCTCGGTCTGCCCGGTTTCGTCGATGACGACGGCTCCGCCAAATACCGCGACTATGCCGACTACATCGTCAATCACGAGCGTACGCCAGGTGTCGGTCCACTCGCCGGCTGGCGCGGCAAGGACGGGACCTTGGTCGGCAAGGGCGACGTCAATCCCTACCAGTTGCAGCGCTACATCGACAATGGCGGCTTCTGGCACCAGGATTTCGCGGCCGATCAGCGCTACTACAAGATGGCCAACCGCTCCTATCTCGACTTCGCGGAGAGCATGGGCTTCATCCCGAAAGCCGAGCCGATCGTGTTCCAACTCTATTCCGAGCCGATGCAGCGCTTCCGCCTGGCGGCACGCGGCCATGGCCGGGTGCTGCCGCCGGAAGCCGAGCGTAGCCGCATCGAGACCTATATGGATCCGCTGCCGTTCTGGTATGCGCCCTTCGAAGAGACTGCGGTCGACAGCCAAGCCTATCCGCTGCACGCGCTGACGCAGCGGCCAATGCACATGTATCATTCCTGGGGCTCGCAGAATGCCTGGCTGAGGCAGATCACCAGCCAGAACCGGCTGTTCGTGCATCACCGGACCGCCGCCAGCCTCGGGCTTGTCGATAACGACTGGGTGTGGATCGAGAGCATCAACGGCAAGGTCAAAGGACAGGTCAAGCTGGTCGACGGCGTCAACGCCGATACGGTGTGGACGTGGAATGCGATCGGCAAGCGTCGCGGCAGCTGGGGGCTCAAGGATGACGCGGCCGAATCCAATCGCGGCTTCCTGCTCAACCACATCATCGGCGACCAGACCTCCGCCGATGCCAGCGGCAAACGCTATTCGAATTCCGATCCGGTGACCGGCCAGGCGGCGTGGTTCGACCTGCGCGTGCGCATCGTCAAATGCGCGGCCGAGGAAGCCGGCTTCACCGAGCCGCAGTTCGAGCGGTTCCGGCAGCCACCGCATTTCGAACCCTCGCCCGACAAGCTCACTTTCGGCGCAGAGTTCCGCTGGGAAAGAGAAGCTGGCAGACCATGACCTGCCTTCCCGCCCAAACCGACAAGAAGCTCGGCCTGGTCATCGATCTCGACACCTGCGTCGGCTGTCAGGCCTGCGTCACCGCCTGCAAGGAATGGAACACCGGCGGCCACATGGCGCCGCTGACCGACATCGATCCTTATGGCGGCGACGCCGACGGGGTCTGGTTCAACCGCGTGCACAGCTATGAGCACATGACTGAGATGGGTGGGCGCACAGTCAATTTCCCGCGCTCCTGTCTGCATTGCGAGACACCGGCCTGCGTCACCGTATGCCCGACCGGCGCCTCCTACAAACGGGCCTCGGACGGCATTGTGCTGGTCGACGAGGACAAGTGCATCGGCTGCAAATTGTGCAGCTGGGCCTGCCCCTATGGCGCGCGCGAGTTCGACACCGATGTCGGCGTGATGAAGAAATGCACGCTGTGCGTCGACCGTATCTACAACGACAATCTGGCGGAAGAAGATCGCGTTCCGGCCTGCGTCGCTGCTTGCCCGACCAGCGCGCGGCATTTCGGCAATCTGGGCGATCCGGCATCGGCTATCTCGCAACTGGTGGCCGAGCGCGGCGGTGTCGATCTGATGCCGGAAATGGGCTATAAGCCGACCAACAAATATCTGCCGCCACGTGCCCACACCACCCGCGCCGCATCGGTGCCGGCGCCGGCGCTTGAAGCGGTGCGGGCCGAAGGCGGCTTCCTCGGCTGGGTCGACCGCATGCTTTCGAACTAACCCGCGTCTCATGCATCCAGCATTCTCCGTCGTCTTTTTCACCACCGCCACGGGCGCCGGTTACGGCCTGCTCGCACTACTTGGCGTGCTCGCCGGACAGGGCTTTATCCCGCCCGATTTCTGGCTTGGCCTCACCGGCATGGGGCTGGCGCTTGGCCTGATCTCGGCAGGCCTGCTGTCGTCGGCCGGCCATCTCGGCCGTCCCGAACGCGCCTGGCGTGCCTTCTCGCAATGGCGAAGCTCCTGGCTGTCACGCGAAGGCGTTGCGTCGGTTGCGACCTTCATGCCGGCGGGACTGTTCGGTATTGGCTGGGTGGTCCTCGGCCGTACGAGCGGCTGGGTGGCTGTCGCCGGGCTGCTCGCTGCCATCGGCGCGGTCGCAACCGTCTGCACCACCGGCATGATCTACGCGTCGTTGAAGCCTATCGCCCAATGGCACAGCCGCTTCACCCTGCCCGGCTATCTGATCTTTTCGGCAATGACCGGCTGCGTGCTGCTTAATGCGCTGCTGCAGGGTTTTGCCGTCGGCTCGAATACGCTTCTCGCGGCTGCCCTATTGCTGACCGTGCTCGGCTGGGGCTGGAAGCTGGCGACCTGGCGGTACAACGACCGGCTGGAAATCCCGACCACAGCCAACACGGCGACGGGTCTGGCCGGCGGCACGGTGCGGTCGATGGAATGGCCGCATACCGAGGAAAACTACTTGCTCAAGGAGATGGGCTTCCGCATCGCGCGCAAGCACAGCGTGCGGCTACGCCAGATCACGCAGGTGCTGGCCTTTGCTTTGCCTGCGTTGCTGTTGGTGGCGGCGTTCGCCCTGCCGTGGCCCTATGCGGCGGTTTCGTCGATGCTCGCCGCGACCGCCCAACTCGCCGGCATGCTGGTCGAGCGCTGGCTGTTCTTCGCCGAGGCCAAGCACACCGTCACTTTGTACTACGGAAGGTAGGTTCAGCCCGGCCTGAGCATCGCGTGGGAAATCGCGAAGATGCGTTCGGTGCCAAGCATGTAGGCCATCAGCGTTTCGCGGCGGAACAGCCCGGCATAGGCGCGATCAAGCAGATTGAGCGAGCCGGTATAGGCGCCGAAGGCCGGCATGATCATGCGGCCGCCATCGCCGGCAAAGCAGCGCCGCCGCACCGAGCGCCCTTGCTGCACGATGCGGGCGCAAGGATGCAGATGGCCTGATATCTCGCCCTCCACCCTTACCGCCGAAGGCTCGTGCCGGAAGAGCAGAGAGCCGATGGCCAATTCGCGCACGGTCTCACCGGGCAGGTCGGCCGGTGCTTCAGGATCATGATTGCCGGTGACCCAGAACCAGTCGCGCCCAACCATCAGGCCTTCCAGCCTTTCGCGAAAGCTTGCGTGCATGCGCGCGGCGCCGCCGCCATCGTGAAAACTGTCGCCCAGGCTGATGACGATCGAAGGCTGGTAGTCGGCGATTACCGTTTGCAAGCGGAGTAACGTGGCTCCGGTGTCGTAAGGGGGAACCAGCGTGCCGCGCCTGGCCAGCGAGGAGCCTTTTTCCAGATGCAGATCGGACACGGCCAGAAGCCGAAATTCGGGAAAGTAGAGCACGCCGCGGCGGTCGCAGACCGCGCGTTCGCCGGCGATATCGACAGAGCCCACCTCCGCCACAGGTGCAGCCATGGCCAGCGCGACAGTCATTTCGTCCCCATGGCCTCCTCGACCAGCGTGGCTGCATCCATCAGCAGCGTGTCATCGGCCTCGCCGTGCACCGGCATTTTGCCGATCTCGAGCATGATCGGCACGGCGAGCGGCGATATCTGCTCGAGGTTCTTATGCATGATTCGACCCTGGACGCGCGAGAGCATCTCGGCAAGTCTGCTGACATCCAGCAGACCGGTCGCGGCGTCGGCACGCGTCGCCTGCAGCAGGATATGGTCAGGCTCATGGCTGCGCAGCACGTCGTAGATGAGATCCGTCGACACGGTCACCTGGCGGCCGCTCTTCTCTTGGCCCGGGTGGCGTTTCTCGATCAATCCCGAGATCAGCGCGCAATTGCGAAAGGTGCGCTTCAACAACCAACTGCCGGCGAGCCAGGCTTCGAGGTCGTCGCCCAGCATGTCCTCGTCGAAGAGCGCTGCCAGCGACGGTTTCTTCGCCCTGAACATCCGGCCCATATCGGCAAGCGACCATATGGCAAGCGCATAGTCGGTAGCGACGAAGCCGAGCGGCTTGGCTCCCGCGCTGTCGAGGCGGCGGGTGAGCAGCATGCCGAGCGTCTGGTGCGCCAGCCTGCCCTCGAACGGATAGGCCACCAGATAGTAGCGATTGCCGCGCGGAAAAGTCTCGATCAGCAGATCGTCGCGTTTCGGCAGCACCGACTTGTCGGCCTGGAAACGCAGCCAGTCGGCGACCTGCTCCGGCAGCTTCTTCCAGCGCTGCGGATCGTCCAGCATGGCGCGAACCTGTTCGGCCAGGTACGTCGAAAGCGGGAATTTGCCACCACCGTAATACGGGACCTTGGCGTCGCTGCCGGGTGCATTCGAGACAAAGCACTCATTCTCGCGGATACCTTCGAAGCGCAGCACCTTGCCGGCGAACATGAAGGTGTCGCCATGCGTCAACGTTTCGAGGAACGCCTCCTCGATCTTGCCCAGAACCCGGCCGCCACGCGAAGCCGCGCCTCTGCTGCCGGGCTGGACGTAGCGGACGTTGAGCGCCGGCACTTCGATGATGGTGCCGACGTTAAGCCGGTATTGCTGGGCGACGCGAGGATTTGAGACCCGCCACAGTCCGTCCTTGTTCAACCGGATGCGGGCATAGCGCTCGTAGTTCTTCAGCGCATAGCCGCCAGTGGCGACGAAATCGATGACGCGATCGAATGTCGGCCGATCGAGATCGGCGTAGGGTGCTGCCGTTCGCACTTCCTCAAACAGCGCATCGGCATGGAACGGCGCACCGCAGGCACAGCCCAGCACATGCTGCGCCAGCACGTCGAGCCCGCCATTGACCAGCGGCGGCGTATCCTGGGCACCGAGATAATTGGCATCGAGCGCCGCCCTGCATTCCAGCACCTCGAAGCGGTTGGCCGGAATCAGGATCGCCTTGGACGGCTCGTCCATACGGTGGTTGGCGCGGCCGATGCGCTGCGCCAGCCGGCTGGCACCTTTCGGCGCGCCGACATGGACGACCAGGTCGACATCGCCCCAGTCGATGCCGAGGTCGAGCGTCGAGGTGGCGACGATCGCGCGCAAGGCATTCTCGCCCATCGCCTTTTCGACGCGCCGGCGCTGGGCGACATCGAGCGAACCGTGATGCAGCGCGATCGGCAAGGTGTCCTCGTTGACCCGCCACAACTCCTGGAACAGCAGCTCCGCCTGGCTGCGTGTGTTGACGAACAGCAGGGTTGTCTTGTGGCGCTTGATCTCGTTGTAGATCTCCGGCGTTGCATAACGGGCCGAATGTCCCGCCCACGGCACGCGCTCCTCCGAATCGAGAATGGAGATGTCTGGCTTGGCGCCGCCGGTGACGACGATCAGTTCGGCCATCGGCCCTGGTGGATTCTGGCTGACCAGCCACCGCCGCAATTCGTCGGGCTCGGCGACCGTCGCCGACAGGCCTATCGTCTGCAGGGCGGGCACAAACGAGCGCAGCCGGGCCAGCCCGAGCGACAGGAGATGCCCGCGCTTCGAGGTCACCAGCGAATGCAATTCGTCGAGCACGACATAGCGCAGGTCCTCGAAGAAGCGCCTGGCATCGGGCGCGGCAATCAGCAGCGCCAGTTGCTCGGGCGTGGTCAGGAGAATGTCGGGCGGCGCCAGCTTCTGCCGCTGGCGCTTGTGTGCGGGCGTGTCACCGGTGCGCGTCTCGACGGTGACCGGCAGCCCGATTTCTGCGACGGGTTTGCCGAGATTGCGCTCGATGTCGACGGCCAGCGCCTTCAGCGGCGAGATGTAGAGTGTGTGGATGCCTCGATGCGCCTGCCCCGGCCTTCTCCTCGGTCGGCCGGCCAGTTCGGTCAGCGATGGCAAGAACCCGGCCAGCGTCTTGCCGGCGCCGGTCGGGGCGATCAGCAATACCGACTGCCCGTCCTGGGCTTTGGCCAGCAAATCGATCTGGTGGGCGCGCGGCGACCAGCCCTTTTCCGCAAACCATTTGACGAATGGCTCGGGCAGGACGACGGCGGCATTCTGTTGGGCAAGGCGCGGCTGCTCTGTCACGTGCCAGAGGTAGCGCGGCGATGCGCAATCGCCAAGCAGAATCAGAACAAAAGGTGATCGATTCGCGTTAGGGCCGGCGAAACCCGGTCGGGCCGCCATAGAGATAACCGATACGGGCGACCGCCTCCCTCAGTCCTTCGCGCGACACCAGCATGGTGTGGCCGTTGGCGTGGATCATGGTCTCCGGATCCGTCATGATCGCGACGTGGCCTTTCCAGAAGACCAGGTCGCCGCGCCGCAACCCGGCAAGATCCGGCCCGGGATCGAGCGGTTCACCGATGGTCGCCGCCTGCATGTCGGTGTCGCGCAGCACTTGCCTGCCGGCCATTCGCATCGCAAGCTGCACCAGGCCGGAACAGTCGATGCCGAAGCCCGAGGCGCCGCCCCACAAATAGGGCGTGCCGAGAAAGCTCTCGGCAACGGCAACGTAGTCGGCGGCCGCCTCGGCGACAGGCCTGAGATGACCCGATATGACCGCCTGGCCGGACGGCAACAGCGCATAATGCGTGCCGCGCGTTTCCGCTGAGCCCGTCACCGTCACCAACGATCCCATCGAGAGCTGCCCGCTCACCGGGAAGCGCAAGTCGGGTCCTGGATAGAGAAACGTGCGCGGCACCGAAACGACATGGGTCGGCGCATGGTCCCGCGCGCCCAGTGCCGTGTCGGCGACATAGCCGACATAACCGTCGCGTTCGGCCTGTATCCAGGCCCAGCCCCCAACGTCCTCGAAGACGAGGACGTCTTCGCCGAACAGAAGCTGGGTATCGACGCCGGCGTCCGGCCGCGGCGCCCTGCGGATGTCAGCGACGGAGGCTGATATGCGAGCCGGCCGGCCGGCGACGAAACGGTCGGCGGAAACCTCGCCTTTCAGTCTGGCGTCGGCGAGATCGGAGCGGAAGGCATGGAGGCGGGCATCCCTGGCGGTCAAATCGGCAACTCGTTCAAATGGGCAACTCGTTCAAATGGGCAACTCTTGGGCTCTGGCAATGATAACATCGCCAAAGCGCTCGACAAAGAGCGCGCCTTCGACAGTACGCCTGACCAGCACGTTGCGCTTGTCGAGCTCGTCGCGGTGGCGCGACACCAATTTCAGCGCCCCCATCGTATCGAGCGCACGGGTGATCACCGGCTTGGTGACGTTGAGGCGGGCGGCTAACCCCCGTACCGTGTGTGGCGGCGGATCGAGATAGATGGTGAACAGGATCGCCGTCTGGCGCATGGTGAGATCGGGCGCGTCGTCACGCACCTCGGATAACACCACCTGTTGCCATAGTCGCAAGGCCTGGCTTGGACGCATGATAATCGACATCCGTCCAGCATGACTGAAAATTGTTTCGGTTCCGTTTCAGTCAATACCTTCGTCGGCTATGCCCGAGAATCAAGCGTAGCGGTTCGAAATGACCTGCTCCAGCGCCCGGGTGCCTTGCGCTTCGCCACCGGCAAGACCGTGCGGGCGGTCGGACGGGTTCCAGGCGAAGATGTCGACATGCGCCCAGCCGGCGGTCTTTTCCACGAAGCGCTTCAGGAAAAGCGCCGCGGTGATCGAGCCGGCGAAACCGTCTGACGTGACGTTGTTGATGTCGGCCACCTTCGACGCCAGCTTGGCGTCATAGGGCTTCCACAACGGCATGCGCCATAGCGGATCCTCGACCGCAACGGAGGCGTCCGCCAGCTCGGATGCAAGCGCCTCGTCACCGGTGTAGAACGGCGGCAGGTCGGGACCGAGCGCAACACGGGCAGCGCCTGTCAGCGTCGCCATATCGACCAGCATCTGCGGCTCTTCGTCATCGGCCAAGGCCAAGGCATCGGCGAGTACCAGCCGTCCTTCGGCGTCGGTGTTGCCGATTTCGACGGTGATGCCCTTGCGGCTCACCAGCACGTCGCCTGGCCGGAAGGCGTTGCCGGCTATCGAATTCTCGACAGCCGGGATGAGCACGCGTAGCCGGACCTTCAGCCCGGTGGCCATAATCATGGAAGCGAGGCCCAGCACGTTGGCAGCGCCGCCCATGTCCTTCTTCATCAAAAGCATGCCCGAGGACGGCTTGATGTCGAGACCGCCTGTATCGAAGCAGACGCCCTTGCCGACCAGCGTTATCCTGGGGGCATTGTTCGGCCCCCAAATCATGTCGATCAGGCGCGGCGCGTCGGCAGATGCCCGACCGACGGCGTGGATCATCGGAAAGTTGGCGGTAAGAAGATCGTCGCCTTTGGTCACCGATATTTCGGCCTTGTGCGTCGCGGCCAAGGTCCGGGCGGCTTTTTCCAGCTGGCCGGGGCCCATATCGCTGGTCGGCGTGTTGACCAGATCGCGCGCCAGGAAAACGCCATTGGCGATGCGGCGGATGCGGGCAGCGTCGGTGCCTGCCGGCAGCGCGAGGCGAAGGCTCTTGCCTGGCTTCTTGCCGTAGCGGGTGAAGACATAGCCGCCGAGCGCCACGGCGAGTGCCGTAAGCTCCGGCTTGGCGGGTGCCGACGCAAAATGCCAGTCGCCTGCGGGCAAGGCTCTCGCCAGTGCGCCGATGGCCAGTGCGCCCTCGTCATCACCGGTGCCGAACAGGGCTCCGGCAATCGCGCCGTTGTCGCCAGGCACGATCAGCGTCCTGCCAGCCTCGCCGGAGAAGCCGTTGGCCTTGGCCCAGGCGACCGAGGATGGCGCAAGGCCCGCTGCCGCCAGAGCATCCTTCGCCACCAGATGGACCGGCAGCGCATTGCTCAATTCTTTCTCGACGAGTTCGACAGGCATCCGCTGCTCTCCGGGTTTCCGAGTCGGCGTTTCTTAACTCTCCGTTAGGGTTAACAGAATATTTCTGCGGGAGGGAAGATGACCACGCAAATGGTCACGCGATGAACGGAGCTCTGGTGCCGATGCCGACCAACCGCAGGATGAACGCCAGCGCAAACAGGCTGATCAGCACGGCGTTGATGATGGCGCTTGCCGCAGGCGTCGCTGGCTGCGGAACCAGCAAATTGACGACTGGCTCGATTTCTCGTCCAAGCGGCAGGCCGCTGGAAACAATGTCGGCGGGCGAACTGCACAACGCTACGATGGCGCTCGGCCAGTCCTATGCGAAAAACCCCAGCGACAAGCGCATCGCGACAAATTATGCCGCGGCGCTGCAGATGGACGGCGACGCAGACCAATCGCTTGCGGTGATGCGCAAGCTGGCGATCGCCTTGCCGAAGGACCGCGACGTGCTCGCCGCCTATGGCAAGGCGCTTGCCGCCAACGGACAGTTCGAACCGGCTCTCGATGCCGTGCGCCGCGCGCAGACCCCTGAATATCCTGATTGGAAACTGGTGTCGGCGGAAGCTGCCATTCTCGACCAGCTGGGCCAAAAGGACGAGGCGCGCCAAGGCTATCGCAAGGCGCTTGACCTCAGGCCGAACGAACCGTCGATCCTTTCCAATCTCGGCATGTCTTACGTGCTGGAAGGTGATTTGCGCACGGCCGAAACCTATATGCGCTCGGCCGCCCAGCAGCCGAATGCAGATAGCCGCGTTCGCCAGAACCTGGCGCTGGTCGTCGGTCTGCAAGGCCGTTTCGACGAGGCTGAGAAGATCGCCTCGCAAGAGCTGTCGCCGGATCAGGCGCAGGCTAACGTAGCTTACCTTCGCCAGATGCTGGCGCAGCAGAATGCCTGGAGCCAGCTCAAGGACCAGGACAAGGCAAAGCCCGCCACCAACTGACCGGCTCGGGCGCCGAACCGGCGCACGAATTCCGCAACATGTCTAACGCAAAGAGCCGCGCTGCACCGGCAGCGTGGCTGAATCGTATCAGCGTTTCTGGCAACGCCGCTGGTGCTACTCGCTGCTGGATTTCGGCTGGTCGCCGAAGATGCCGCGCTGGCTCACCTGGATGCCGGCGGGACCCAGAATGATGGCGAACAGTACCGGCAGGAAGAACAGGATCATCGGCACGGTGAGCTTCGGCGGCAGCGCGGCCGCCTTCTTCTCGGCGGCATTCATGCGCATGTCGCGGCTCTCACTGGCAAGCACCCGCAATGCATGCGCCACGGGCGTGCCGTAGCGCTCGGCCTGAACCAGCGCCTGGGACACCGACCTGACGGATTCCAGGCCAGTTCGGCTTGCAAGGTTCTCGTAGGCCTGCTTGCGCTCCTGCAGATAGGAAAGCTCGGCGTTGGTCAGGATGAATTCTTCCGCCAATGCCACCGATTGCGCGCCGATCTCATCGGCGACCTTGCGAAGCGCCGCTTCCACCGACATGCCGGACTCGACGCATATCAGCATCAGGTCGAGCGCGTCCGGCCACGCCATCTGAATCGACTGCTTGCGCTTGGTAGCGCGGTTGTTGACGTAGAGCACCGGCGCGTAGAATCCCGCATAGGCAACCACGATGCACACGAACAGCTTCACGAAAAACGGCTGCTCGGGCAATCCGCCGAGCACGAACAGATACATCGCCGCCAATGCAAAGCCGATGAAGGGCAGGACGAGACGGAAGAAAAGGAAGCGCGTCAGCGGATTTTGCCCGCGAAAACCCGCCACTTTCAATTTCTGCAAGGTACCTTCATCCGCCAGCGCACGCCTGAGATCCAGGCGATCGACAATATTGCGCATGCCGACCGACTGTTCTTCGCGCAGGCCTTTGCGGCGGCGGTCGGCTTCGATTGCCAGCCGCGCCCGCTGCTTGGCGCGCAGCTCATCGCGCTCGAGCGCCACGGATTTCATGCGCGCCTTAAGCTGGTTCCCGCCAAACGCGGGCAGCAGCGTGAAGACGGTCGCAAACACCGCTATTCCGACCAGCAGTGCGATCAGCAGGGACGGATCGGTGAGAGTTCTGACGACGTGATCGGTCATACGCGAGTCCTAGACTTCGAAATTCATCATCTTGCGCATTACCAGGACGCCTATCGACATCCACACGCCGGAACAACCGAGGATCAGATTGCCGGTGCTGGTGGTGAATAGGGGCATGATGTAGTTCGGGCTCGTCAAATAGACGAGACAGGCGACGACGAAAGGCAACGCGCCGATGATCACGGCGGATGCCTTGGCTTCCATGGACAACGCCTGGACCTTGGCTTTCATTTTCTTGCGATCGCGAAGCACGCGCGAAAGATTGCCCAGCGCTTCCGAAAGATTGCCGCCGGCCTGAGACTGGATCTGGATGACGATGCCGAAGAAGCTCGCCTCGGTGCACGGCATCGTTTCTGGCATGCGCATGGCCGCGTCGGGGATCGACAAACCCATTTGCTGCGAATCGACGATGCGGCGGAACTCGGTCTTGACCGGTTCGGGGGATTCGTTGGCGATCAGGCGCACGGCATCGTTCAGCGGCAGGCCGGATTTTACCGCACGCACAATGATATCGAGCGCGTTCGGAAATTCGTTGAGGAACGCCTTGACGCGGCGCCCGCGGCGAAACGAGACGAACCAGCGTGGCAGACCCAAGACGCCGACCAGCAGCGCAGCCGGCAAGACCAGCAGCGGTGCGCCGATGAAATAGATAAGAGCCGTCAAGACGACGCCGCAGACCGCCGAGTAGACATAAAAGCGCTCGAGCGAGATCTTCATGCCGGCCTGACGGATTTGGATCTTCAGCGGTGGTTTTTTGACCAGGCTCTGATTGGACTTTTGCTTTTGATCGAGATCCTTCAGCGAATCTTGGACGGACTTGCGACGCTTGGCCGCTTCCGCGACGCGATCGCGCGAAGCCTTGACGACGGACCGATCCGTCTCGGCGGTCTTGATCGATTCAAGCCGCTTGCCGACCTGCTTCTCGGTGCTGATCCGGTTGAACAGGAAAGCATAGGCCACAGCGCCGGCGCTGAAGCCGGCGAGCACGACGAATGCCAATACGGTGCCGTCAATTCCGAACATCGATCCTGGCCCCCACGTTTCCGGACGGATCAGTCAGCGCGCTTCTCCATTGCCTCTAGCGCAACGGCGAGGCGCTGCTCCTCACCGTAGTAGCGGGCGCGCTCCCAGAAATGCGGACGACCGATGCCGGTCGACACGTGCTCGCCCAGCAGCCTGCCGTTCGCGTCCTCGCCCTTGATGTTATAAAGAACGATGTCCTGGGTGATGATGACGTCGCCCTCCATGCCGATCACCTCGGTGATATGGGTGATGCGCCGCGATCCGTCGCGCAGGCGTGCAGCCTGTATGATCACGTCGACGGAGCCGACGATGATTTCGCGCACGGTTTTTTGCGGCAGCGTGTAGCCGCCCATGGCGATCATCGACTCTATACGGTTGAGGCATTCGCGCGGGCTGTTCGAGTGGATCGTTCCCATCGAGCCGTCATGGCCAGTGTTCATCGCCTGCAGCAGGTCGAACACTTCGGGTCCGCGCACTTCGCCGACGATAATGCGTTCGGGCCGCATGCGCAGACAGTTCTTGACCAGGTCGCGCATGGTCACTTCGCCCTCGCCTTCGAGGTTGGGCGGGCGGGTTTCGAGACGCACCACATGCGGCTGCTGCAATTGCAGCTCAGCCGAGTCCTCGCAGGTGATGACGCGTTCCTCGCGGTCGATATAGTTGGTCAGGCAATTGAGCAGCGTCGTCTTGCCCGAGCCGGTACCGCCCGAGATGACGATGTTGCAACGGACACGGCCGATAATCTTGAGAATCTCGGCCCCTTGTGGCGAAATCGAGCCGAACTTGACCAACTGGTCGAGCGTCAGCTTGTCCTTCTTGAACTTGCGGATGGTAAGTGCGGTGCCGTCAATAGCCAGGGGCGGTGCGATGACGTTGACACGCGAGCCATCAGGAAGACGGGCATCGCAGATCGGGCTTGATTCATCGACGCGGCGGCCGACCTGGCTGACGATACGCTGGCAGATGTTGAGGAGCTGCTGGTTGTCGCGGAACCGGATGCCGGTCTGCTCGACCTTGCCGTTGACTTCGATGTAAACGTTCTTGGAGCCATTGACCATGATGTCGGCAATATCGTCGCGCGCAAGCAGTGGCTCCAGCGGCCCGTAGCCCAAAACGTCGTTGCAGATGTCCTCGAGAAGCTCTTCCTGCTCGGCGATGGACATCGCGAAATTCTTGATCGCGATGATGTCGTTGACGATGTCGCGGATTTCCTCGCGCGCGCTTTCGGGATCGAGCTTGGCCAGCTGCGACAGGTCGATCGTGTCGATCAGTGCGGCGAAGACCTGGCTTTTGGTGTCGTAGTAGGTTTCGCTCTTTTGGCGCTGGATAGTTTTCGGCTCCGGCGCCAATGGCGGCGGCTCGACTGCACGGCGAACCTGCGCAGCAGGCGCGCCGGATGGCGGCAGCGTCGCGGGTCTGGCAGCTATAGCCGCTTCCATAGGGTTCGCGGCAGCCGGCGCAGCAGCTGCGGGTGCGGGCTGACGGAATTCCGGGATGGTCCGGTTGCCGTCGTCGCTGCCTCTTTTACCAAACATGATCGCTTACCAATTCCACCGCTGAGGCATCACTTCTTGTTGCGCGAAAGCTTGCCTATCAGGTTGCCGAGGCCAGCCTTTTTCTTCACCTTGATTTCGCTGCGCCCTGTCAGCACATGGGCGATCTCGTTGATCGTGGCGACGACCGGACTCTTGGCGTCCATTTCACCGAGCATACGTCCGTTATTGGCAGCATTTCCGAACAAAAGCGGCTCGAAGGGGATGACCGACATCGGCGAAAGGCCGAGGGATTCGGAGAAGTCGGACGGCGTAATCTCGGGACGTTTCGGCACACCGGCCTGGTTGATCACAAGCTTTGGCGCAGGATCGTTCGGACGAAGCCGCTTCAGCATGTCGACCAGGTTCTTCGTGTTGCGCAGATTGGCCAGTTCGGGCGTCGCCGTGATGACGATCTCATCGGCCTTGACCAGCGTGTTCTTGGTCCAGCCGGCCCACAAGTGTGGAACATCGAGCACGAGGAGCGGCGCGCTACGCTGGGCTATGTCGATAAGCTGGGTGAAAGCGTCGGGATCGAAATCGTAGACCCGCTCCAGGGTCGAAGGGGCCGCAAGCAGCGACAGGTGCTCGGCGCATTGGGCGAGCAGTCGGTCGAGATAGACCTCGTCGACGCGTTCCGGCGAGAAGACCGCCTCGGCAATGCCTTGGGCCGGGTCCTGGTCGAAGTTGATATTGGCCGTTCCGAAGGCGAGGTCGAGATCGGCGACAACCACTTCGGATTTGAAAAGGGACGACATGGCCCAGGCCACATTATGGGCTATGGTCGAGGAGCCGACGCCGCCCTTGGCGCCGATGAACGCAATCGAGCGGCCGATCGGCTCAGCTTCCGGATCAACGAAGATCGAAGACACCACGCTGACGATGTCGGCCATCGATACGGGCGCGATGACATATTCGGAGATGCCCGAACGAATGAGTTCGCGATACAGGCCGACATCGTTGTAGTGGCCGACAACCACCACCTTGGAGGTCGGGTCACAATGCTCGGAGAGCTGGGCGAGTTGTTCCAGCAACAGCTTCGGCTCGCTGCGGGATTCAAGCAGGATCAGGTTCGGTGTCGGCGCCGACTGATAGAATTCGATAGCGGTGGGGATGCCCCCCATATGCATCTTCAGATGGGCCTTGGCCATGCGGCGATCCTCGCCGGCGCGCTCGACCGGATTGGCTACGCCTTCGGTCTCGCAAAATGCCTGGATCGAAATGCGCGGGATCGGCCGCAACGCCTGCATCGCGGCAATATCCTGCTCCGAGGTTTCGCCGCCCGGTACCTCTGTGTCATAGGCAAGATTGCTCATTGTCATCACTTTCCGTGACTTGCGCGGCTTAGAGTTTGTTGAGCCTCGACACTCGTTAATAATCGACTTCCGAATTGCCGAGGAATTCGTCCGAAATACCCCTGTCACGATAGACGTCGATCACCGCGCCGCGATTTTCCGCGTCGATCGGCGACGGTTTGCGTGGCCCGATCAGATCGGACGGATTGGCCATCTGGGCAGCCAGGTTGTTCTGATACGAACAGCCGAAATCGGCATAGTGCTTGTTTTCCGAAGTCTGCAGCAGGTCTTCGGGCCAGCGCCCGCATTTATCCGTCTGAGCCTTCACCGAGACGTAGGCAACGCGGACCGGTGCGGACGCTTCGGCTGAAACAGACTGATAGGACCGCATGGCGATCCGCTTCCGGCTGATGCCGCTGGCTATGGCGAGCCTGGCGAAATCGCGGCCGGCCGCGGCCGCTGCGATTTCGTTAGCTGAGCCGCTCGGAATCTCGATCGTCAGCACCGGAGCCGCGCTCCTGTCGTATCCGTTGAGAAAGCCCAGGAGCGTGTCACGCTGGGATCTGGTCATGCCACGGTCGCCGGCGCCGACCGGAAGGTCGATCTTCTGGACCTTCTCGGCGATGACGATAGGATGCGTGGTGCGATAGTCGTCCGGTATGGCACCGACCGTGACGCTGTCGCGATTGGCGCAGCCGGCCAGTGATGCCGCTACCGCGATCGCTATGATCGGAACGGCCGGCCGCCAGATCCGCGAATGAACGGACTGTATCGCGGTGACCGCCCTTGCCTTCGATACTGCCTGAGACATGTCGACTTCCCCGCTTACTTGTAGATAAAGCCGACAACGCCGTGATAGCGGCCGTTGGGCTTGTCGGTCTGCATGGTGCCGTAGACGCGGTTGACGCGGCCAAGGAACATGCCGGCGCCATCGCTGGCTGCGTTGAAATTGTCATCCGGCTTGGCAAGATCGTTGCGCGCCACCGGCTTCACCAGATAGGGCGTGATGATGATGACGAGTTCGGTCTCGTTGCGGACGAAATCCCTGCTGCGGAACAGCGTGCCTAGCACCGGTATTTTGGTCAGGCCGGGCAGCCCGGCAACCGCCTGCCTGATGTCGTCGCGGACAAGGCCCGCGATCATCATGGAACCGCCGGAGGGCAATTCCACCGTGGTGTCGGCCAGGCGTTTGCGGATCGACAGCAAAGTGGTGCCGGGTAAGTCGCCGGCTCCTTCCAGGACTGCGGCGCCTTCGGTCGTAGGTTCCGAAACCGACGTCCTCACTTTCAGGCTGATGCGGCCCGCCGAGAGCACGACCGGCTGGAATTCGAGCCCAATTCCATATTCAAGGCGTTCGTGCTCGTAGGTAATCTGGCCAGTTTGATTGTCGTTTGAAACGTTGCTTGTTCGGCCGGTGATGATATTGAATTCGCCGCCGACCTTGAAGGTCGCCTTCTCGCCGGAAACGGCGGTGAGAGTCGGCTCGGCCAGCGTCTTCATGACACCGCTTTGCTCCATGGCGTTTATGTACGCTTGAAGAGTTGAGCTGCCGATCGCCGCCCCCGAATATTGCGACAGTGGCTTTCCCAATCCGTATGCAGGCGTGGTGAGAGCGCTCCAACTGATGCCGTTGCTGCTGCCGTTGCCGACCATGTTGACGCCGAGCTGCTTCATCACCGTGCGGCTGACCTCGGCAACCGTCACCTTCAGCGTCACCTGGTCGTCGCCGATAATCTGCAGCAGGTTGACGATCTGGCTGACGCGGCGCTCGGCATCCGGGTTGTCGATGGCGACGCCGGCTTCGGCCGAACCGCCGGCAGCGGTCTGCGAATATTGACCCGTGGTAGCCTCGCCGCCGGACACGAAGATGTTTGCCAGATCAGCCGCGCGCTTGGCGTCAAGAGGAGTGTCGACGGTTCCGGTCAGAACGACGTTGTCGTTCAGCAACTCGACCTTGACCTCCGATGACGGGATGAAGCGCTTGATATAGTCCTCCAGCCCGGCAACATCGCGTTCGACCGCCAGGTCAAGGCTGACGATCTGCTCGCCATTCGGGCCAAAGACGAAGATGTTGGTCTCGCCGACCGCCTTTCCGAACAGATAGATGCGGCGGGCGGTGCGGGTCACTGCGTCGGCTACAGCGGGGTTGGCGACGAGAATATCATAGGCATCGCTCGGCAGGTCGATGACCACCGATTTATTAAGTCCGAGTTTGACCCGCTGGGTGGCGGTCGAAGCCGTGACCCTGGCATTGCCCGCCGCACTGGCATCGAGGATGCCATATGCATTCGTTCCAAGGAGAAACAGGCCGATCGCCACAGCCAGGGTGAGCGGCAGTTTGGTTTTTAGCCTCATTTCCTTGCCCCCACCTCGGAAACTTCGCCCGACTTGATCAACCGTACGGTGCCGCGCCGACCATTGCCGGAAACCAGGTAGTCGGCCTCGCCCACATTCTTGTCCTGGCTGTCCTTGATCGAGCGCAGCGCCAGTGTCAGGCGATCCGCCATCTGCTGTGCGACGGTGATGATCTCGGACTGCTGCGGCGTCAGCTCCAGGGTGGCGGTCTGGCCGACTCTGGTCTTCTTGCCTTCCTCATCCTCCTGAATGGTCTGGTCGATCGCCAGGACACGAATGTTCTTGAGGATAGTTTCGGTCGTGAAGCCCGGACCACCGCCATTGGCGGCATCGGTTCTGCGGGTCATGATGACGTCGACGAAATCGTTCGGAAGAATGAAGCCACCGGCCGAGGTGTCGGCCGAAATGCTTGTGGCGACAGCCCGCATGCCGGAGGGCAGGATCGACGACATGAAGCTTTGCCCTTCACCGATCAGCTTCGAGCGGCGCAGCGGCTCGCCGGCATAGAGCGCCACGCGGGCGACGGCGCCCTTCAGCTTGTCCAGCGCTTCAGGCTCGGCAGCGCGGGTGATGAAATTTGCGTTTATGCCGGCGGACGGCCATGACTCCCAGGAAATGTTGTTTTCAAGCGGACTGCCCATCGGAACGTCGCCGGAAAGAACAAGCACATCCTGCAGCGCGATCGCCGGCGCCTGAGGACCGGAATCGACAACCGGAGGCGGCGGAGCCACAACCATGTTCTTCGCGACATAACCTGCACCGCCGGCCGCGGCTATCGCCACGCCTAGAATAATTAGTCGGGATGCTGGCATCTGTCCGAACCTCGCCTTGGCAAACCACTAGCCAAGCCGGACTTTGCAGCGGCAATCGTCAAAACAAGGTTAATGTTATACTTACGATCGTGATTAATTTAAGGTTTACATAAATTAGAGCGACAACTCTGGCCCGAAGGAAAACGTGGCCAATTCGCCTGCTCGGCGCCAACGGCGGAAAGCGAAATTCAGCCCGCCAGCCTGGTAAGCGCCCAGGCCATCAACGGTGAGTCGGAATAGGTGAGCAGACCGCCAATGCCAAGCGCAATGCCGTACGGAACGCCGGTCGCCTCATCGGCGAAATGGCGCAGGAACCGATTGTGGCTTGTGACGGCGGCAAGCAGCGATTTTCGATAGGCGAGAATGGCAAGGGTCAGCAGACCGCCGATGAATGTCGAGGTGACGAGATACTCGACGAGATGGATGTTCAGTCCCATCCATACGGCAGTGGCGGCCAGGAGCTTGGCGTCGCCGCCGCCCATGCCGCCAAGCGCGAACAGGCCGAATGTCACTACAAGAACCAGGCCGCCGGCGGCGAAGTGCCCGCCATAAGTGGCCCAGTCCATGCCGGTCAAGGGCGCAACCAAGGCAAAGACAACGACGAGCAGCACAGGCACGCGATTGGCGATCGTCATCGACAGCATGTCGGAGATCGCGGCAAAAAGCATGCAGAATGGAAAGACGACGAAGATCACGGCTTCAAGCATGGGCGTGGCGCCTGTGGTCAAACTGTACCTGGTCCCAGCCTAGGTATGTTCGATTAACGATTAATGAGGTCTAAAGTTCAAAATCACGCGTAGGACTAAATAAGGGCCGCCAGTGCGGCGGCCCTTATTGGGAAGCAACGGAATGTTGTTGTTTAATTCGAAGCGTTGACCTTGGTGGCAATCTTGTCAAACTTGGCGTTCAGCGCGGTGCCGAGCGAGGTGGCGCCGACCATGATGGCGAGCGCGATGAGAGCGGCGATCAGACCGTATTCGATAGCGGTCGCGCCGGATTCGTCCTTCACAAAACGTGCGATGAGGTTAGACATTTGAGCTCCTACTCCAATTGTTACAGCACTTCCGTCAACTTCTCTTGGTGGCTGATCGGATACTGCGAATCTAAGGAGAAGCTGTTTCAATCGGCTTAATAAACAGGCTTACCGATTCCTTTCCCGCTTCGATGGCATTGCGTGGTTAACCCAGAACTAAAATACCCGCCGCTAGGACCCCGGGCCGACAAAAGGCGCAATTCGGCAAAGATGTTCCAGCCGTGCCGGCTAGGCCCAATGCCGGTTCCGGTGAACTCCAGCCGCTTAACGGTTGGTTCACCAATCTCGTTCATGTTCCGTTGAGCAGTTTGCCAGGGGGCGCCTCAATGGCCGGGCCGAGATCATCATTTCCAGTTGCCGTGCTTTGTGCCGCAGCGGCTTTCGCCTTTCCAGCCAAGGCCGGCGCCGGCATCGAGGTGACGATGAACCAGGCAAAGATCATCAAATTGTCGCGCGCCGCCGATACGATTGTCGTCGGCAATCCGGCGATCGCCGACGCCTCCGTGCAGGATGCATCGACGATCGTACTGACCGGCAAGGGATTTGGCGTCACCAATCTTGTCGTCCTCGATCAGGAGGGCAACCCGATCGTCGATGAGCAAATAACCGTCGTGCGCCAGGCGGCGGCGTCGGTGCGCATCTATCGACGCGCCGAAGTGCAGACGATGTCCTGCGCGCCATATTGCGAAAGCTCGTATAAGAGCGATGCCGAGAAGGCCTCTGAAGCCGAGATGAGCGCCGGGCATTAGCTAGCCGACGTCTCCGTCTTTGGCGAGAACGTGCTTCGGTTATGGCCGGGTTAAGGCCTTCCCGTTGAATTTAACGGTCATTCCAACCGGACTTCAATCGGTTCCGACTAAGGGTAGGACCGATACAGAAGCGGCATCGGCGGGCAGAGGACATGAGCAAGGCTGGACGAGCAGGTTCTCCAAGACGGTTTTTGGGCGACCGCCGCGGAAGCACGGCAATCGAATTCGCCATGCTTGCAATTCCTTTCGCGCTTCTTGTATTCGCCATCCTGGAGAGCTGCATTTCATTTGCCGCACAGGAAGTGATGGCAAACGCCACAGACGACATCGCGCGCCAGTTGCGTACCGGCCAGCTAAGACCGGCCGATGTGTCCGGCACCAAGCTGCGGGATATGATCTGCACCAAATTGGAGATCATGGTCGCCAAGACCTGTCCCGGATTGCTGGTGGACTTGCGCGAATACCCGACCTTCGCCGATGCGGCGCTGGCCGGTTTCAAGATCCAGGATGGCGACGTCGTGCTGACCAAGGGCACGAGCACACAGACCTTCACGGTCGCACCGGGCCCGGCGGAGTCGAGAAACATGCTGCGGGTTTTTTACAAATGGCCGGTGATGACCGACTTCATGGCCAAATCGATGGCCAATCTGAAGGACGGCAAAACGCTGCATTTCGCCTCGATCACTTGGCAGAACGAGCCTTTCGAAAACTGAACCACCTAGTCGCTTGAAAAGGGCAAAGCCATGATTCGTGCGGTGGCACAGTTGGGCATCGCAGGGATTTGTACAAGAACAGTCCGGCTTTGCTCGGACCGCCGCGGTATTGCGGCCGTCGAGTTTGCCCTCATCGTGCCTGTCCTGTTGATCATGTACTTTATGACAATGGAGGCCTCGCAAGCCATCGAGACCAGCAAGAAGGTCAGCCGCATCGGCAGCATGGTAGCGGACCTCGTCACACAGCAGCAGACCATCAAGGCGGCCGATGTCGATGCTATCATGGCGATCGGCAGTTCCACGCTCCAGCCCTACAACCGCTCGAAACCGAAGATCATTATCACGGCGATACAGGTGACGAACGAGACGACGCCGAAAGTCCTGGTCGTGTGGTCGCGCAAACTGGTGGATGGCGTCTCTAGTCTCGACGCTGTCAAGGATTCCACCACAACGGTCCCGAGCGCGCTCAAGATCAAAGGCACTTTCCTCATTCGGGTCGAGAGCGATCTCGCCTACAAGCCAATTATCACCTGGTCGGCGGACGGCCAAAGCCGGTTCGGGTTGAGCTCGGTCTTCAATTCGATATCGATGGCGGAAACTTATTATCTGCGGCCGCGCAGGAGCCCGACCATTCCGTGCAGCGATTGCTGACGCCTGAAGCCCGCTAACCGGTCTGTTGCTATTGCTTGCAACCGCGGGCCGAGACTACACGCACGATGGCTGCAGCCGGCACATCGTCCCTCGGACCGGCAACGGTTCGGCGACGATACCGATACGGAACGTTCCGATAACATAGCGCCATCGGCGCGCGCCAGGTTTGCGCAAGACCCCTCCAGCAGCAAAGCCAGTACGGCGGCGAATGCTGTCATGGCAAGCCTCATGCGAGCTCCGCGCCGCGCATTTCCATCCGCAGATCGACCATGCCGCGATTCGTCTCTCCGGGACCAGCATGCCAACCGTGCTGTTTGGGTTTCCGAATTGCCAATGGCGGCGCGGAACCCTATGTCTGAGCCCACACACAGGAATGATGAACCTTTCGATGGCACGCGCCTTCCTTTTTGTCCTCGACTCCTTCGGCATCGGCGGCGCGGCCGACGCCGAACGCTATGGCGACACCGGCTCCAATACGTTCGCACACATCGCGCGGGCCTGCGCGGAAGGCCGCGCCGATCGCGAAGGCCTGCGTGACGGGCCCCTTCTTGTACCAAACATGCTTGCGCTCGGCCTCGGCCAGGCGGCGGCAACGGCGACGGGTTTCAGGTTCGAGAATGCCGGCAGTGCGCCGCTTGCCGCCGCCTTTCACGGCGCGGCCCAAGAGGTTTCGAGCGGCAAGGACACGCCATCGGGCCATTGGGAAATAGCCGGCCTGCCGGTCCGTTTCGACTGGGGTTACTTCCCGGACGCGATTCCCGCCTTTCCGGCCGAGTTGACCGAAGCAATGGTGCGTGAAGGGAAGGTGCCTGGCATCCTCGGCAATTGCCATGCTCCGGGCACCGAGATTATCGAACGGTTCGGCGATGACCATATCCGCACCGGCAAGCCGATCTGCTACACCTCGATCGACTCCGTCCTGCAGATCGCCGCGCATGAGGTTCATTTCGGCCTGGAACGGCTTTACGAGTTCTGCAAGGTGGTGCGCAGGCTCGTCGATCCGCTGAATATCGGCCGCGTCATAGCACGGCCGTTCATCGGTGAAACCGCCGCCACGTTCGAGCGAACGCATAATCGTCGCGACTATGCCGTACCGCCGCCGGAACCGACGCTGCTCGACCGTCTGACGGCGCGCGGCAGCCGGGTTATCGCGGTCGGCAAGATCGGCGACATTTTCGCCCACCGGGGCATCTCGGAAGTCCGCAAGGCTGCCGGCAACATGGCGATGTTCGACAAAGCGCTTGGCGCCATGGAAGACGCCCGCGACGGCGACCTCGTCTTCGCGAACTTTGTCGATTTCGACACCGAGTTCGGGCATCGGCGCAACGTTGCGGGGTATGCCGCCGCGCTCGAGGCGTTCGACCGGCGCCTGCCCGAGGCATTCGCACGGCTGAGGTCAGGCGATCTGCTCATTTTGACCGCCGATCACGGCAACGATCCGACGTGGCGCGGCACAGACCACACGCGCGAGCGGATTCCGGTTATCGGGACACGGCCGGGTTTCAAAGGCGCAGACATCGGACTGAGGATGACATTTGCCGACATCGGCGAAACCGTGGCCGAACATCTCGGGCTGGCGCGCGGCCCTTACGGCACCTCCTTCCATGCGATGATAGGCGGCCATGCCTGAGCTGCCGGAGGTAGAGACGGTCAGGCGCGGTCTGCAGCCGGCCCTTGAAGGTGCCCGCATTGTCGGTGTCGAGGCACGCCGGCCGGATTTGCGGTTTCCGTTCCCCGTGAAATTTTCGGAGCGGCTGACCGGCAAGACGATTGCGGCGCTCGGCCGCCGTGCCAAATATCTGACAATGCACATGGACAACGGCCCGGTTCTGATCTGCCATCTCGGCATGTCGGGTTCGTTTCGCATCGAAACGGCCGACGAGAGCGCAACGCCCGGCACGTTCCACCACGAACGTTCGAAAAACACTGCTCACGATCACGTCGTCTTCGACATCGCATCCCCTGCCGGCGTCCGCTCTCGCGTGATCTTCAACGACCCGCGCCGCTTCGGGTTCATGCTGTTTTCGGAAGGCGAGCCCGACATGCATCCGATGCTGGCCGGATTAGGCGTCGAGCCTACAGGCAACGCACTGGACGGCACGCTGCTCGCTTCGTTGCTGAAAGGTCGCAAGTCACCGCTGAAAGCGGCACTTCTGGACCAGAGGCTAATTGCCGGGCTAGGCAATATCTACGTCTCGGAAGCGCTTTGGCGGGCCGGCCTGTCGCCGCTGCGCGAAGCGGACACCCTCGCGAGAGCCGGCAAGAAAGCCAAAGAGCAGAGCGAACGCCTGGCCGAAGCTATCCGCTCGGTCGTCGCCGATGCGATCGCCGCCGGCGGCTCGTCGTTGCGCGACTATATGCAGACCGATGGATCGCTGGGCTACTTCCAGCATTCCTTCGCGGTTTACGATCGCGAGGGCGAAGCCTGCTCCAAGCCTGGTTGTGGCGGCCACATCGAGCGTATCGTGCAAAGCGGTCGTTCGACTTTCCACTGCCGGGCCTGTCAGGCTTAAACCAGAAGCGAGGAGGAGCAAAGCATGGGCTATGAAACCATCATCGTCGAAACCCGCGGCAAGGTCGGGCTGATTACGCTGAACCGGCCGCAGGCGCTCAACGCGCTGAATTCACAAGTGCTGGCGGAACTGGTCGCCTCGGTGAACAGCATGGGCGCCAATGCCGACATTGGCGCCATGGTCATCACTGGTTCGGAGAAGGCTTTCGCGGCAGGTGCCGATATCAAGGAAATGCAGTCGATCTCCTACGTGGATGCTTATGTGCAGGATTTCTTCGTCGGCTGGGAAGAATTTACGCGGGCACGAAAGCCGATCATCGCGGCGGTGGCGGGCTATGCGCTGGGGGGCGGCTGCGAACTGGCGATGATGTGCGACTTCATCATCGCCGCCGACACCGCCAAGTTTGGCCAACCCGAGATCACGCTGGGCGTCATGCCCGGCATGGGCGGATCGCAGCGCCTGACCCGCTTTGTCGGCAAGTCGAAGGCGATGGATATGTGCCTGACGGGGCGAATGATGGACGCAGCCGAGGCCGAGCGTTCCGGCCTTGTCTCGCGCGTCGTGCCAGCCGGCGAGTTGATCGAGGAAGCGCTTAAGGCAGCAGCGAAGATCGCCGATTTTTCCTTGCCGTCGGTGATGATGGCGAAGGAGGCCGTCAACCGCGCCTATGAGACGACGCTCACCGAGGGTCTACGGTTCGAGCGCCGGCTGTTTCATTCGCTGTTTGCGCTGGATGACCAGAAGGAAGGCATGGCGGCCTTCACCGGCAAGCGGAAGCCGAATTTCACGAACCGATGAGATGACGAGGGCACCGGTCAAAAAGAAAACACTGCAGCGTTGACGTGCCGGAAAAGCTGAACTATAAGCCGCACCAACCGAGGCGGCCTGTGGCTGCCCGTTTGTTTTTTGCGCCCCGCGGTATCCCGCAAGCGCCCACCAGATCAGAAGAGAGGCACCATGGCCAATACCTCCTCGGCCAAAAAGGCAACGCGCAAGATCGCCCGTCGCGCAGCGATCAACAAGAACCGCCGCTCCCGCGTCCGAACCTACATCCGCCAGGTCGAAGAGGCGCTCGCGGCTGGCGACAAGGCGGCCGCACAGGCTGCCTTCAAGGTGGCCGAGCCGGAACTGATGCGCGCCGCCACCAAGGGCGTGGTGCACAAGAACACGGCATCGCGCAAGGTGTCGCGGTTGGCCCAACGGGTCAAGGTGCTGTCAGCCTGATATATCCATTCCTGAACTGCGCTACTTCAAACCCGGCCAATCGCGCCGGGTTTTTTCGTTTGCCGGCAAGTACTTAAAAGAAAGCCCGCAAAATGGCGCTCCGCGAGCATTTCAAAGTTCGAAATGCTTTGCCGGCATATACATGCCCGCTCATATTCGGAACCACCGAAACCGCCAATACGAAAATTTCCGAGCGTCACGGATTACCGTTTCCTTTCAGAAGCTTACCGATGGTGATCCACAGCTTGTTCACATCAGCTGCGGCCGATAGGCGACAATTGGCTGTCAAGTGAATTATTTCAGAAAATTTCGCGTTGTGTGGCCTTTTTCATATTCGCCGGAAAAGGGTTTGAATCACAATGGCTTTGTCAAAATCAACTATTGCAGCATGGCGTTCGAAACGTCCCTTGCTAGTCAGATTCCTTAAAAATCCGTTAGGGGTGGCCTTGCCCTATCCACAGCGATTTCGGTAATGTCTGTCGATCGAAGGGATGGGCCCTTGGCCCTTGACCAGCCTGAAACCGGCCAGCTCAAATTGGCAGAGTTTACAGCGCGGATTCAACTCCGCGGACGGGGTTGGTTTGTCTTTTCGATACGGTAGGGGACTGGCGTAATTGTACATGGCAGGTCGACGGTGCGCCGGCGGTTTTTCGCCGGACGGCATTTTGTTGCCCTGACATGACCAAAGCGGATCGGCGCTTCGGCGCCGGACCGACAACGAGGCGATTCATCAGCCGGCGGCGGCGATGGTGTCGCAGCGAAGACACGGTCGCCGGAAACATGGATGCAGGAGGCGCATCCCCGGCGGAAAACAGGTACAAGAGACAAGGAACTCGATCATGCAGAGCGGCGGCATCGAAAGGGAGCTTACAGGCGACCTCCCATTTCCTGGAACGTTAGTCGGAAGGAACGACATGGCGGCTTCCAATGAAGCTGAACAGAAGTTCGATCGGGTCAAGGCCCAGTTGAAGGCGCGTCTGGGAACCGAGGTCTATTCGAGCTGGTTCGGGCGCATGAAGGTCGCTGAATCCTCTAAGGGCATTGTCCGCATCTCAGTGCCAACCGCATTCCTGCGTTCATGGATCAACGGCCACTATCTCGATCTCATCACCGAGTTGTGGAAGCACGAGGATCCGGAGATCCTCAAGATCGAGATCGTGGTTCGTACTGCCACACGGCAGGGCCGCAACAGCGTCGAGCCAGAAGTTGCGCCGGCGCGCAAGATGACCAGGCAGACGCAAACCGCGCTCTCTGCCGGCACGGCGAGCCCCAGCAGGGTCGAACGGGTCCCGGCACCCCGCCCGGGGATGCCGGCAGAAACCGAGTTCCGGCACAATGTTCTCGGTTCGCCGCTCGATCCACGCTACACTTTCACCTCCTTCATCGAAGGACCATCGAACCGAGTGGCATTTGCCGCCGCCAAGGCGGTCGCGGAATCGCAGTCGAGCGCGGTGCGTTTCAATCCGCTCTTTCTTCACGCGACGGTCGGGCTGGGCAAAACGCATCTGTTGCAGGCGATCGCCGCAGAATCGCTGAAGCAGAATCCGAAATCGCGGGTCGTCTATCTTACGGCTGAGTATTTCATGTGGAGGTTCGCCACCGCGATCCGCGACAACAACGCACTGACGCTGAAAGAACAGCTGCGCGACATCGACCTCCTCATCATCGACGACATGCAGTTCCTGCAGGGCAAGTCGATCCAGCACGAATTCTGCCATTTGATCAACATGCTGCTCGACAGCGCCAAGCAAGTGGTGGTCGCTGCCGACCGGCCGCCGTCGGAATTGGAGTCGCTGGAGCCTCGCGTCCGCTCGCGCCTCAACGGCGGCGTCGCGCTGGAAATGTCAGCCCCGGATTTCGCCATGCGCATCGGTATGCTCAAGCTCAGGCTTGCCACCGCCAAGCTCGACGATGCGTCGCTCGATATTTCCGAAGAGATCCTCAACCACGTCGCCCGCACGGTGACCGGCAGCGGGCGCGAGCTCGAAGGTGCCTTCAACCAGCTTTTGTTTCGCCAATCCTTCGAACCGCAGATTACCATCGACCGCATCGATGAGATCCTTGGCCACATCTATCGTTCGGGCGAACCCAAGCGGGTGCGTATCGAGGACATCCAGCGCATCGTCGCGCGCCACTATAACGTGTCGAAGACCGAACTGCTGTCCAACCGGCGCACACGCACCATCGTCAAGCCACGGCAGGTCGCTATGTATCTGTCGAAGGTGTTGACGCCGCGCTCGCTCCCGGAGATCGGGCGGCGGTTCGGCGGCCGCGACCATACGACCGTGCTGCATGCGGTGCGCAAAATCGAGGATCTTTCCGGTGCCGACAACACACTGGCGCAGGAACTCGAATTGCTGAGAAGGCTGATCAACGACCAGGCCTGATGGCCCGAAAAACGCCGGCTCGCGAACTTCGGCCTTTTTATCCCCAGAAAGCCCGCGCAGCCGGTCCGAACCGGTGGCGCGGGCTTGCGTTTGCCGGGTTTTTCCTGTCAGTTTACGCAGATTCTGAGCCTGTTCAGACCTTTCGCGGGGCGCCGCTTGCCGGAGACCCGTTCATTCATTCAAGCGAGCCTGTTTCGTCATGCGTGTTATCCTGGAACGGTCAAATCTCCTGAAGTCTCTCAACCATGTTCACCGCGTGGTCGAGCGGCGCAACACCATTCCGATCCTGTCGAACGTGCTGCTCAGCGCCGAGGGGGCCAGCCTTGAAATGAAGGCGACCGACCTCGACCTGGAGGTGACCGAAGCGACGCCGGCAAAGGTCGAACGCGGCGGGGCGACAACGGTCCCGGCGCATCTGCTCTACGACATCGTGCGCAAGCTTGCCGACGGCGCGGAGGTGGCGCTGAAGACCGACGAAGACGGCACCGCCATGACGGTGACGTCGGGGCGCTCGAGCTTCCGCCTGCAGTGTCTGCCGCAGTCCGACTTTCCCGAACTTTCAGCCGGGTCGTTCTCGCATATTTTCCGGCTCGATTCCGTCGGACTAAAGGGCCTCATCGAAAAGACCCAGTTTGCCATCTCGACCGAGGAGACGCGCTATTATCTGAACGGCATTTATCTGCACACGCACGAGACCGGCGGCAAGCTGAAGCTGCGCTCTGTCGCGACCGACGGCCACCGGCTGGCGCGCGCCGAGATCGATGCGCCGGCAGGCTCTGAGGGTATGCCTGGCGTCATCATCCCGCGAAAGACGGTCAGCGAGTTGCAAAAGCTGGTCGACGATCCCGATGTTGCAGTCACCACCGAGTTGTCCGACACCAAGATCCGTTTCACCATCGGCAGCGTTATCTTGACCTCCAAGCTGATCGACGGCACTTTCCCGGACTACCAGCGCGTCATTCCGACCGGCAACGACAAGAAGCTGATTATCGATCGCCAGAGTTTCGCCGCTGCCGTCGATCGCGTTTCGACCATTTCGTCCGAACGCGGCCGGGCGGTGAAGCTTTCGATCGCCGAAGGACAGGTCACGCTTGCGGTCAACAACCCGGATTCGGGCAGTGCCACCGAGGAACTGGCGGCCGACTATTCGTCTGATCCGATCGAGATCGGCTTCAACGCCAAATACCTGCTCGACGTTGCCGCGCAACTGACCGGCACCGAGGCGAAGTTCATGCTGGCGGATGCCGGTTCCCCGACGCTGATCCACGACATGGCCGACGAGACCGCGCTCTACGTGCTGATGCCGATGCGGGTGTAGGGCCCGAACAGGGCCATCTTGCTGTCGTGACCAAATCTGCAAAACCGCAGCAGACCTACATAAGTAAGCTCACACTTACGAATTTCCGCAACTATGCGGCGTTGGCAATCGACCTTGATCCCGGCGCCGTGGTTTTCTCCGGCGACAATGGCGCCGGAAAAACCAATCTGCTTGAAGCGATCTCGCTGCTCACGCCTGGCCGCGGCCTGCGCCGCGCACCCTATGCCGAGGTGGCGCGCGAAGGCGGCGACGGTGGCTTTGCGCTGCATGCCCGGCTTGACGGGCCGGAAGGCCAGGTCGAGATCGGTACCGGAATAGCGGGCAGCGACGGCGAAGGCGGCCGGCGAGTGCGGATCAACGGCGCGGCGGCACGCTCGGCCGAAGACATGCTGGAATGGCTGCGCGTGGTCTGGTTGACACCGGCTATGGACGGCCTGTTCCCCGGGCCGGCGGCCGATCGTCGGCGCTTCCTCGATCGGCTGGTGCTTGCGATCGATCCCGGCCACGGCCAGCGCGCGCTTGACTACGAAAAGGCAATGCGCGGCCGCAACAGGCTGCTCGCCGACGGTTCGCGCGACAGTGCGTGGTTCGATGCGATCGAGATGCAAATGGCCGAGACCGGCGTGGCAATTGCCGCTGCGCGTGCCGAACTGGTGCGCCTGCTCGCCGCCATGATCGACCGGCTGCCCGGCGACGGACCGTTTCCGCAAGCCGACATCGGCATCTCGGGCGAACTGGAAGGCGAAATCGGTATTTTACCGGCCGTCGACGTAGAGGAACGGTTCCGTCGCGCGCTTGCCCAGGGGCGCGACCGCGACCGCACCGCCGGGCGCACGCTCGACGGCCCGCACCGTACCGACCTCGTGGTGCGCCACCGGCCCAAAGCGATGCCAGCCGAGCTCTGTTCGACCGGCGAGCAGAAGGCGCTGCTGGTCGGCATCGTCTTTTCGCATGCGCGGCTAACCGGCGAAATATCGGGCATGACGCCGATCCTGCTGCTCGACGAGATTGCCGCCCATCTCGACGGCGGTAGACGGGCGGCCTTGTTCTCGATCCTGGAGGAACTGAACTGCCAGGCTTTCATGACCGGGACCGACGCCGCGTTGTTTGACAGCCTCAAGGGACGAGCGCAGTTCCTGACCGTGGATCACGGTAAGGTCAGGCCGACCATTTGACCTTCGGCCATGGCGCATTTCCGAGCGGCACGTATTGATGCCTGACAAGTTTTTTCCTCCGTTGTAAGGTCCGGGGATGATCGCAGCCGCCCTTACCGACGAAGAGCTCGAACGCTACGCCCGCCACATAGTGCTGCCCGAAATCGGCGGCGCCGGCCAGCAGCGGCTAAAGCGGGCGCGGGTGCTGGTCATCGGCGCCGGCGGATTGGGTGCGCCGGTGCTCGAATATCTCGCCGCTGCGGGCGTTGGCGCGCTCGGTATCGTCGATGACGACAGCGTCTCCCTTTCCAACCTGCAACGACAAGTGATTCACGGCACGGACATGGTCGGCATGGCAAAAACCGACAGTGCCAAGGCTGCGATCACCCGCATCAATCCAAACGTCGTCGTGGAAGCGCACAATTTCAGGCTGACCGCAGACACCGCCCCTGCTCTCATCGCCCGTTATGACATCGTCGTTGACGGCTCCGACAATTTCGAAACACGCTACGCAGTGGCCGACGCCTGCGCCGCCGAAAGCCGGCCGCTCGTGCATGCCGCCGTTGGCCGCTTCGACGGCTCGGTCACCGTACTGAAGCCTTTCGAGACCGGCCCGGACGGCAAGTCGAACCCAAGCTACCGCGATCTTTTTCCCGAAGCACCGCCGCCGGGACTGGTGCCGTCCTGCGCGGTGGCCGGCATTGTCGGCGCGCTGACCGGGGTCATCGGCACGCTGCAAGCAATGGAAGCGATCAAGCTGATCACCGGGATCGGGGAGCCGCTGGTCGGGCGACTGCTGCTCTACGATGCGCTGGCCGCACGCTTCGACACGATCCGCTACAAGCGAACCAGCCCGTGAGCCAGCCTGCCGAGGTCTTCATTGTGCAGCTTGCGGCCGATTTTAACCGTTGGGACGAGGTCCTGGCTCTGATCATGCGCGCCTTCGCCTTCATGGACGGGGTTATTGACCCGCCGTCCTCGGCGCATCAGCTCACCGTCGAAAATCTCAGGGCTAGAGCGCTGGAGGAGACAGCATTCCTGGCGCTGAAGGAAAACGAGATCGTCGGTTGCGTCTTCGTCCTGAAGCGCGCACACGACTTCTATATTGGAAAGCTCGCGGTCGAGCCGGTTCTTCAGGGACAAGGCATTGGAAAACAGCTGCTGCAGGCCGTCGAAGATCTTGCCCGCAGCCACAACAGGACCGCCATAGAGCTCCAGACCCGGATCGAGCTGACCGGAAATCACGCAGCCTTTGCCCGCCTCGGTTTTCGTGAAACCGAACGGACGGCGCACAAGGGCTACGACCGGCCGACCTCAATCACCATGCGCAAGATGCTTCCCGTAGGCAAACGCTATCCAAAGACGAACGCGCGGTTGCCGCGGCAAGACCATGCCGGCGCGATGGCAGGTCACGCCCTCAGCGGCAGCACGCGGTCGGGCGGGCGATGACCGTCGAAGAAGGCGCGGATGTTGATGATTACCTTCTCGCCCATGTCGATACGGCCTTCGAGGGTCGCCGAGCCCATATGCGGCAACAGCACGACCTTGCCTTTGTGGGCAAGTTTCAGCAGCTTGCTGTTCAGCGCCGGCTCGTGCTCGTAGACGTCGAGGCCGGCGCCGGCGATCTTGCCGTCATGGATGAGCTTGACCAGCGATTCCTCATCGATGATATCGCCGCGCGCGGTGTTGACTATGTAAGCTGACGGTTGCAGAAGCGCCAGCCGCCGCGCCGAAAGCAGGTGGAAGGTTGCCGGTGTCGATGGGCAATTGACCGAGATAATGTCCATGCGGGCGAGCATCTGGTCGAGGCTTTCCCAATATGTCGCTTCCAACTCGTCCTCGATTGCCGGAAGCACGCGGTGGCGGTTGTGGTAGTGGATCGAGAGGCCAAAGGCCTTGGCGCGCCTGGCGACGGCGGTGCCGATGCGACCCATGCCGACAATGCCGAGCCGTTTGCCCCAGATGCGCCGGCCGAGCATCCAAGTCGGCGACCAGCCCGCCCATTTCTTGTCGCCGGTCAGCACGTTGGCGCCTTCGGCCAGCCGCCGCGGCACGGCCAGCATTAGCGCCATGGTCATGTCGGCCGTATCTTCGGTCAACACGTTCGGCGTGTTGGTGACGGAGATGCCTTTCTTGGCCGCTGCGGCAACATCGATCTTGTCAACGCCATTGCCAAAATTGGCGATCAGCTTGAGGTTGTCGCCAGCCTGGGCAATCAGCGCCGCATCGATATTGTCGGTCACGGTCGGCACCAGCACGTCGGCCTCCTTGACCGCCGCCACCAATTCCGGCTGCGTCATCGGCCTGTCCTCGACATTCAAGCGGGCGTCGAACAACTCGCGCATGCGGGTCTCGACCGGGTCGGGCAATTTGCGCGTGATGATGACGAGGGGCTTCTTTTTGCCTGCCATTGTTTCCTCGAACCCGATCTCGTTGAGACCTCTTTAACCAAGAACGGCGAAACTGAGAGCCGATCGCGGTACCGGTCATTCATGTAACAAGCGGTTCCGCCGAAGACAAAGAAAAAGGGGCGAAGGCGGATGGGCCGGCGCCGAAAGGAACGAAAGTGTCTGGTTTCGCGTCGCTCCGCCTGACCCTCAGTGCAGCATTCCTCGGCGCTCTCATCCATAGCCCACTGGTGATGGCGCAAAGTGCCGCGGCACCCGCCCAGAGCGTCACGCTCGGACCAAGCGGCTTGCCGCTGCCGCGCTTCGTCAGCCTGAAATCCGGCCGCGTCAACTCGCGCGTTGGGCCGGGCGTCAATTATTCCGTCGACTGGATGTATATGAAGCCAGGCCTGCCGATGGAGATCATCCAGGAGTTCGATACGTGGCGCCGTGTGCGCGATGCCGACGGCTCGGAAGGCTGGATCAATCAGTCGCTGCTTTCGGGCCGCCGCACGGCGATCGTCGCCCCCTGGCAGCGCGGCAAGGACGCTCGCGTCAACCTCCTAGACGATCCGGCAAAAGATGCTGGCGTCATCGCGATCCTCGAACCGGGGGTGATGGGCACGATCAAGTCCTGCGATGGCCAGTGGTGCGAAATGACCTTCGACGGTCATACCGGCTGGCTCGCGCAGTCGCTCGTCTGGGGTGCCTATCCCGGCGAAAAGGTCAAGAACTGACGTTTCTGGACCGCAGGTCGGGCCAGCACGGCAAGCACCGGATCCGGCACTTGTTTCGCTGATCTTCGGTTCGGGGATAGTTTAGCGGCCGATGCGGCCGAGATGGGTATCCTGGAAGCTGCTCGACAGCTTCAAGCCTATCCCAGAGCGCGATCAACGGCGATGTGGGCGATCCAGATCAGCGCAACAGCCATCGCCATTGCCTTGTCAAAGACGTTGCCGACAAGCGCCAGCAGAACGGGCAAGATCATTATGTGCAAGGCGTTGTAGGCGACGGCCCCGACGCGCGGCCCGGCCATGTAGCCCAGCATCGACAGGTCGGGCGCCAGAATGAGCACGGCAAATAACCACCAGGAAACACCAGCGATCGCATAGAAAACAAGAGTCGCCACCGCGACTGCGACCCATTCGAGCCGGAGGGTCAAATCCAGGAATTTCATAAGGCGCCGGTCAGTCGCAGCGTTTCGGACGCAGTCTCACCACGATATCGACATTGGCGATCTCCATGCCTTCCGGCGGTTCCGGCAGGTTGGAAACCGTCACCGGGCCGCTGTCGATATCGAAGATCCTGTTTTCGCCCTCGATATAGAAATGATGGTGATCGGAGGTGTTGGTGTCGAAATAAGTCTTCGATCCCTCGACGGCAAGGATGCGCAGAAGACCGGCCTGGGTAAACTGGTGCAGAGCATTGTAGACGGTGGCCAGAGACACCGGCACGCCGGCGGCAAGCGCCTCCTCGTGCAGTTCCTCGGCCGAAAGATGGCGGTCGCCCTTGGCGAAAAGGAGATCGGCCAGCGCGATGCGCTGGCGTGTCGGCCTCAGACCGGCCTCGCGAACCCGCTTGTCCACAGCGACATTATCCTTCCGGCAACCCAGATCCATCTATCCGTCGCGCTCACAGTTCCGCCTCAGACACGTCCAAAATGGCAGAAATTGAGCATCTGCCGAAACTGGACGTGTCCTGACATATATTCTGTCGACCGAATGCGATCAATAGCCCGCATTGACCCGGGCAGACGGGCAGGTTAAGCGCAAACGCCGGTTTCCGGCCTGAAACAGATTGTGTTAGGAAACCACCGACAAGGGCGCCTTTCGCCCGGGACGATCACGGGGACGAGATTGATGGCGGGTTCGAAATCCAGCTACGGTTACGAGGAATTGCTTGCCTGCGCCCGCGGCGAGCTGTTCGGACCGGGAAATGCGCAGCTGCCCTATCCGCCGATGCTGATGTTCGACCGCATCACCGAGATCAGCGAAACCGGCGGTGCGTTCGACAAGGGTTTCATCCGCGCGGAGTTCGATATCAAGCCGGATTTGTGGTTTTTCGCCTGCCATTTCATCGGCAATCCGATCATGCCGGGATGCCTGGGCCTGGACGCCATGTGGCAGTTGACGGGGTTCTATCTCGGATGGCTCGGTGAACCCGGCAAGGGGATGGCACTGTCGACCGGTGAGGTGAGGTTCAAAGGCATGGTCACGCCAACGGTCAAGAAGGTGGAGTATGGCGTCGACTTCAAGCGGGTGATGCGCGGTCGGCTTGTGCTTGGTATCGCCGATGGCTGGCTGAAGGCAGATGGCGAGCCCATATATGCGGCAACGGATCTGAAGGTCGGTCTTTCCAAGCAATCGGCCGCCGTCTGAACGAAGACCCTACAGTGCCACGCCTTGGACGTCCAAAGGACGCTGTAGCACTTTAATTTTGCGCATGGTTCCGTTCCGGAAATCGATTTCAGGTTTCGGAGGTCCGCGCTGGAAGGAGTTGCGAATGAGACGGGTCGTAGTCACAGGTCTCGGCATCGTGTCGTCGATAGGCAATAATGCCAACGAGGTGCAGACCTCGCTGCACGATGCCAGATCCGGCATCAGCTTCTCCGATTCTTTCGCCGAGCATGGCTTCCGTTGCCGGGTGTGGGGTGCGCCGACGCTGGATCCATCGGGCATGATCGACCGTCGCGCCATGCGCTTCCTGTCGCAGGGTGCTGCCTGGAACCATGTCGCGATGGACCAGGCGATCGCAGATGCCGGCCTCGACGAGACCGACATCACCAACGAGCGCACCGGCATCGTGATGGGCTCCGGCGGACCGTCGACCCGTGCAATCGTCGAGGCGGCCGAGACCACGATCAAAAACGGCAGCCCCAAGCGGATCGGCCCGTTCGCGGTGCCAAAAGCGATGTCGTCGACCGCGTCGGCGACGCTTGCCACCTGGTTCAAGATCCACGGCGTCAACTATTCCATCTCATCGGCCTGCTCGACGTCTGCGCATTGCATCGGCAATGGCTACGAGCTGATCCAGTGGGGCAAGCAGGACATCGTCTTCGCCGGCGGCCATGAGGATCTCGACTGGACAATGTCGGATCTTTTCGATGCCATGGGCGCCATGTCGTCCAAGTTCAACGACAGGGCATCGGTCGCCTCACGCGCCTACGACGTCGATCGCGACGGATTCGTCATTGCCGGCGGCGCCGGCGTGCTGATTCTTGAAGAGCTCGAGCACGCAAAAGCGCGCGGCGCCAAGATCTATGCCGAGATCGTCGGCTATGGCGCCACATCGGACGGCTACGATATGGTGGCGCCATCGGGCGAAGGCGCGGCACGCTGCATGCGACAGGCAATGGCGACCGTCACTTCACCAGTCGACTACATCAATACGCACGGCACCTCGACGCCGGTCGGCGACTCCAAGGAAATGGGCGCCATCCGCGAGGTGTTCGGAGAGGAAATGCCTTTCATCACATCGACGAAATCGCTGACCGGCCATTCGCTAGGTGCGGCCGGCGTGCAGGAATCGATCTACTCGATCCTGATGATGCAAGGCGGCTTCATCGGCGAGAGCGCCCACATCGAGAACCTCGATCCGGAATTCGAAGGCATGCCGATCGTGCGCAAGCGCATCGACGACGCAAGGATCGACACTGTTTTGTCCAATTCGTTCGGTTTCGGTGGCACCAACGCTACGCTGATTTTCCAGCGCTATTCCGCATAAGGATTTGCCGACCATGGACGGATTGATGAACGGCAAGCGCGGGCTTGTCATGGGTGTCGCCAACGATCATTCCATTGCCTGGGGTATCGCCCGCAAACTGTCCGAACATGGCGCGGAACTCGCCTTCACCTATCAGGGCGACGCCTTCGGACGCCGGGTCAAGCCGCTCGCCGAGAAGCTGGGCGCATCGCTGGTGGTGCCTTGCGACGTCGAGGACAGCGCGTCGGTCGCCGCCACCTTCGAGACCTTGGGCAAGGCGTGGGGCGGGCTGGACTTCATCGTTCACGCCATCGGCTTTTCCGACAAGAACGAGCTGAAAGGCCTCTACGCCGACACCAGCCGCGACAATTTCATCCGCACCATGGTGATCTCCTGCTATTCCTTCACCGAGGTCGCCCGCCACGCCGCCACGTTGATGAAGGACGGCGGCTCGATGATCACGCTGACTTATGCGGGTTCGGTTCGCGTCATGCCGAACTACAACGTCATGGGTGTTGCCAAGGCCGGGCTGGAGGCCAGCGTGCGCTATCTAGCCAACGACTACGGCCCGCGCGGCATCAGGGTGAACGGCATATCGGCGGGACCGGTACGGACGCTTGCGGGCGCCGGGATTTCCGACGCACGCCACATGTTCTCCTACCAGCAGCGCAATTCGCCGCTACGCCGTACGGTGACGATCGACGAAGTCGGCGGCTCCGCGCTCTATTTGCTGTCCGACCTGTCCTCCGGCGTCACCGGCGAAATCCACTATGTCGATTCCGGCTATCACATCGTGTCCATGCCGACGCTTGACGAGTTGAAGCAGACTGACGCCGGACGGGAATAGCGCGAGTGACGTGTCGCCGGCTTGCGCCGCAGCGTTTCAGCGTCGCGCCGAGAAGACCTTAAACATGCCGTCACGGGCGAGCTCCGCATGGGTGGAGAAGGCGGCCGCCAGCACCGGTTCGTAGGGAAGCTGACGGTTTGCCACCATGAACAACCGGCCGCCCGGCTTCAGCGCTTTGCCTGCCGCGCGGATCATACCGGCACCGATTTCCGGCTCAGTCGCCCGGCTGCGGTGAAAGGGCGGGTTCATGACGACCACATCGTAGCGGCGCTCCACCGGTTCGCTCAAAAGATCTGTCCAGAAGAAACGTGGCTCCACGCCTGTGTTGCCGACATTGGTTTTGGCCGCCTCCAGCGCCTCGAAATCCGCTTCGTAAAGGTCAAGTGCCGATATGCCGGGTGAGCGGGCGGCGACCTCGGCAGCGACATAGCCCCAACCTGCACAGAAATCCGCAACACTGCCACGCAGATCGTTGGGCAGATTTTCGACCAGCAGCTTCGATCCCGCATCGATCTTGTCGAAGGAAAACATGCCTGGGGCCGTGCGGAAGTGGTCCTCGACCACCAAGTCCGGATTGGCGGCGCGAAGCGTTGCCGCGGCAACGGTATCGGTCGGCCGGCGAAACCAGAAGGCAATGCCGTGATGTTTCGGCAGGTGGCCTTCGAGCCGCACAAGGGCGCCGACATGCTTGCGCAGGCTGGCGATGCCATCGTCCTTGCCGCCGGCGACGACGATCAACCCGCCTGGTACCACGCGTTTGACCGCTTCGGCGACGCGCAACTCGTTTTGGCCGCGATGGCGGCCGGCGAGCACAAATGCCGTGTCGAAAGCCTCGCCTTCGACCTGCGGCGTGACAGTGAAGCCGGATGCCCGCAAGGCACGAAAATGCGGCCTGAAGCCTTGGACGAGATGAAGCTTGGCATCGAAGCCTTCGGGTAAGCGAAAGCCGGGCTCGGCACCGAGAAAGAGAATGCATTCATCCTTTCGAGGCAGGGACACAGCCCCTGCCTCGAATGGATGGAAAAGCGTCTTCAGCGGCTCGGCGGACATTCACCACTCTTGAACTGCAAGGCTGTTGTTGAATGCAAACGGGCGCGACCTTCCGGCGCGCCCGCTTCGATTGCATAGTTAGATCAGCTTAGGCGGCGTTTTCTTCGCCTTCGCTCTTTTTGTCGCGAGCGATTTCCTTGCCGGTGGCCTGGTCGACGACCTTCATCGACAGGCGGACCTTGCCGCGCTCGTCGAAGCCCATCAGCTTGACCCAGACCTTGTCGCCTTCCTTGACGACATCGGAGGTCTTGGCGACACGATCATTGGCGAGCTGCGAGATGTGGACGAGACCGTCACGTGGGCCGAAGAAGTTGACGAAAGCGCCGAAGTCGGCGGTCTTGACGACCGTGCCTTCGTAGATCTCACCGACTTCCGGCTCAGCGACGATGGTGTGTATCCACTTCTTCGCCGCCTCGATCTCCTTGGCGTTGGCCGAAGCGATCTTGACCGTGCCGTCATCCTCAATGTTGATCTTGGCACCGGTCTTTTCGACGATTTCGCGGATGACCTTGCCGCCCGAGCCGATCACATCGCGGATCTTGTCGGTCGGGATGTGCATGACCTCGATGCGCGGTGCGAACTCGCCGAGTTCGGCACGCGCGCCGGACAGCGCGTGGGCCATTTCGCCGAGAATGTGCTGACGGCCCTCCTTGGCCTGATCAAGCGCGATCTTCATGATCTCCTCGGTGATGCCCTCGATCTTGATGTCCATCTGCAGCGAGGTGATGCCGTAGGCGGTGCCGGCAACCTTGAAGTCCATGTCGCCGAGGTGGTCCTCGTCGCCAAGAATGTCGGAGAGCACGGCGAAGCGCTCGCCTTCCTTGATCAGGCCCATCGCAATGCCGGCGACCGGCTTGGCAAGCGGCACGCCCGCGTCCATCAGAGCCAGCGAGGTGCCGCAGACGGTAGCCATCGAGGACGACCCGTTGGACTCGGTGATCTCCGAAACGACGCGCAACGTATAGGGGAACTGGTCGGCGGTCGGCAGCATCGGCCGGATGGCGCGCCAGGCGAGCTTGCCGTGACCGATTTCGCGGCGGCCCGGCGAACCCATGCGGCCGGTTTCACCGACCGAATAGGGAGGGAAGTTGTAGTGCAGGAGGAACTTCTCCTTGTACATGCCGGTCAGCGAATCGACATACTGTTCGTCCTCGCCGGTGCCGAGCGTGGCGACGACCAGCGCCTGGGTCTCGCCACGGGTGAACAGCGCCGAGCCGTGCGTGCGCGGCAGGACGCCGACTTCCGAGACGATCTTGCGGACCGTCTTCAGGTCGCGGCCGTCGATGCGCGAGCCGGTGTCGAGGATGTTCCAGCGTACGACCTTGGCCTGGAGTTCCTTGAATACGGTGCCGATCTGTTCGGACGTGTATTTGGCCTCTTCGCCTTCTGCCGGCGCGAACGCGGCCTTGACCTTCGCCTTGACGGCGTCGACGGCGGCATAGCGCTTCTGCTTGTCGGTGATCCTGTAGGCGTCGCGAAGCTCGCCTTCGACGATCTTGAGCATCTCGGCTTCAAGTGTGGAATAGTCCGGCGCGGTGAAGTCGCGCGGGTCCTTGGCCGCGACTTCAGCCAGCTTGATGATCGCGTCGACCACCGGCTGGAAGCCCCTGTGGCCGAACATGACGGCGCCGAGCATAAGGTCCTCGCCGAGTTCCTTGGCTTCGGACTCGACCATCAGCACGGCGTCGGCGGTGCCGGCGACGACCAGGTCGAGCTTCGATTCCTGCATCTCGTCGACGTGCGGGTTGAGCACATATTCGCCGTTAATGTAGCCGACGCGGGCGCCGCCGACCGGGCCCATGAACGGCACGCCGGACAAGGTCAGGGCGGCGGAGGTGGCGACGATCGACAGGATGTCCGGATCATTTTCGAGATCGTGCTGGACGACAGTGACGACGATCTGGGTGTCGTTCTTGTAGCCTTCGGCGAAGAGCGGGCGGATCGGGCGGTCGATCAGGCGGGAAACCAGCGTTTCCTTCTCGCTCGGACGGCCTTCCCGCTTGAAATAGCCACCCGGGATCTTGCCTGCGGCGTAAGTCTTTTCCTGGTAGTTGACCGTCAGCGGGAAGAAATCGAGGCCGGGTTTCGGCTCCTTCATCGAGACGACGGTGGCGAGAACCTTGGTTTCGCCGTAGGTGGCCAGCACCGCGCCATCAGCCTGACGCGCGATCTTGCCGGTTTCGAGAATGAGCGGGCGGCCGCCCCATTCGATTTCCACTTTGTGGTAATTGAACATGTCTTGTCCTTCGTATGCGGAAAGGGCCGCGCCGTTTCAGCGTGCGCGGATGCCCCTTTCCCTTGGCTTCCTTTCTCGGGCAGCCACGGGCAAGACAACGGGAAGCTCGGCTATTCGGCGCGGTGCCGCACGAGCGTCCTGCAATCCTGCCCCATGACCGTCCATGGGCGGTTTCGAATGGCCCTCTGCTGTTTCGAAACCGGGTTGGCCAATCGATCCGACTGGCCTTGCGCGTGAACCCGAAAACCAGGTTTTCGGAAAGTATCCTGCGCAAATCTAAAACTTCAGAGCGTCCTTTGCGCAGCCAAACCGGTGCGCGGCGCTCTGCTTTCTTCATTGGAGCCTTGGATGATCCGATGCTCCAATGCGCGACCGGCGGGCTCTCGAAAGAACCCGCCGGTCAATTCGTCAACGGCGCAGACCGAGCTTCTCGATCAGCGTCTGATAGCGCGCGTCGTCCTTGCGCTTGAGATAATCAAGCAGGCTGCGGCGCTGGGAAACGAGAGCGAGCAGACCACGGCGGGAATGGTTATCCTTCTTGTGGTCCTTGAAATGATCGGTCAGGTTCTTGATGCGCTCGGAAAGGATGGCCACCTGAACTTCCGGAGACCCGGTATCGCCCTTGGCGGTTGCGAACTCGCCCATCAATTCCTTCTTGCGTTCGGCAGTAATCGACATCGTGTTTTTCCTTGTCTGTTTGAGGAAACGGGACGCCCTCAGCCGGGATGTCGTCCAGCAGGGGCCGGTGCAAGCAACGCGTCAAAGCGCGAAGCTGCGGCGCATATAGTGCAATTCCGACAAAAAGGCCAGCCTAATTCACAAGCCGGCTTTTCGCTGCATAAACGGGCACTTCCGCCTAGTCAGAGCCATTTCTTCCATTTGAAGTACGCAAAGAGCCCGACCGCAACAAGCGCCATGAAGGCGAGCGACAGGGGATAGCCGTAATAGGCCTTCAGCTCCGGCATATTCCAGGGCGAGGTGTCGGGGTCGAAATTCATGCCCCATACGCCGACGAGAAAGGTAAGCGGCATGAAGATCACCGAGACGATCGTCAGATAGCTGATGACGTCGTTGGTGCGCGCCTGGCTGAGCGACAAGTGCATCTCGATCAGGCCGGTCAGCATGTCGCGCTGGGTTTCGACCAGTTCGATCAATCGCAGCGAATGATCGAGCGTGTCGTTCAGGAATATCTTGGTTTCGGCCTTCACATAGGGCACGTCGTTGCGGATCATGGTCGCCAGCGCATCGCGCATCGGCCAAAGCACTCCCTTCAGCACATTGGCATCGCGCCGCAATTCGTGAAGCTGCCGCATCTGGTGCTTGTGCGCCTGGTGCAGCATCTGGTCCTCGATGCTATCGACCAATTCGCCAGCAGCCTCGATCGGCGGGAAATAGCTGTCGACGATGGCGTCGATCAAAGCATAGGCGAGATAGTCGGCGCCGCGCGAGCGCAAGCGGTTGGGCACCGAGCTTGCGATCCGCTTGCGCACGGGGTCGAATGGGTCGCCTTCGCGCTCCTGGAAGGTGACGACGAAGGTCTTGCCGAAGAAGACGGCGATCTGTTCGTAACGGTGCGCGGTGACGTCGTCGATCATCCTGACGACGACAAAGGCGTGGTCCTCGAAGAAATCCACCTTCGGCCGCTGACCGGTGTTGACGACGTCTTCCAGCGCCAGCGGATGCAGGTTGAAAATCCGGCCGATCTCCTCGATCAGCTGGATATTGGCGAGGCCTGTGCAGTCGAGCCAGATGACCGGCCAATTGTGGCAATGGGTGTTGACGTCGTCGATGCTGGCATTGTCGATCGTCTTGAACTTCTCGGGCGAGATCAACGTCAGCCTGAGCTCGGAGCGGCGCGCCGCCGGGTCGGCGATCAGCGTGCCCGGCGAAGCCCCGACCGGCGGCCTCCGTGTTTTGAGCGCCGCTCGTTTGTTGACCGTGTCAGCCTTTGCCATGTGCCCCCTCGAGTGCAGCGTCGAACGGCACTACAGCGCAGCGCATCCTTTCGGACGGCAAACGGCACCGTAGCCCCGTTGATTTAACGCATGATCGTTTCCCAAAATAGAATCCGGTTTGGAGATCATGCGCCGGGCGACAGCTGTTACCCGACAAAGACCCGCTTTGGCTTGAACATGCCTTGCTCGATAGCGCCGATGGCGACCAACTTACCGCGCGCGGTGGCGCAAGCCTCCTCCGCTTCTACCGGCGCATCACGGCCGCGAATGATGACCGGATTGCCGAGGCGGATTTTGGTTGCCGCATCATCGCTGATCGCGACCTGCGGCAGGCATTCGAGGGCGGCGGCGGTGTCGACCAGAAGTGCATCGATGGCACCGAAGTCGATCGGGGCGTCCCCTGCTTGCGGCTCGCCCTGCTCGCCGAAGCGGGCGGCTTCCAGCTCGGCCAGGGTGACGAAATCATCCTGCGTGAACGGCTCGACCTCGACCCGCCGCAGCTCGGCAATGTGGCCGAAGCAGCCGAGGTCGCGGCCCATGTCGCGCGCCAGCGAGCGGACATAGGTGCCCTTGCCGCATTCGACCTCGAAGATGGTGCGATCGGCCATGTGCTCGACCAGATCGAGCCGGCCGATCTCGACCTCACGTGCCGGAATGTCGATCGTCTCGCCATCGCGGGCAAGATCGTAGGCGCGCTCGCCGGCGATCTTGATCGCCGAAAATTGCGGCGGTGTCTGCATGATGACGCCGGTATATTTCGAAAGCAGCGCCCGTACGTCGGCTTCCGCCGGACGGCGGTCCGAGCTTTTGGTCGCCGGGCCTTCGAGGTCGTCGGTCGAACGCTCCTCGCCCCAAGCAACCGTGAAGCGGTAGACCTTGGCGCCGTCCTGGACGTATGGCACGGTCTTGGTCGCTTCACCGAGTGCGATCGGCAGCATGCCGGACGCGAGCGGGTCGAGTGTGCCGGCGTGGCCGGCCTTTTCCGCCTGGAACAGCCATTTGATCTTGGACACGGCTTCGGTCGAGCCCATGCCGACCGGCTTGTCCAGTACCAGCCAGCCCGAGATCGGCCGGCCCTTCTTCTTGCCGCGACGCGCCACTATTCGCTGTCCTTCCGGTCGTCTTTGTCTTTGTCGTCGGCGCTGAGATCGCGCGCCACTTCGGGCGAGTGCAGCAATTCGTTGATCTTCTGGAAATTGTCGTAGCTGGTGTCGAGCCGGAAGCGGAATTCCGGCATGTACTTCATCTGCCGCAGCGCGCCGGAGACGCGGCCGCGGACGAACTTCGCATGCTTGTTGAGCGCTTCGACCACCACGCCGGCATCCTTGGCGCCAAGCGGCGAGACGAAGGCGGTGGCGATCTTCAGATCGGGCGACATACGCACTTCGGAAACCGAGACCACGGCATTCTCGATCAGCGGATCGAGAATCTCGCCGCGCTGCAAAGTCTCGGAGAGCGCATGGCGCACCTGCTCGCCGACGCGCAGCATGCGCTGGGATGGGCCTGATGTGATTGAACGGGGCATTTTTCTCTATCCTGAAATCGTGGGGCGCGGGATAGGACCGCACCACATGTCTCATATGGTTTGGGCGGCGGTCTTTCGACCACCGCCCGGTCTCGATGGATGCCCGAACTCGAACGTTCGAGCTCAGAGCGTCCTGGTCACCATCTCGACGCGGAAGCACTCGATGACGTCGCCGGCGCGCATGTCCTCGTAGTTCTGGAAGGCCATGCCGCATTCTTGGCCGGCCGGAACTTCCGAAACTTCGTCCTTGAAGCGCTTCAGGGTCTTCAGTGTGCCTTCGTGGATGACGACATTGTCGCGGATCAGGCGCACGCCCGCACCACGCTCGACCTTGCCTTCAGTGACACGGCAGCCGGCGATCTTGCCGACCTTGGTGATGTCGAAGATCTCGAGGATCTCGGCATTGCCGATGAAGGTCTCGCGACGCTCCGGCGAGAGCAGGCCGGAAAGAGCCGCTTTCACATCATCGACCAGATTGTAAATGATCGAATAGTAGCGGATCTCGATGCCTGCCGCAGCCGCGGCTGCGCGGGCCTGCGCGTTGGCGCGAACGTTGAAGCCGATGATCGCAGCCCCGGACGTTTCCGCCAGCGACACGTCGCTTTCCGTGATGCCGCCGGCCCCGGCATGGACGATGCGGGCGCGCACCTCGTCGGTGCCGAGATTGTCGAGCGCCGCATTGATCGCCTCGATCGAGCCCTGCACGTCGCCCTTGATGACCAGCGGGAATTCCTTCAATCCGCTTGTCTGCAATTGCGACATCATCTGTTCAAGCGAGCCGCGCTGGCCGGCATGTCTGGCCACCGCCTTCTCGCGCGCGAGACGCTGGCGATATTCGGTGATCTCGCGGGCTCGGGCCTCGTTGTTGACAACGGCGAAGCGGTCGCCGGCCAGCGGCGTACCTTGCAGACCGAGGACTTCTACCGGCATTGCCGGCGGCGCTTCCTTGACTTGCTCGCCGCGATCATTGACGAGCGCGCGTACCCGGCCCCATTCGTTGCCGGCGACGAGAATGTCGCCCGGCATCAACGTGCCGGTCTGCACCAGCACGGTAGCGACCGGGCCGCGGCCCTTGTCGAGCTGGGCTTCGATGACCACGCCTTCGGCGGTGCGGTCCGGATTGGCCTTCAGGTCGAGGATTTCGGCCTGCAGCAGGATCGCTTCGAGCAACTTGTCGAGATTGATGCCCTTGGTAGCCGACACCTCGACATCCAGCACCTCGCCGCCCATGGATTCGACGAACACTTCGTGGCGCAGCAGTTCCGAACGCACCTTCTGCGGGTCGGCGTCATGCTTGTCGATCTTGTTGATCGCCACAATGATCGGAACGCCGGCCGCCTTGGCATGATTGATCGATTCGATCGTCTGCGGCATGACGCTGTCGTCGGCTGCCACCACGAGGATGGCGATATCGGTCGCCTGGGCACCGCGGGCACGCATCGCCGTGAAGGCGGCGTGGCCGGGCGTGTCTATGAACGTGATCTTGTGACCGTTCTTCTCGACCTGATAAGCGCCGATATGCTGGGTAATGCCGCCAGCTTCGCCGGACACGACGTTGGCATTGCGGATGGCATCGAGCAACGAGGTCTTGCCGTGATCGACATGGCCCATGATCGTTACCACCGGCGGACGCGGCTGCAGGTCCTCCGGACGATCGGCGATGTTGAACAAGCCCTCTTCGATGTCGGACTCGGCGACGCGGCGGACCGTGTGGCCAAATTCGGTGGCGACCAGTTCGGCCGTGTCGGCGTCGATGACGTCTCCAGGCTTCAGGATCTGGCCCTGCTTCATGAAGAACTTGACCACGTCGACAGCGCGCTCGGACATGCGCTGCGCCAGCTCCTGGATGGTGATGGTTTCGGGCAGGATCACTTCACGCATGACTTTCTCGCGTGGCTCGTTATGCAACGCGCGCTTGAATTTCTCCTGACGACGGCGCATCGACGAGAGCGAGCGGGCGCGCGCATCCTCGTCGGAAAGAGCCGAATTCAGCGTCAGCTTGCCGCGGCGGCGGTCTTCCTCGCCCTTGGTCGGCTTGGCAGGACGCGCCACTTCGGGCGTGACCAGACGGCGCACTGGTGCACCGGCACCGGTCCGCTTCGGCTTGACCTCTTCCTCGTCATCGACTGTCGCCAGTTCGGCGGCGAGCGGCGCGCGGCGGCGCGCCTCTTCCTCGGCACGGCGGCGGGATTCAGCCTCGGCTTGCAGCCGTGCCTCTTCCTCGGCCTGACGGCGAGCCGATTCCTCGCGCTCGCGGCGGCGGCGCTCTTCGTCCTCGCTGCGGCGCTTGGCCTCCTCGATGGCGCGCTGGCGATCCTCGACATCGCGGACCTTCGAGCCCTCGAGAGCCCGGCGGCGTGCTTCCATTTCCTGGCGCGACAACTCGTTCAGCACCATGCCGCCGCGCTCGACCGACGGCGGAGGCGGCGGCGCCTTGGGAGCTTCCTGCACGGCAGGCGCTGCCGCAACCGGCTTCGGCGTGAAAACGGACACAGGCGCTGCCGCCGGCTCCGGCTTGTCGCCAGGCAGCGAGAACTTGCGCTTCTTGGTCTCGACGACCACCGACTTGGTGCGGCCATGCGAGAAGTTCTGGCGCACCGTGCCCTGTTCCATACCGGGGCGCTTCAGCGTCAAGGTCTTCTTCGGCGTAACACTCAGCGTCTTGTCGTCGCCCGATTTCGTATCGCTCATTCCATATCCTCTGCGGCATCATCTTCGTCAGCAACGGCCGCAAGCATTGCCAGATCGTCCGGGGAACCGCCCCGATATCGGTCGAGCGCAACCATGCGCTTCTGGACCGCCCTGCCCGCGTCGCCCGCGAGAACGGCAGCATGTATCACATTTGTACCCCCCAATGCCAAGCTCAACTCGGCCTCGGAGAAAAGTTTGTAAGCGCGGATCGCAGGCCCGCCGAGGTGGACGGTTGCCCGTCGCGCCTGGCTTATCTTGCGGACGCCATCGTCGGAAGCCTCGGTCGCGTGGAGCACGAAAAGTGCAAGTCCGCCGCGCACGGCACTCTCGACCTTGGTCGCTCCGAGCGCTATGGCGCCCGCCTTGCGGGCCAGGCCAAGCATGCCCAGAGCGGACCTGGAAAGCAGCGCGTCGACCATACCGCCAAGATCGGCTGGCACGCTCACCTGCGCCTTAAAAGCACGGGCAAACAGGTTTTTCGCCGCTGCCTTGTCTATATGTAGGCGGTCGGCCGTCACCCAGCAACCGCGGCCGGGCAGGTTTCTCTTGATGTCCGGAACGACGGCCGAATCCGGGCCGACGACGAAACGGATCAGTTCATCCGGTTCGGCTTGCCTGCGGGTGACGATGCAGGTGCGATCGTTCATCTCGTCCAAGGGCGGGTTCGGTGCGATGCGGTTTCACCTCACGCACCGACGGTTTCGTCAGCCGGCACGCCCTCGGCGGCAAGCTCGTCTTCGGTGATCCAGCCAGCCTTCAGGCGAGCCGCCAGGACCATCTGCTCGGCATCGGCGCGTGATACGCCATGGTTGGCGAGCACACCCGGGAATACCTTCGTCTCGCCGTCCTTGCGTTCTTTCCAACCGGTCAGGTCGTCGGCGGCGTAGCCGGCGAAATCCTCGATCGTCTTCACGCCGTCCTCGCCGAGCGTCACCATCATGGCGGTGGTGATGCCGGGAATCTCGCGCAATTCGTCCTTGACGCCGAGGGCCTTGCGCTTCTCGTCGTGCTCGGCTTCGATCTTCTCCAGATATTCGCGGGCGCGGGTCTGGATTTCCGAAGCAGTGTCCTCGTCGAAGCCGTCGATCGACGCGATTTCGCCGGAATCGACATACGCGACTTCCTCGACGCTGGTGAAGCCTTCGGAGGCGAGCACCTGGCCGACCATCTCGTCGACGTCGAGGGCTTCCATGAACAGCGACGACCGTTCGACGAATTCCTTCTGGCGGCGTTCGCTCTCTTCCTGCTCGGTCAGGATGTCGATATCCCAGCCGGTGAGCTGCGAGGCAAGACGGACGTTCTGGCCGCGGCGGCCAATGGCCAGCGACAACTGATCGTCGGGAACGACGACCTCGATGCGCTCGGCATCCTCGTCGAGCACGACCTTGGCGACTTCCGCCGGCTGCAATGCATTGACAATGAAGGACGCCGCCGAAGGCGACCACGGAATGATGTCGATCTTCTCGCCCTGCAATTCACCGACGACCGCCTGGACGCGGCTGCCGCGCATACCGACGCAGGCACCGACCGGATCGATGGAGCTGTCGCGCGAGATGACAGCGATCTTGGCGCGCGAACCCGGATCGCGGGCGACCGACTTGATCTCGATGATGCCGTCGTAGATTTCCGGCACTTCCATGGTGAACAGCTTCGCCATGAACTGCGGATGGGTGCGCGACAGGAAGATCTGCGGGCCGCGCTGTTCGCGGCGCACGTCATAGACATAGGCACGGACGCGATCGCCATACTTGTAGTTTTCGCGCGGAATCAGCTCGTCGCGGCGGATGATCGCCTCGCCGCGGCCGAGATCGACGATGACATTGCCGTATTCGACGCGCTTGACGGTGCCGTTGACGATCTCGCCGATACGGTCCTTGTATTCGTCATATTGCCGGTCGCGCTCGGCCTCGCGCACCTTCTGCACGATGACCTGCTTGGCCGACTGGGCGGCGATACGGCCGAAATCCATCGGCGGCAGCTGTTCGGCAATGAAATCGCCGAGCTGGGCGTCCGGATTTCGCTCGCGCGCCGAGGAAATGGCAATCTGGGTCGCGTAGTCGTCGACGTTCTCGACCACTTCCATCAGCCGCTGCAGCTTCATCTCGCCGGTATTCGGATTGATATCCGCCCGGATATTGGTTTCCTGGCCGTAGCGCGAGCGCGCGGCCTTCTGGATCGCATCGGCCATGGCGGCGATGACGATCGACTTGTCGATCGACTTCTCACGCGCGACCGCATCGGCGATCTGCAGCAGTTCAAGCCTGTTGGCGCTTACAACCATCTTCTTTCTCCCGAGCTTGTCGCCGACCTTACCGCCGGCAGCCCAATCACATTTCCTGTTCGGTTTCGTCTTCCGCACCCGCTGGTGCGTCTTCGGGTTCGCCGCGGCGTTTCCTGGCTTCCTTGCGCGCCCGGTTGTCCTTCGACAGTGCATCGCGGATAAGATGGTCGGTCAGAACCAGCCGCGCTTCGGCAATCGCATCGTAGGGAACACGCACCGTCGGCTCCTCGCCGTAAGCGGCCTTGTCACGCTCGATCAGCACACCGTCCGCGTCGCTTTCAGCGATCTTGCCCTTGAAGCGCTTGCGGTCGGCGACGAGAACCGACGTTTCCATCTTCACCAGATGGCCGGTCCAGGCTGCAAAGTCCGATTTGCGGACCAGCGGCCGGTCGATGCCCGGCGACGACACTTCGAGATGATAAGCCTTCTCGATCGGATCATCGACATCGAGCGCCGGCGACACCGCCCGGCTGACCTCTTCACAATCCTCGACCGTCATGGTGCCGTCCTCGCGCTCGGCCATGATCTGCAGCGTCAGCCCGTTCTGGCCCGACAGGTGCACACGTACCAAGCGGAAGCCAATGGCGCGCAGTACCGGCTGAACGATCAGGGCGATGCGCGCATCGATGCCGCTTTCGCGGATGATGCGGTCGTCGCCTTCGCTTGCCGTCACTGTCATTCGGTCCTGTCGCTCGATCCCTGCTGGTCGGCAGGTAATAAAAAAGAGCGGGACCGGGTGGACCCACTCTTCGTCATACCGACCAAGAATTTGAACCTGATATAGACGATCGTGGTCCTCGTTTCAAGCCCGTCGTGCATGACGGCAAGGCTCCGAGTCCGCAGCGCTGCGCCAAATGCATGGCGCCCATGCAGTGATCCCCCTTTGAGCACCGGCCACGCACGACTATCTATGTTGCATTGCACAATTGGAGCGATCACTGCGCTCGAAAGGTACCATCATGAACGATCGTGGTTTTTTTTCAGCCATAGGCGATGTCTTTAGCGTGTTCGGCAGCGCCGTAGCCGCGTCGCGAGCTGTCGAAAGCGGCCGCAAGCCGCGTGCGCATGATCTGCGCAATCTCGGCATGGAGCCGGCAGCCTTCGACAAGATCCGTCGCTTCTGAGCCAAGTGAGCGCCGAGAGCCTTCGGCCCGCTCGCCTTGTGCTTAGCTCTAATTTCCCGCTTATTTCCGCACGAAGGTCAGATAGGCGGGCCGTCGGCCTTCGCGAATGGCCTTGGCCTCATAGCGCGTCCCCGGCCAGCCATCATAGGGCCGATGCCAGTCGGCTGCTTCGCTTGCCTGCCACGTGAAGGCGCCGTGCGCCCGGCAATGCAGGAGCGTCCAGTTCACATAGCTGTCGATGTCGGACGCAAAGTGGAACTTTCCGCCGTGCTTCAGGACGCGCGCGAATCGGTCGAGATTGACCGGGCTGACGAAGCGCCGCTTCCAGTGCTTCTTCTTCGGCCACGGATCCGGATAGAGAAGGTCAATGCCGTCAAGCGAAGCCTGCGGCAGCCAGTCCAGCAGGCGTGTGGCGTCGTCGTCATAGACGCGCAGATTGGCAAGCGGCCGCTCCCGGACCGCCATCATCATCTTGGCCATACCGTTGACGAAAGGCTCGACGCCGATAAAGCCTGTCGCCTGGCTGGCCGCGGCACGGTGCAGAAGATGTTCGCCGCCGCCAAAACCGATTTCGAGCTGGACAGCGGAAACTCCGGCTTCGAAAAGGCTGCGCAGATCGGCCGGCGGTTCAACCGTCAGATCGAGCTTGTAGGCGGCAAAGCCGCTCTCCAGCGCCGCTGCCTGCTGTGGTCGAATGGTCTTGCCGCGCCGGCGACCGAAAAACGCCTCGGTCGCACGGCTTGGCCGGTCCTTCGGGTCCATAGGCGCCGCAGTTATGCGGCGACTGCTTCGGCGACCGGTTCGGCGAGAGCGTCCTTGAGCGCCTTGGCGAGATCGGTCTTCTCCCAGGAGAAGGATCCGTCGCGGCCGGCCTTGCGGCCAAAATGGCCGTAAGACGACGTCTTGGCATAGATCGGCTTGTTGAGATCGAGGTGGCGGCGGATGCCGGACGGCGACAGGTCCATCACGGTGCGCAGTGCACGCTCGAGCTTTGCCTCGTCGACCTTGCCGGTGCCGTGGAGGTCGACGTAGATCGACAGCGGCTGGGCGACACCGATCGCATAGGAAAGCTGGATAGTGCAGCGATCGGCGAGCTTCGCGGCAACCACGTTCTTGGCGAGATAGCGCGCCGCATAGGCGGCCGAGCGGTCGACCTTGGTGGTGTCCTTGCCGGAGAAGGCGCCGCCGCCATGGGGCGCAGCCCCACCGTAGGTGTCGACGATGATCTTGCGGCCGGTCAGGCCGGCGTCGCCGTCGGGCCCGCCGATGACGAACTTGCCGGTCGGGTTGATGTACCAGTTGCAATTGTCGGCGATCTTCAGGTCGCCCAGTGCTTCGCGAATATAGGGCTCGACAACGTTGCGCACCTTCTTCGAATCCCATGTCTCATCGAGATGCTGGGTCGACAGCACGATCTGCGTCACTTCCGCCGCTTTGCCGTCGACATAGCGGACGGTGACCTGGCTCTTCGCATCCGGCCCGAGCCTGCCTGCATCACCGCTGCCTTCATGGCGCGCAGCGGCCAGCAATTCGAGGATCTTGTGGCTGTAATAGATCGGCGCAGGCATCAGGTCCGGGGTTTCGCGGCAGGCATAGCCAAACATGATGCCCTGGTCGCCGGCTCCCTCCTCACCTTGCCGGTCGGAGGCGTTGTCGACGCCTTGGCCGATATCCGGCGACTGGCCGTGCAGCAGGACCTCGATCTTGGCCGTCTTCCAGTGGAAGCCGGCCTGCTCGTAGCCGATTTCGCGGATTGCCTTGCGGGCGACCGACTTGAACTTGGCCGGGTTGACAATCGGATGGCCGGCCGCATCCTTCAGGACATTGCCCTCCTTGTCCTTCTTGAGCAGCGTTTCGGGGACGCGCACCTCGCCGGCGATGACAACGCGATTGGTTGTCGCAAGCGTCTCGCAGGCAACGCGGACCTTCCACGGGTCCATGCCGGTCTTTCTAGCTTCGCGATAGACGAGATCGACAATCTCGTCGGAGATGCGGTCGCAGACCTTGTCGGGATGGCCCTCGGCAACGGATTCCGAGGTGAAGAAGTAATTGTGCCGCGTCACGGGTGTCCCCTCTTGAAAAAATATCGGCAGGCCGCCGATTTTGGCGCGCCAGTTGTTAACGGTGCCGGGCGCCGGTCGTCAAGCCATGCAGCCGTTCTGGCATAAATTTTGACGTTATTTATCTTTGCATCCCGAGACGGCGGCAGGGCGCACTGCGATCAGCCCTTGCGCCAACAGACTGAGGGAAAACGGCTTCGAGGAAGCGTGTCGAGCAAAATCGATCCGCGCTTTGGCGCATCTGCGGAATGCACATCCCTCGATGCGGGCAAGCGCGAGAAATTGCCTGCCCAGCCACGACGAACTCTACCTCTTTGAACTCTTCGCGAGCCAGTCAATCGACCTCGTCGGTGGAGAGCGACTTCACAAGCTCAATGATCTTACGGCGCACTTTCACGTCGGCGATCTTGACGAAGGCGCGATTCAGCTGGAGCCCTTCCGGGCTGCCGCAGAATTCGACGGCGGAGGTCATCGACGCATCCTCGGCAAATCCACGGTTGCCCACGGGCTCCTGACCGGGCGCATCCTCGAAAAAGAAGGCGACGGGCACGCCGAGTATGGAGGCGATTGCCTGCAAACGGCTGGCGCCGACGCGATTGGTGCCCTTTTCGTACTTTTGGATCTGCTGGAACGTTATGCCGAGGTTTTCGCCCAGTTTTTCCTGGCTCATTCCCAGCATATTGCGGCGAAGCCGGATGCGGCTTCCGACGTGGATGTCGATCGGATTCGGCTTTTTCTTGTTTTCTTCTGTCATTTTGTCCTCGCCGAATTTTTCCGGCTTTTTCTACTTTGCTGCCCAAACGACGCCGCGGCCCGTGCCCCAACAGAACGACCTTATCGACTTCGAAAATTTTCAGGCGCTTACAGTATGAGTTTCTAATGTGTCGGCTGTCAATTCGCCCGTAGCCTTTGCCTTACGTTCAAAATGCATGCCGCTACGGCGAGCAAAAACATGATCAGCATTCCGTTAATGCGTCGTTGGCTGGAGGAAACGATGGCTTGGTTGGAGATCGGCACACGCACATCGATGGCGCCGCGTGCATCGATTGCCAACGCGTCGACGATGCGGCCGCGCGGGTCGACAACGGCCGAAATGCCGTTATTAGCCGCGCGTAACAGGGGCACCCCATTCTCCACCGCCCGGATCTGCGCCTGCCTGAAGTGCTGGTACGGCCCCGGCGTGTCGCCGAACCAGGCGTCATTGGTGACGTTCACAATAAGCTCGGCTGACGTTGCGTCAACCGCGACGAGATCGGAGAAGATGACCTCATAGCAAATAAATGGCAGCGCTCGGATACCGCCGGGCAGCGTGATCGGGTGCCGCTCATTGCCCGCCGCGAAGGTCATCGGACCGGCAACAAGCTGCTCAAGCCCGAAGCGGCCGAGCAGATCGGCGAAAGGCAGATATTCGCCGAAGGGCACCAGGTGGACCTTGTCCACGGCATCGACGATTTCGCCCCTGTCGTCGATCGCCACGACCGAGTTGTAGTAACGGCTGCGGGCCGCCGAGCCGCCTTCCTCGCGAACGACGCCGGCAACCAGCATCTGGCCATCGCCAAGCATCTCTCCGATGGCAGGCAAGGCATCCGGACGTTCGGTGAACAGAAACGGCACGGAGGTCTCCGGCCACAGGATCAATTGCGGCCTGTCATGGCCGGGTTCCGGTGCCTTGGCCGAAAGCCCCATCATGGTGGCGAAGATGCGGTCACGCACCGAGGCATCCCATTTTTCCGTGAGATCGACGGCAGGTTGCACGATACGGACGTCGAGGCTATGGGCCGCCGGTTTTTCGGGGGCGGCGAGCCGGATATAGCCGAAGCCGGCATGGGCGGCGACGAGAACGACAAGCAACGCCGCGCCGAGGCGAAGATGCTGGCGCGCCGCAAGCAGCGCCGGCAGCGCGAAGACGAAGACCGCAAGCGCGTTCATGCCGACCATGCCGGTCACCGAGACGCTCTGCATCAGCAAAGGCACCGGCATCGCCGCATAGCCGACGGCATTCCACGGAAAGCCGGTGAACAGGAAGCCGCGCAGCCATTCCGCCAGCGCAAAGCCGAAGGCGAGCGCGGCGATGCGGCCGATGTCGTTGCTCCACAACAGCCGGGCAACCACGGCAGCGAAACCGTAAAAGAAGGCCAGCGCGAGGGGGATGCCGACCACCGCGAACGGCAAGGCCCAGGCAAAGCTGTCGGCCTCGACCAGAAGCGCCGAGCCGACCCACCAGAGACCGGCAAGAAAGTAGCCGAAACCGAACCACCAGCCGACGGCGAAAGCCGGCCGCAAGCGCCGCAGAAAACCGTCCGAGGCTTCGCCGGTCGCGCCATCGAGAAGCCACACCAGCAGTGGGAACGAAACGAAGCAGACGGCGAAGAAATCGTAAGGCGCCTGGGCAAGAACCGCCAGCGCCCCGGCAAGAAACGCCACCAGCGCGCGCCGCCAGCCCCAAAGCAGAATTATCCGGCCGGCCTGGCGCTCCATCAATGCTTCCGAGTCGTGCGAATCAGGAAGCAAGATTTATCAGGCCGCGGGCTTGGCTCCAAACAAACCCTAAGCCTGCTCGGTGCGGACGGCGCGGCGCCGCCGCTCGCCCTTCAGGGTCTCGACGATGCGCACGCGCTTGACGCGGCGCGGATCGGCGTCGAGCACATGAAACTCGAAGCCGGGTATGGCCTGCACCACTTCGCCGCGCGCCGGCACCCGGCCAAGCGTGTTGAAGATCATGCCGCCGATCGTGTCGACATATTCGCCGTGCTCGCCGGCGGCGAAATCCTCGCCGATCATCTTGGCGACGTCGTCGATCTCGGCCTTGCCGTCGACGATGAAGACGCCTTCGCCGGCCTGGGTGATCATCGGCTCGTCCTCGTCATGCTCGTCCTCGATGTCGCCGACCACCATCTCGACGATGTCCTCGAGCGAGACGAGGCCGTCGGTGCCGCCATATTCGTCGATGACCAGCGCCATCTGGGTGCGCGTCGTCTGCATCCGTCCCATTAGGTCGGAGGCGAGCATCGACGGCGGCACGAACAGCACCGGTCGGATCAGGTTGAGATCGCCGATGGTGCGCGCCAGATCGACCTGGGCGAGATCGAGAACCGTCGCGACCGGGGTTTTCCTGGTCGTCCTGCCCTTTCTGACGCGGGCGACCTTGGTGATGTGCGCCAGCACGTCGCGGATATGGACCATGCCGCGCGGGTCGTCGAGCGTCTCCGAATAAACCGGCATGCGGGAGTGGCCGGACTGTTCGAACACCCCCAGAAGATCGCCGAGCTTCGTCGTGATCTCGACCGCCTCGATGTCGGCGCGCGGCACCATGACGTCCTCGACCCGCACTTCGCGCAGGCGCAGGATGTTGTTGAGCATGGCGCGTTCGCCGGGCGAAAAGGATTCTGCATCGCTCGCCGTTTCGGCAAGCGCACCGGCAATCTCCTCGCGCAGGCTGGTGCCGTTGCGATGCCTGAAAAGCCCGAGCACGCGATCGAACAGGGAAGGACCGGCAGGCGATGCCTCGCTGGCGAAGCCGCCGGTCGTGGTACTCGGACTCGAGCCCTCTTCCGTCGTTTCGGAAGGCTTGATCACACTGCCGGCGTCGGAGCGGGCGGCAGTCTCTGGTTTGTCGTTCATCATCGTCCGGTCAATTGGTCTTTTGTAATTACGTGTAGGGATCGGGAATGGCAAGCCTCGCAAGTGCTGCGCGCTCTGTCGCTTCCATCAGGTCCGCTTCGGCATCCGTTTCGTGATCATAGCCCAGCAAATGCAGCAGGCCATGGATGACGAGATGGGAGATATGGTCCTCGACGGGCTTGTCTTCCAGTGCCGCCTCGCGCGCGACAGTCTCGGCGGCCAGCACGATGTCGCCGAGCATCGGCGGCAGAGGCCCGCCCCTGGTAAAGGGAAAAGCCGGAAAAGACAGCACGTTGGTCGGCTTGTCCTTGCCGCGCCAGCCGGCATTGAGCGTACGGATATGGGCATCGTCGGAAAAGACGATGCTGAGCTCGGAACGACCGTCCGCACCGGTTTCGGCAAAGGCGGCCGATACGGCGTGGTCGACCAGCCGCGTCAGCGTCGTCTCGTCGGGCCAGTCGCCCGCCTCTATGGCGATATCGATCTCGACGGGAAGCGGCCCTCCCGCCTTTTGCTCCTCAGCCATGCGGCCGCATAATCATATCAGCTTTCGACACCCAAGCCCCTGGCCAGCTTGCCGTCACGGTCGTAGGCCTTGACGATCTCGGCGACCAGCGGATGTCTGACGACGTCGCCTTCATTGAAGCGGACCGTCACCATGCCGGTAACGCCGTCGAGAATTCTCAGCGCCTCGACCAGGCCGGACTTGGTGTTCGGCGGCAGATCGATCTGGGTCGGATCACCGGTGACGATCATGCGCGAGTTCTCGCCGAGCCGGGTCAGGAACATCTTCATCTGCATCGGCGTGGTGTTCTGCGCCTCGTCGAGGATGACGGCGGCATGCGCCAGCGTACGGCCGCGCATGAACGCCAGCGGCGCGATCTCGATGACCTCGGCGGCAATCGCCCGTTCGACCTTGTCGGCCGGCATCATGTCGTAGAGTGCGTCATAGAGCGGCCGCAGATAGGGATCGACCTTCTCCTTCATGTCGCCCGGCAGAAAGCCAAGCCGTTCGCCGGCCTCGACCGCGGGGCGCGACAGCACAATGCGTTCGACCATGCCGCGTTCGAGCAGCATTGCCGCGTGCGCCACCGCCAGGTAGGTCTTTCCGGTGCCGGCCGGGCCGATGCCGAAGACGAGTTCCGACCGCTCCAGCGCGCGCATATAGGCGTCCTGGTTCAGCGAGCGGGCATAGATGGTCTTCTTGCGTGTCGATATCTGGGCGGCGGACACCTTGCCCTTGCGCTCCAGCGTCGGCAGCGTCAGCTGGTCGTCGGTGGCGATCGCCATGCGCACCGCACCGTCGACATCGGACTGGCCGATATCAGTGCCTTTCTGCAGAATGCCGTAAAGATTGTCCAAGGCGCGGCGTGCCTGCTCGGCGGCCGAGGAAGAGCCCTTGATGGTCAATTGGTTGCCACGCGAGCGGATGTCGACGCCGAGCTTCTGCTCGAGCCGGGCCAGATTCTCGTCGAACTGGCCGTAAAGGGCGCTGGCAAGCTTGTTATTGTCGAAAGTCAGTACGATGTGCGCCATATCCGAGGCCCCGGAGGGTAGATTCTGGGGCAGGTTCTTGACTTCAGCAGCGCTCAACCGTCTCTCCTCATCTGCCGAGGCCTTCAGGCCAATTCGGCGAACAGGCTGTTGTAGCCCGTCTTCGTGATTCGTACCTGGATAATGTCACCGATTTCGCCAGCCTTTTCATCAACAATAACCGGCTGCAGCCACGGCGAGCGGCCAACCTTCTGGCCGGCCTGGCGGCCCGGCTTTTCGACCAGCGTGTCGATGGTCCTGCCGACCAGGCTTGCGCCGAAATGCTGCTGCTGTTTCAGAAGCAGCGCTTGCAATCGCTGCAGGCGCTCGTCCTTGACGGCCTCCGGCACCTGATCGTTCATTTCGGCGCCCGGCGTGCCGGGCCGCGGAGAGTATTTGAACGAGAAGGCCGAGGCATAGTTGACGTCTTCCACCAACTGCATCGTCGCCTCGAAATCCGCTTCCGTCTCACCGGGAAAGCCGACGATAAAATCGCCGGACAGTGCGATGTCGTTCCGCGCGGCACGGATGCGGTCGATCAACGTCAGGTAGTCCTTAGCCATATGCCTGCGGTTCATCGCCCTGAGTATGCGGTCGGAGCCGGATTGCACCGGTAAATGTAGATAGGGCATCAGCGCGGGCAAATCACGATGGGCGGCGATCAATTCATCGTCCATGTCGCGCGGATGGCTGGTCGTGTAGCGCAGCCGCGCCAGACCTGGAATCTCTGCGAGCCTGAACAGCAGCCGGCCAAGGCCCCATTCCTCGCTGTCTTCGCCTCTTCCATGCCAGGCGTTGACGTTCTGGCCGAGCAGCGTCACCTCGCGCACGCCGGCATCCGCCAGGCGCTCGGCCTCGGCGACGATCTGTGCCACCGGCCGCGAGACTTCCGAGCCGCGCGTATAGGGCACGACACAGAAGGTGCAGAATTTGTCGCAGCCTTCCTGAACAGTCAAGAACGCCGTCACGCCGCGCCTGATCAGTTCGGCGCGCTTGGGCTGCGGCAGATGCTCGAACTTGTCCTCGACGGCATAGTCGGTCTCGACGATCTTTTCTCCGCTCCGCGCCTTCGCCAGCACAGCGGGCAGCCGGTGGTAGGTCTGCGGGCCGATGACCAGATCGACGGCCGGCGAGCGACGGATGATCTCGGCACCCTCGGCCTGCGCCACGCAGCCGGCGACGCCGACCAGCATTTCGCGCCCGGCCTTGGCACGTTCCGCCTTCAACTCCCGGACGCGCCCAAGTTCGGAATAGACCTTTTCCGCCGCTTTCTCGCGGATGTGGCAGGTGTTGAGCAGCACCAGATCGGCCTCGCCAATGGCGTCTGTCGCGGCATAGCCGTCGATGGCCAGAGCATCGGTCATGCGCTGCGAATCGTAGACGTTCATCTGGCAGCCATAGGTCTTGACGAAGACCTTCCTGGTCGCGGCAGGCGGAACGACCAGGTCTTCGGCGGCAGCGCCGAGGTCGTCGCGTTCTATCGTGTTCAATTCCATTTCGCGGCTTCTAGCGCCTTTCCCTGACAAAAAACAGACGAATCTGGCCGGTATCGCGCAGACTACCGGCTCGGGCGCGGTTCGGCGAGCGCCGCCTGCACCATCTCGCGCACCTGGCGTTCCATCTGCTTTGCCGTCTCCTTGCGGCTGGAGCCCTTGGAGAAAGCAATCGCTTCGCCAAAATGCACCTCGACGTCGAGAGCGCCCTCGGCCATCAGCACCTTGAGGTGCGGCATCAGTTCCTCATCGCCGATCCAGGCGGCAACCGGCCGATGCCGGCGGCCGAGTGGCACGCCATGCAGGCGCGTATAAACGATCGCAACCGGCTGGATGAAGACCTGTTCGGCCGCCCCTTCAGCAATCGCCATCGTAGCGGCGCCGAACAGTGTGCTCTTGAACGGCAGGATCATGTTGCCGTCGCCGGTCGAGCCTTCGGCGAACAGCACCATGGCGTCCCCCTTGGCCATCCGGCGGGCGATCTCGCTCGCCTGGTCGCCCGACGAACGTTTGCGCTCACGTTCGATGAAGACGGTGCGTTGCAGCTTCGACAGCATGCCGATCAGCGGCCAGCCTGCCATGTCGGCCCTGGCGATGAACGTCACGTCGACCATCGATCCCAGCACCATGATGTCGGTCCAGGAGATGTGGTTGGCAGCAATCAGCAATGGGCGTTGGCCGGATAGCGCCCCTTTGACATGGATGCGCAGCCCGAGCGCCCTGATGATCATCCTGTGCCAGATCTTCAGGATGAAGGTCTCGCGCCAGAGCCCGGTCTTCATCGACAAGACCTGCAGCGGCACAAGCACCAATGAGCCGACGACAACCAGCCCCAGCGCCAGGAAAACCCTGATTTTTCCTATCATCCGCACCACCCCGGCGTTTGGCTAGCGAAGATCGCGGCGCATGACAAGCGCGCCGGTCGGGCCGTGCTCCGGCGACTTGTAATAGTTGGCGCGCTTGCCGACCTCGCGGAAGCCGAGCCGCCGGTAGAGCGCGATCGCGGCGACGTTGGTCTCGTCGACCTCAAGGAAAAGCGCCTCGGCGCGCTGTGCGTGCAGTTCACGCAGCACCGCATCCATCAATTGCCAGCCGAGCCCCCGGCGCCGGTGCGAGCGTGCCACTGCGACCGTCAGGATCTCCCCCTCGCCGGCGGCCAGCCGCGCCAGCACGAAGCCGACCGGCGGCTTGGCGCCCTGTCCGGTCTCGCGCGCGGCATAGCCGAACACCGTGTCCTGCTCGAGCAGCGCGGCGAATTCGTCGTCGGTCCACGGCCGCGCGAAATCCTCGCGATGCAGCACCGACATGGCCGCGCTGTCGGCAACCGTCAGCGGCTCGATCGCATAGTCCCTGCGACGCGGCTGGAGGAATGGAATGCGCATCAGTTTTTTTGCCTGGATAGAACAAAGCCGGCCTGCGGCTTGGCGTCGGCGCCCCGCAGATAGAGCGGTTTCGGCTTTTCGCCCTCACCGTGTTTACCGGCACCTTGGGCCGCAGCCAGCCCGGCATAGACAGCGATGTCGGCGGTGGCCGCCGTCCCGCCGAGATCGAAGCTGCTCCCGGCTGCCGCGGCAATTTGGGTTGCCGCCGTGCCCGCCAGAACCGGAGAGATGTCGATCGCCATGGCTGCGGCTTGCGAGAGCGTGGTCACAGCCGGACCATAGATCAGAACCGACCTCTCATCGTAAAGTGCCGCATGGATCTCCTCGCGGCCTGCATCGAGCGCTGCGAGCACGGCGCGGCGGGGAAATATCGCTGCGGTCTCTGCCGCCAGTGCCTCCAGAGTCGTCACGCCGATCGCCGGGATTTTCAGCGCCAGCGCTAGGCCGCGCGCCGCCGAGACGCCGACTCGCAGACCGGTGAAGGAGCCAGGACCCGTCGAAACGGCAATGGCGCCGAGGCCGGAATAGTCGGTTCTGCTGGTCCCCAAAGCTTTTTCGATGACACCCATCAGATGCTCGGCATGCCCCTTACCGAGATCGAGCACCGAACGGCCGAGTTCTTTCCCGGCCGCCGCGTCGTAGACGCAGGCGGCGCAGAGATTTGCGGCACAGTCGATGGCAAGCAACTTCATGAAGCGGCCGGTTGAGACAGGTTTGAAAACAGCTTCCCTGTGCCCGCCAGGGCTGATCCCCGCAAGGGAATAATGGATAAATCGTCAGGCGACTTGGCTTCGGTGCGGGTCCAAGAATGTAAGTTCCAACGCACGCAATCGCCACAATAGGTATCGGAACTAGCCGACTTGCTCGATACGCAGCAGGTGATTGTCCCAGACATAGTCCGGCTCGGAACGTGTCGGGCCACCGGACTCGACGATATCGCCGGCGCCGGTCGTCGCCATGAAGCTTTCCCCATCGGGCGCAACGCCGCAAACCTCGACCAGCGCCTTGGTGGCGACGATGCGGCCGCTGGCCGTGTCGATCACGGCAAGCGAATTCCCCTCAGGCGAAGACACGGCGATGGTGCCGACGGCAGGGTTGGCCGCGACCGAGCCGATATAGTTCCTGAAGCCGGAGAGCACGTCCTGCGGCATATCGAGCAATTGCAACTCCTTGCCGCGCGGCGCGCGGCCGACCAGCGGGGGACGATTGGTACCCGGCCCCCTGTACTGACAGCCGAACCAGACGGTGCCGGACCGGTCGGCATCCATATGGCGGATCGACAGTTGGTGCAGCGCCGGCGGCAATTCGTGCTTTTCGGTGAGATCGCCGGTCAGGCGGTCGACCAGAACATAGGAAGGCTTCATCGTCGCGATATTGAGCTCGGCGCGGCCATAATCCGGATGCGTCTCGATACCGCCATTGGCGACAGCGATTGTCCTGCCGTCGGAGAGAAGCAGAAGTTCGTGCGGCCCCATGCCGTAGGTCGGGATCTCGCCGATACGCTTGAATTTCGCATGCGCGTCATAGACGCCGACGACGCCGGCGGCATTGTCGAAATCGTTCTCGGTTGCGTAGAGCAGCGTGCCATCGGCCGAAAACACGCCATGGCCGAAGAAATGCCGGCCGGCAGCGCTGGCAATGGTGTGCGGTTCATCGCGGCCGGTATGGTCGAAGACGACAGCAAAGGTGCCCGGCTGCCTGGCAAACACCACCGAACGCTTAGACACCGGGTCGAAGGTAACGTCGTGGCCCCGATCGGGCAGATCGATCGTGTGCAACAACTTTCCGGCCTCGGACAGGACCGCCGCGCCATAGCTGCCGTCGCGCTTGACGAAAGCCGTGGCGAAGACCGCGTCGGCGTCGAGTGTATTTGCCCAGGCCGACGGCGCCATCGCCGCCACGAAACCAGCGCCCGCGGCCCTCAGGAAATCGCGCCGATCGATCAGCGGCGTCCTCATGATCAGTCGCCATCCAGTGACGAGAACCCGGCGGTCAGGCCGAATTCGGCGGTCAGCCTGGTGCCGATCAGGGTCGTCAGGCTGGATGTCACCAGTGCGAAGTAGTCGAGCTTCTGGCGCAACGTCGGATCGGCTAGTGCCTGGTCAATCGGACCTCTGATCGCCTTGGCGGCCTCGATCCCGTTGGTGAATTGGATGTGGACCGATTCCGCCATCCAGCGTGCATCAGGCGGCAGCGCATCGCCAAGCTGGGAGGCTTGGAATAGTGCATCCATGCCCGCCAGATTGCCGGTCAGCGAGCGTGCGGTGTTCTGCGAGCGCCAATAAATCGCCTGTTTCGGTTTGTTGGCCTCCGGCTTGGCACCCAGGAAGCCTTTCAGGCGCACGTCGCGAACCATTTCCAACTCATTGATGAAGACGCCGACCAGTTCGGTCACCGCTTCAGTTCCGTCGTGATAGAGCGCGTTCTGCGGACCGGGATTGGCCCAGAGCGCGGCAAAGCCGTTAGGCTTGTTCCAGGCCTCGCCGACCTCGCCGGCAATCGTCTCGACATTGCCGGCAATGGCTGCACCATAGGCGCAGCGATAGGCGTCGCCCTTGCCGGCCAATTGACCGGCGCCATCGCCGTAGAGCACGAACTCCAATGCGCCGAGCCCTTGCATGGCGACACTCTTTGTCGCCAGTTGGGCCGGATCGGCGGCCGCCGGATCCTTGCCGGCCAGTGCTGCCTGCACCTGCTTCAGGCCGATGCTCTTGCGGTCCGGCCAAAACAGCATGCGCTCAAGCCGGTTGTTTTCGGTGATCGGCCCGAAACGGATGATTTCCACCACCGACCAGGCATCCACGACGCCTGAGAATTCGGCGCGTGCCGCATCGAGAGTATCTTGCGAAGGCGCCTGGCAAAGCGCGTGCATGGTCTTGGCCAAGCTGTCCGCGTGGTCATGCAGCCTGGCATAGGCCGGGCGGACGAAGCCGTCGATCGCCCGCTGGATCACATCCGAAGCGTTCACCGCGGCGGATGCCGGCAGCGCATCGGCGAGGACCAGCATCAGCGCGAGTGCAAGACGCTTCCGCATCAGAGCGACTCCAGAAACTTGATCAGCGCGGCGCGTTCGGCCGCATTGGCAGCGGCAAAGCGGTCACGCGCTTTCTGGCCCTCGCCGCCATGCCACAGGATTGCCTCGGCCAGGCTGCGTGCGCGCCCGTCATGCAGGAAGAAGGTGTTGCCGCTGACGGTCTGGGTGAGCCCGATGCCCCACAGCGGCGGCGTGCGCCATTCGCTTCCCGTGGCCTCGCCCACCGCCTGTCCGTCGGCAAGGCCGGGTCCCATGTCATGCAGCAGAAAATCGGAATAAGGCCAGATCAGTTGGAGGGCCTGCGCCTTGTTCGGGGTGCCGCGACGGGTGACGAATTTCGGCGTATGGCAGGAGATGCAGCCCATATCGTAGAACAGTTTTTTGCCGGCGAGCACGTCCGGTCTATCGAGATCGCGCCGAGCCGGCACGGCAAGGTTTTGCGAATAGAAGGTCACGAGGTCCATGACCGGCGGCGGCGCTTCGACCGGACCGAGGCGCTCCTGAACACCGTTGGGTAGGGCAAGGCAGGTCTTTTCTGCGGCGCTGCAATCGCCCCAGTGCCTCGGCACCTCAGGCGTCGAAATGCCGATATCGCCCGCAAAAGCGTCCGCCGATTGCTGACGGATCGAAGCCGCCTGCGCCTTCCAGCCGAAACGGCCGAGCGTCAGTTCACCGCTGCTGCCGTCGCGTATTATGTTGGGCCTGCCGGAAATCCCGTCACCATCGCGGTCGGTCGCATCGGCACGCGCAAGGATGTCGGCAGGAGCGATCTGCTCCACCAGGCCAAGGCCGATCATCGGCGGTGTCATGCGCGGCGACAGCGTGGTGTGCGGATCGAGCCGCCCGTAGGCGAGACCCTCGACCGAATAGCTCGGCTTGCGCAGCGACACGACGCTGCCGTCCGCCAGTTTTACTTTTTGCTCCTGATAATCGACATGCATCCTGCCTTCGCCCTGCAGGCCAGGAACGGCTAGCTCCTGAAGTTGTGTGCCATAGACCGGGTCGGGAAAGTTGAGCACCTTGTGATCGGCGAGCGCGGCTTTCTCCTCCTCGGTACTGGCTTCCCTTGCCAGGCGCAGGAACATCGAGGTGGTGCCGCTGTCGCCTTCGGGTGGATGGCCGCGGCCGTCCTTCAGATGACAGTTTTGGCAGGCGCGCTCGTTGAACAGCGGACCGAGCCCATCCGAGGCTTGTGTCGAGGATGGCGACGACACCCAGTTCTTGCGGAAAATGGCATTGCCGAGCTTGAAGGTACCCTCTTCCTCGAAGCCGATGTTGGCGGAGGATTGCGAGAAGGCATCCTTGTTGACGTCCTTCTTCGAGGTGCCGGCGCCGCCCTGCATCAATTCGAATTGCTCGGGCTTGGAGAAATCGCTGGTCGGCCTGGTGATCGCGATGACGCGCGCCAGATCCTTCGGCGTCAGATCGGTGCGGCTGGTGGCAAGCCCCGCCGGTTGCGGCGCTCCGGCCAGCGCCGAGGCTGTGAGCGTCGCCACCACGGCAAGAAAAGGGCCGCGAAGGATCCCGTATCGCGGCTTCTTCTGAGGCGGCAGGCCGCAACCTTCGGCCGGCAAGCGGCGCAAGCAATCTAGGGGGCGCCGCATTCCGGCATGTCCTTATTCCGCCTCGTCGGCCGACGCTGCGTTGAGTTGGCCGTACTTTTCCTCGCCGATGGAGGCGAGCAGGTCGAGTTGCGTCTCGAGGAAGTCGATGTGACCTTCCTCGTCAGCCAGCAATTCCTCGAACAGCTTCATCGTCACGTAGTCGCCTGCTTCGTTGCAAACCTCGCGCGAACGCTTGTAGGCGGTGCGCGCGTCATATTCGCCCGCAAGATCGGATTCGAGCACTTCCTTGACATTCTGCCCGATACGCAGCGGCGCCACGGACTGCAGGTTCGGATGGCCCTCAAGGAAGATGATGCGCGCCACGAGCCGGTCGGCATGGTGCATTTCTTCGATCGATTCAGCGCGTTCCTTCTTCGCCAGCTTGGCGTATCCCCAGTCCTCCAGCAGCCGGAAATGCACCCAATATTGATTGACCGCTCCAAGTTCCAGAAACAGAGCCTCGTTAAGCCGCTCTATGATCTGCTGTTCGCCTTTCATGGATTCTGCTCCCGTATTGGACGCGCAGGCCTCTGACGCGATCCAGGTGTGAAACGATGTCCACGCCGCTCGCCGCCGAGCGGGCGTGATAATTTTCGGTGACCCGAATGATCGTTTCGACCACATTTGGGAAGCAGCCGCAACAGCGACCGCGCTTGTGCATGGCATGGTAGACCTTCGCCGGCACGATCAGCTGCCAGGGGTCCTCATCCAGCAGTCCGACGATCGTCTGCTCTATCTCCTTTTCGGTGATGATGTTGCAATGGCAGATCAGCATTTGTCGCTCTGGCTAACGGCGCTCATTGCGCCGCGTGGCTGTTGGTTTCGAAGTTTACTGGAACACCTTGTCCGGTGAATCGAGGCTGTCCGAGCCCTCGAAGGCGATGGCATTGAGCTTCAGGGTGCCGACGGCGCGTTCGATCGACTTGGTCTGATCGACCAGCGCGTCGATCGCCGCCTGCACGGTGGCGTTGCCGTCAGCGTTACCCTCGGCGATCTGCTGGTCATAGGCCTCGCCGGCAAGCGCCCGCGCCTTGATGGCCTCCATCTTGGCGATGGTGACATCCAGTTTAGCCGACAATTCCTTGTCGATCGCCGGATCGGCCGCCTTGACCATGTCGGCCACCGACGGCCCCTCCACGACAGTGCCGTCAAGCCGCGTGTAGCTGCCGTGATAGGCGGCACGAATGCCGATCGCATCGTAGAGATGGGAGTTGTAGGTGTTGTCGGAGAAGCAATCGTGCTCCTCTTCCGGATCGTGCAGCAAAAGGCCGAGCTTCATCCGCTCGCCGGCGAGTTCGCCATAGGACAGCGAGCCCATGCCGGTGAAGATGGTCGAAATGGCGGCGTTCGGCTCGCCATCGACAAGGTTCTTGCGGGCGGCGCCGCCTTCCTTCCAGTCGTCGACCATATCCTTTAGATCGGAAACCAGAAGGTCGCTCGCCGATTTCAGGTACTGCGCCCGACGGTCGCAATTGCGGCCGGTGCAATTGGCGAGGTCGTAATCGGTGTAGGGCCGCTCGCCGGCGCCCGGACCGGTTCCGTGCAGGTCCTGACCCCAAAGCAGGAATTCGATGGCGTGATAGCCGGTCGCCACATTGGCCTCGATTCCGCCGGCCTCCTGCAGGGTGCCGGAAAGGAACTCCGGCGTCAGATTGGTGGCGTCGACCTTCTTGCCGTTGATCTCAATCGACTTGTTGGCGATCACATTGGCGGTGTAGAGCGCGTTGGCGTCCGACTCGGTGCCGTAGCTCTTGGCGACATAGTCGATCAAGCCCTCGTCGAGCGGCCAGGAGTTCACCTTGCCTTCCCAGTCGTCGACGATGGCATTGCCGAAGCGATAGACCTCGGTCTGCTGATAGGGAACGCGCGATGCCTTCCAGGCCTCGCGGGCGGCGTTCAGCGTCTCGGCCGATGGCTTGGCGAGCAGCGCAGCGACAGCCTTGTCGAGCGCCTCGGCCGTGATCAGCGAATCCTCGTATTTGGCGAGCGCGATGTCGGAATAGGCCTTGATGACCGCCTTGACATCGGTTTGTGCCTTGGCCGGCAGCACGAACACCGCCGCCGTGAGCATCGCGGTGGCGCCGATCGCCGCAAGCCTGCCGCCATACCGTGCCATGATCATCGTTCTCATGACTGTCTCTCCTCGGGAATCAATGAAATGCCGGCGCCGCGGCGGGCAGCTGCCAGCGGGCAAAGAAGGGTCGCGCCATCGCGCGGTTCGCGGAAGAAAGACACCGAAATGCCTCCAATCGAAAGGGTTCAAGGCCCAGACATCAAAGGGATGCGCTGACGCGCGAGCTTCCATAAAACGGCGAAGACACCGGATGTCAACTGGTGGCATAGAAAAAATTCAATTGAAACAACAGTTTAGAATTATTCTAAACTAGAACTGTCAACTTTAACACCGATGTATAGGGATGCCGGCGCAGGACGCGGTTGACAGGCGGCCGTTCCGGGTGCGACCCGGATCGGCGCTCTTGCGGCGGGACCAGACAATCGCCACCTGGCGGGACGTCCTAGATTTGGGTGAGGAATCGGGCTGTTATGAAGATCGGGGTCGTCATTGTCGGTGCGGGTCATGCGGGCGTGCAAGCGGCCGCCAGTCTGCGCGAAGAAGGCTATGACGGGCCGGTAATCCTGATCGGCGACGAAAACGAATTGCCCTACCACAAGCCGCCGCTGTCGAAGACCTTCATCAAGGATCAGCAAGCAAAACCGCAGCCGTTGCGCGGCGAGGCTTTTTATACCGGCAGCGCCATCGACTACCGGCCAGGCCTGCGGGTCGAGCGGATCGACGTCGCCGGCCGCCGGCTGGAGATATCAGGCGGCGTGCTGTCGTTCGACCGGCTGATCCTCGCCACCGGCGCGCGTCCGCGCCTGCTGCCGCTGCCGGGTTCGGAGCTTTCTGGCGTTCTGCCGCTGCGCTCGCTCAGCGATGCCCGCCTGATCCGCGAATTGAGCGCGCAAAGCGAGGAGGTCGTCATCCTCGGCGGCGGCTTCATCGGCCTGGAGATTGCCGCAACGCTCACCGCCGCCGGCCGCAAGGTTACGGTGGTCGAGGCGGTCGACCGGCTGCTCGGCCGCGCCGTGGCGCCGGTGATCGCCGGCCATGTACGCCAGCGGCTGGAGGCGACCGGTGTGCGCATCCTTACCGGCACCACCATCGAACGGCTGGAGGGAGAGAACGGTCGTGTTTCGGCTGCAATCACCTCATCTGGCGAAGGATTGCCGGCGCAGATGGTCGTCATCGGCATTGGCGTCGTGCCGAATGTCGAATTGGCCGAAGCCGCCGGCATTGCCATCGCCAACGGCATCCGCGTCGACCAGCAGATGCGCACGTCGGTGCCGGAAATCCTCGCCATCGGCGACGCGGCGTCCTACCGGCACTGGTTCACAGGCGGCGATGTGCGGCTGGAATCGGTGCAGAACGCCACCGACCAGGCGCGGCTCGCCGCACGCACCATTGCCGGCCACACCGACAATTACTCGGCGGTGCCTTGGTTCTGGTCCGATATCGGCGACATGAAGCTGCAGATGGTCGGCCTGATTGCGGGCGGCGACAGCCATATCGTGCTGGGCGACGTGGCCGAGAACAAATTCTCCATCTACCACTATGCCGGAAGCCGGCTGCTCGGCATCGAATCGGTCAACCGGCCCGGCGACCACATGCTTGGCCGTAAGATGCTCGGCGCCGGCTTTTCGCCGTCGCCGCAGATTGTCGCGACCGGGCCCGACGGGCTGAAGGCGGCGCTCGCCGCCTTCCAGGAAGAAGAGCCTGTCCGCGCTGCGGGATAAGATCAAACCCAATCACCCTGAATGACCTAGTCTAATTCGACCGGGAGCTGACCTTCAAAAGATATAGCGAAGTAGAGGAAACGGCGGTATTTTGACCAATTGAAATTCGTCGGGGGGTGCTCATGGCTTTATATGTCATTGGCGCAGGCATGGGTCGCACTGGCACATATTCGCTGAAGCTCGCGTTGGAGCATCTTGGGTTCGGGCCGTGTCATCACATGGCAGATGTCCACGCCAATCCCGAGCAGAAGACGCTGTGGCGCGCCGCCGGCCAGGGACAACTCCCGACCTGGGATGCGGCATATGCCGGCTATCTTTCCGCGGTCGATTGGCCAACGGCGTATTTTTGGCGCGAAGTGAGTGACCACTACCCTGATGCGAAGGTTATCCTGACAGTTCGTGACCCCGAAGCCTGGTACGACAGCATGGCGCAAACAATAGGGCTCACGATGGATGCTGCTACCAATGATCCACAGTCCTTTGGTGTGGCGGTGATTGGAAACACAGTCTTTGGCGGTCGATTTGATAACCGTGATCACGCAATCGCTGTCTATGAAGCACATAACGCTTCCGTGAAATCAACGCTGCCACCTGAACGCCTTCTTACTTATCAAGCCTCTGAAGGGTGGGAGCCGCTTTGTGCCTTTCTCGGTGTACAGTTGCCTTCCGAACCGTTTCCACGCACCAATTCGACTGCCGAATTTCGTGCTCGCATAGGGCGTTGAACGGCGGCTTGCCGCCTATCTCGGCCTTCGCCGCAGTTGAATCCCAGGCGATATCCTCGCCGCTCAGGCGGCGCGGGCGTCGCGGATCGAACTTTCCAGGATGTCAAGCGCCTCGTTCATGACGCCGTCCTGGATGGTGATCGGCGCGAGGAAGCGGATGACGTTGCCGTAGACGCCGCAGGTCAGCAGGATCAGACCCTTGTCGAGCGCCTTCAGCCGTACCGCATTGGCGAGTTCCGGCGACGGCAGGCCCTTCGTCACATCGTTGAACTCGACCGCGTTCATAAAGCCGGGGCCCCTGATATCGACGATCTCCGGCGCTTCGTCACGGATCGATTGCAGGCGCTGCTTCAGCCGGTTGCCCAGCGTGGTGGCGCGGTCGCAGAGCTTCTCTTCGTCGATAACGTCGAGCACGGCATGCGCCGCGGCGACGCCGATCGGGCTGCCGCCATAGGTGCCGCCGAGCCCGCCGGGGTTCGGCGCATCCATGATCTCGGCACGGCCGGTGACCGCCGCCAGCGGAAAGCCGCCGGCCAGGCTCTTGGCCATGGTGGTGATGTCGGCCGCCACCTCGTGGTGGTCCATGGCGAACATCTTGCCGGTGCGGGCAAAGCCGGTCTGCACCTCGTCGGCGATCAGCAGCATGCCGTGCTGGTCGCAGATCTTGCGCAATGCGGTCATGAAGTCGCGCGGCGCCTCGTAGAAGCCGCCCTCGCCCTGCACCGGCTCGACGATGATGGCGGCAACGCGGGCCGGATCGACGTCGGCCTTGAACAGCCGGTCGAGCGCCGCCAGCGAATCGGCGACCGACACGCCGTGCAGCGCAACCGGGAACGGCGCATGGAAGACATCCGCCGGCATGGCGCCGAAGCCGGCCTTGTAGGGCACGACCTTGCCGGTCAGTGCCATGCCCATGAAGGTGCGGCCGTGAAAGCCGCCGGAAAAAGCGATGACCGCCGGCCGGCCGGTGGCGTTACGGGCAATCTTGATAGCGTTCTCGACCGCCTCGGCGCCGGTGGTGACAAAAATCGTCTTCTTGTCGAACTTGCCGGGCAGCATGCCGTTCAGCCGTTCGGCCAGCCGGATATAGCTCTCGTAGGGCACGACCTGGTAGCAGGTATGGGTGAAGCGGTCGAGCTGCGCCTTGACCGCTTCGATGACCCTGGGGTGACGGTGGCCAGTGTTGACGACAGCGATACCGGACGAAAAATCGATATAGCGGCGGCCTTCGACGTCCCAGATTTCCGAGTTTTCGGCGCGATCGGCATAGATCTGAGTGGTCATGCCGACGCCGCGCGAAATCGACTGGTTCTTGCGTTCGGAAATGGCTGAATTTGTCATCGTATCCCTCACCGGACCGGCGCCCGCTCTCGTTTGATGGCTGTTGAGACTCTTTTGGGCTTGTTTCAGGTTTTCCTCAAGTTGGCACCGTCGCCCGGCGATTGGGCCTGTCGATGCCGATGTCGGCAACCGAAGGCCCGTCGCTCATGCCGTCCTGACAAACCCCTCGCTCGCCCTCAGCAGATTGCGCGTGTAGTCCTTGGTGACGCGGCGCTCGACGAGGTCGCCGGCGGTGAGGTGCTCGACCGCCTCGCCGTTCTGCATCACCATCAGCCGCTCGCACATATGGGTGATGATGGCGAGGTCGTGGCTGACCATCAGAAAGGTCAGCTTGCGCCGCCGCCGGATCTCCTCCAGCAGGTTCAGCACCTCCGCCTGCACCGAAGCGTCGAGCGCCGAGGTCGGCTCATCGAGCAGCAGGATCGACGGTTCGAGGATCAGGGCACGGGCGATTGCCACGCGCTGGCGCTGGCCGCCGGACAATTGATGCGAATAGCGAAAACGGAAGCCGGTGCCCAGGCCGACCTCGTCCAGCGCCCGCTGGATGCGCTTTTCGCCGTCAACAAAGCCGTGAATGGCGAGCGGCTCCTGCAGCAGGCGGTCGACGGTCTGGCGCGGGTGCAGCGAGCCGTACGGGTCCTGGAAGACCATCTGCACCTCGCGGTAGAACGCCTTGTCGCGGCGCGCGCCGAGCTGTTTGCCGTTGACGGCGATGGTGCCCGAAGCGGCCGGCGCCAGGCCGGCGATTGCCCTGAGTAACGTCGACTTGCCGGAGCCGGACTCGCCGACCAGGCCGAAGGATTCACCGGACTCGACTTCAAGGCTGACGCCCTTCAGCGCGCGAAAACGGTCGAAGACCACCTCCAGCCGGTCGACGGAAAGGGCTGCCGTCATGCCGCCCACTCCGGCTTGCGGTCGAGCACCGGCAGCGGGTGACGGTCGGCGCCGATCTTGGGCATGCAGTTGAGCAGGCCGCGCGTATAGGGATGCTGGGCACGGCCGAGCTCCGAGGCTTTGAGCTGTTCGACCACCTTGCCGGCATACATGACGATGACACGATCGCAGAAAGATGAGACCAAGCGCAGGTCGTGCGAGATGAAGATCAGCCCCATGCCGCGCTCGCTGACCAGCCGGTCGAGGATGCCGAGCACGTCGAGCTGCACGGTGACGTCGAGTGCCGAGGTCGGCTCGTCGGCGATCATCATCTCCGGCCCGGCGATCAGCATCATGGCGATCATGGCGCGCTGGCCCATGCCGCCGGAAACCTCGTGCGGATGCAGGTCGAAGACACGGGCCGGATCGCGGATCTGCACAGCCTCCAGCATGGCAAGCGCGCGGTCGCGGGCTTCGGCCTTGGAGACTTTCTCATGCGTGCGCAGTGTCTCGACGATCTGGCGGCCGATGCTCATCACCGGGTCGAGCGAATATTTCGGATCCTGCAGGATCATGGCGATACGCTTGCCACGCAGTGCGCGGCGCTCGCGCGGCGAGGCGGCCAGCAGGTCGATGCCGTCGAAAGCAAGCGTCTTTGCGGTCACCTCGGCCTGCGGCGGGGTGACGCCCATAATGGCGCGGCCGGTCTGCGACTTGCCCGAACCGCTCTCGCCGACGATGCCGAGCCGTTCGCGGCCGAGCGAGAAGGAAACGCCGCGCACTGCCTCGATCAGGCCGGTGCGCGTCGGGAAGGTTACGCGCAGGTCGTCGACTTCGAGAAGCGTGCTCATTGGTCACCGCTTCGCGGATCGAGCGCGTCGCGCAGGCCGTCGCCGAGCAGGTTGAAGCCGAGGCTGACGATGAGGATGGCAAAGCCCGGCGCGCCCGCCACCCACCACTGGTCGAGCACGAAGCGTCGGCCCGACGCGATCATCGCGCCCCATTCCGGCAGCGGCGGCTGCGCGCCGAGGCCGAGGAAGCCGAGGCCGGCGGCGGTCAGGATGATGCCGGCCATGTCGAGCGTCACCCTGATGATCAGCGAGGAGATGCAGAGCGGCATGATGTGGCGAAGCACGATGCGGAACGGCGAAGCGCCCATCAATTGCACCGCCTTGATGTAATCGGAATTGCGCACCGTCAGCGTTTCGGCGCGGGCAATGCGGGCATAGGGCGGCCACGAGGTGATGGCGATGGCGAGCACCGCGTTTTCGATGCCGGGGCCGAGCGCGGCGACAAAGGCCAGCGCCAGGATCAGCTTCGGAAAGGCGAGAAAGATGTCGGTGATGCGCATCAGGATCGCATCGGTCCAGCCGCCGGCATAGCCGGCAACGGTGCCGACCAGCAAGCCGATGGGCGCGGCGATGATGGCGACCAGAATGACGACATAGAGCGTCCAGCGCGAACCGAAGATGATGCGCGAATAAATATCGCGGCCGAGATCGTCGGTGCCGAACCAGTGCGCGGCACTTGGCGCCAGCAGCCGCGAGCCCTTGAGGTCGCCGAATGTCGGCGAATAGGGCGCCAGCACATCGGCGAAGGCCGCGACCACCAGCAGGGCGATGATGATGAGCAGGCCGACAAAGGCCAGCCGGTTGGCGGAAAAGCGCCGCCAGGCTACATAGGCGCGGCCGAGCCTTGCCTGCACGCGCGACGCCGGCCGCTCGCTGAGCAGCCAATCACGGCGGGTTTGAATCGCTTCTGCGCTCATCCTGCCTTGGTCCTTGGGTCGAGCAGCCGGTAGAGCAGGTCGGACAAAAGATTGATGCCGATGAAGACCGAGCCGATGATGATCGTGCCGCCAAGCACAGCATTCATGTCGGCGTTCTGCAGCGAGTTGGTGATGTAGAGGCCGATGCCCGGCCACGAAAACACCGTCTCGGTCAGCACCGAGCCTTCGAGCAGCCCGGCATAGGACAGAGCGATCACCGTAACCATCGGCACCGCGGCGTTGCGCAGCGCGTGACCCCAGATGATGCGCGTTTCCGACAGGCCCTTGGCGCGCGCCGCGACGATGTATTCCTGGGTGAGTTCGTTCAGCATGAAGGAGCGCGTCATGCGGCTGATGTAGGCTAGCGAGAAATAGCCGAGCAGCGAGGCAGGCAGGATGATGTGGCGGAAGGCATCGGCAAATACGTCCCACTGCCGCTGCCAGAGTGCATCCAGCAGGTAAAAGCCGGTAATCGGCGTGAAGGTGTATTCGTAGACGATATCGAGGCGGCCGGGAAAGGCGACCCATTGCAGCTTGGCGTAGAACAGCACCAGCGCCAGCAGCCCCAGCCAGAAGATCGGCACGGAATAGCCAACAAGACCGATGATGCGCACGATCTGGTCGATGATGCTGCCGCGCCGCACGGCCGCCAGCACACCAAGCGGCACGCCGATCACCGAACCGATCAGCGTCCCCAGTGTTGCCAGTTCAAGCGTCGCCGGAAAGGCGCGGCGGATGTCCGTCATCACCGGATTGGTGGTCAGCACCGAGGTGCCGAAATCACCGTTCAGGGCATGTTTGACATAGATGTAGAACTGCTCGACAAGCGGCAGGTCGAGGCCCATCTCGCGGCGCGTTCGTTCGACGACATTGGTCGGCGCCCGGTCGCCGAGCACCGCCAGCACTGGGTCGATCGGGATCACCCGGCCGATGAAGAAGGTCACCGCGAGCAGACCGAGATAAGTCGTTATCGCGATGACCAGGAACCGGGCGATCGATGAGGCAACGGCAACGGCGCGAGCGCTGCCGCGCCCCGCCGTCGTTTCCCTTTCAGCCAAGCTCATGCGGCGCGTCCGCCGACATCACTCCTTCGAAACCGGGCCGACGAAGTTGGTGTCGAAGCTCGGGCCGAGCGCAAAGCCCTTGAGGTTCTTGCGCAGGCCAGCCACTTCCAGCTGCTGGTGGATGATGACGAAAGGACTGGTATCGAGGATCTTCCTCTGAAGATCCTGGTACATTGCGGCGCGCTTGGCCGAATCCTTCTCGAGCAGGGCCGCTTCCGTCTGCTTGGTCAAGTCCGGAATGTCCCAAGCGTTGCGCCAGGCCAGGGTCTTGGTCTTGGCTTCATCCGAATTGTCCGGGTTGCTGGCAAAGGTCTGGGCATTGGAGTTCGGGTCGAAATAGTCCTGGCCCCACTGGCCGATATAGATGTCGTGGTTGCGGGCGCGGTATTTGGTCAGCGTCTGCTTGCCGTCGCCGGGGATGATCTCCAGCTTGATGCCGGCCTGTCCCAGCGTCTGCTGGATCGATTCCGCCATGCCGGTGGTCGGCTGGCCGGTGCGTACGTCCATGGTGACGTTGAAGCCGTCGGCGAGACCCGCCTTGGCGAGCAGGTCCTTGGCCTTGGCGACATCGAGCTTGAACGGGTTTTCGTCGAGAGCACCAAGGTCGCCCTTGGGCAGGAAGGTCTGGTGGATCTCGCCGATGCCCTTGAGGATGGTTGAGCTCAACGCGTCGTAGTCGACCAGATATTTGAAAGCCTGGCGGACCTCGGGCTTGGCGAGGTTCGGGTTCTTCTGGTTGAGGCTGATGTAAAAAACCGTGCCTTTCGGCGCGCTGGTGGTGGTGAGATCGGCGTTCTTGGCGATGGCGTCGAGATCGTTTGGCTCGAGATTGCGGGCGACGTCGATATCACCGGTTTCCAGCGCCAGGCGCTGGCCCGAGCTTTCCTTCATGTTGCGATAGATGACGCGGGCAAGCTTGGCCTTCTCGCCGTAGTAATTGTCGTTGCGCTCAAGGACGACAACTTCGTTGGCGCGCCATTCGCGCAGCTTGAAGGCACCGGAGCCGGCATAGCCGGTCTTCAGCCAGGCATTGCCGAAATCATTGTCCCATTTGTAGTCGGCGCTCGGCGTGACCGCCGCGACATGCTCCTTGACCAGCTTGGCGTCGACGACCGAGGCGACCGTCGCCGACAGGCAGTTCAGCACGAAGCTCGGCGCATAGGCCTTGTCGACGGTGAACTGGAACGTCGTGTCATCAACGGCCTTGGCCTTCTCGGTGACGTTGCCGCCGTCGATGCCGAACTGGCCGATGATGAAGGCCGGGCTCTTGTCGAGCTTGATGGCGCGCTCGAACGAATAGGCGACGTCCGCCGCTGTGATCGGATTGCCGGAGGCGAATTTGAGGCCGGGCTTGAGCTTGAACGTGTAGGTCAGGCCGTCGTCGGAGACGCTCCAGCTTTCGGCGAGATCGCCTTTGACCTTCGAGGTGTCGCTGAGGTCGAGGCGCACCAGGAGATCGTAGGTGTTGCCGGTGACTTCGGCGGTAGACAATTCGAATGCCTCGCCCGGATCCATGGAGATAATGTCGTCGATGGCGAAACCCTCGACCAGCGTGTCGGCGGGCGTGACCGCGAAGGCAGGCGCACCGGCCAGAAGCAGCGCGGACATGGCGGCACCCGCAAGCAAGAAGCGGGTGCGTAGAGCAAACTTTTCCATCATCATTTCAACTGTTCCCTGTTTTTGTTGACCTGAGTTCCCGGCTCAGGGTTGTGGCATTTCTTGCCGCGTCGAACGGTGATCCCCGGACCGTCGTATTGGCAATTTTTGTGCGGTTCCAGCTCACCATATCCGGCGGTTTCGAGCGCGGCAACGAGCATTTGCAGAACGGTCGATTGGGCCAGACCGGCGGTGCGAAAATCCGGCTATTTCAGCGCGGTAACCAGGTCGGGGTCGGGAAAGCAGGTAGCGGAACGGCCGTTGCTGGCCTGCCATTTGCCGATCGAGCGGCGCGTCTTGAAGCCAGGCAGGCCGTCGGCGCTGCCGACATCGTAGCCCTTGGCTTCCAGCGCCCGCTGCAGGGCGGCGATGTCGGAGCGGTAGAGCCCGCCGACCGCGCCCCAATTGCTTGAGAAATTGCTGTCGCCATGGGCGATGCGATCGGCGCCATGGCCGATGAACAGGGCATAGAGATCGCTGGTGTTATACTGCTTCAGCACGTAGAAATTGGGGGTCACGATGAAGGCCGGGCCGCTACGCCCGGCCGGCATCAAAAGAAAGCCCTCGGCTTTCAGTTCGCTCGCCGGGAACGGTTTACCCGACACACGCCTGATGCCCATATCAGCCCATTGGAAAATCTTCTTGCCCTGGTCCGGACCTTCGAGCGAGCACGAGACGCTTTCCGGCACCGTCACCTCGAAGCCCCAGCCGCGGCCCCTGACCCAGCCATAATGCACGAGATAATTGGCGATCGATGCCAGTATGTCGGGCGTCGAATTCCAGATGTCGGTGTGGCCGTCGCCGTCGAAATCGACGGCATGCTTGAGGAACGACGTCGGCATGAACTGCGGCTGGCCGAGCGCGCCGGCCCAGGACGATTTCATCGCACCGACCGGGGCAAGCCCGCGCTCGACGATCTCCAGCGCCGCCAAGAGCTCGGTGCGGAAGAATTCCTTCTTGGTCGACATGAACGCCTTGGTGCCCAGCACCTCGAAGGCGTCAAAAGGCAGCTTCGCTGCGCCGAAGCCGCTCTCGCGGCCCCAGATCGCCAGCAGCACTTCGCCAGGCACGCCGTAGCGTTTCTCGATCGCTGCAAGGGTCCTAGCGTTGGCCGCCTCGCGGGTGCGGCCACCGGCGGTCACCGCACGGACGATCCTTTCGGCGAAATAGGCGCCGGGCGAACCGAACTCGGCCTGATGCTGTTTCCGCGGCGTCACCGCCTTCTCGCCCGGCTTTACCAGGTCGGGCAGCTTGAGGTTCGGCTTGACGCCGTCGAAGGCGGCATCGAAGGTTTTTCTGGAGATGCCTTTGGCGCTGGCTTCGGGCCAGAGGTCGTTGCCAAGCCAGGCGCGGAACTGGTCGTCGATCTTTGCCGCGGAGGCGGGGGTGGCGAGGATGAGGGCAAAGAGGACTGCAAGAAGAAACGCGACGGCTATTTTGCGAAAACAGCGATCCGTCCCACCCCCCTCTGTCCTGCAGAGGGGGGTGGGACGGAGTGCCAGCCTTAAAGAATGCTTAGCAACCATCATCCTCCCCGCAACTCGCCTCAAAACACCGTCCGCGAGCGCAGTGCCGCGGCGAGCGTGCCTTCGTCGAGATAGTCGAGTTCGCCGCCGACCGGAACACCGTGCGCCAGGCGCGTCACCTTGATGTCGAAGCCGGAAAGCTGGTCGGTGAGGTAGTGCGCGGTAGTCTGGCCCTCGACCGTAGCGTTGACGGCGAGGATCACTTCCTTGACCTCGCCGCCGGCGACGCGATCGACCAGCGAACGGATGTTGAGCTCATCGGGACCAATGCCGTCGAGCGGCGACAGCGTACCGCCGAGCACATGATAACGCACGTTCATCGCGGTCGCCCGCTCCAGCGCCCAAAGGTCGGCCACGTCCTCGACAACGATGAGCGTGGTGGGGTCGCGGCGCGGGTCGGTGCAGATCATGCATGGATCGGAGGTGTCGACATTGCCGCAGGTCGAGCAGATGCGCACCTTGTCGACGGCCTCGCCCATGGCAGCGGCAAGCGGCGCCAGCAGTTGCTCCTTCTTCTTGATGAGGTGGAGCGCGGCGCGCCGTGCCGAACGCGGGCCAAGCCCCGGCACCTTGGCCAGCAGCTGGATCAGGCGTTCGATCTCGGGACCGGCGATTCGCTTCGACATCGCACCGGTTTAGGATTTTTCAACGGGTTTTGGAACAGCGCTGAGGCGTGCTGTTCAGCCTGCAAAGAGGCAATCGCCCGGCGTTGCGCCGCCCCTCATTGCCCTGCCGGGCATTTCTCCCCGTACAACGCGCCGACGCCGGCCGCCTCAGTTTTCCTCCAGCGGCCGGGTCTGGCCGGCGATCATCGCGCCGATGGCGTCGGTGTTCTCGGGCGTCGTCTCGAACGACATTGTCGGCTCTGCCGGCGCCGCCTGGAATGATGTGACCGGCCGGGGGTTCACGGTTCCACCGAAACGGGCCGCGTCCGGTTCCTGCATTGGCTCTTGCAGCGCCACAAGGATTGGCTTCTCCGGTGCCGCCCTCGCCGCGGTCGCCATTCCTGCAGTCACCCTTGTCTGCCTTGCTGGCTGCGATGCGGCGGCGGTAACATAGGTTGCCTTGGCGAATGTCGGCTTGACCTCGCGAGCCGGCTCCGCCGAAGCGACAAGTATGGCCTGAGCGGCAGGCGCTTGCGGCTTGGCCTGGGCCATGGCGACCACCGGTTCGTCCGGCAGCGGCTGCCAGTTGCGGCCGCGCTTTTCATAAAAGGCATTGCCGCCGGCGACCATGGTGTAGTGCATGTTCTTGTAGGGGAAGCGCAGCCCGGCGGTGTGGAAATACATGGTGTTCTTCAACTTGGCTTTGCGCTCGCCCTTGAGCACCGCCTCGGCGGCCTCCTCGACGTCGGGCATCGCCTTCGAATTCATCGGCCGTGTCATGACGCCCGGCGCGAACTGCCCGCGCTCGCCAACCACTTCGCAGATGGTGCTGCCGTGCTTGCCGGACCGCAGCCGGTTCATCACCACGGTGCCGACCGCAATCATGCCGTCACGGCTCGACCGGTTGGACTCGAAGAACATCGCCCGCTCCAGGCATTCCTTCTCCTTCGGCGTGGAATTGTAGGAGCGCGAGCTCAGGAAACCCGGCGTAATGGCATCGGTCAGGCTGGACATGCCGTGCGAGGCGGTCTGACTGCAAGCGGCCAAAAACAGCGGCGAGACAACGACGCCGAGCCGCAACGGCGTCTTCCATCGGGTAGAGATCAACAGGCGTCCCCTCATTCTGCTGCCAGCCCGCCCCTGGTTGCGGCAAGAATGAGACACTTTCAGGCAAAAAGATGGCTAAAGCGTTATTAAGTGTGGGGCGTTGCCCAATAGACACAGCTGGCGGGCGAAGAGCGTTGGATCGCTGCCCTCTTCGGTCAGGTGCCGGCATGGTTCCAAGGATTCATGCCGTGACCTTGGAGCGCCGCAATCTCCGCAAGAGGGCTTGCCCAAGCCTGGAGAGATTGGTTCAGTCGACGCGGTAACTGTAAACACAGCTCGAGGTGCGCTGAGATTCAGGTCAGGCCGAGCCGAAAATGGCGGCTTCCGAGAACCGGAGCGGAGCGTACGTTTCGTACGTGAGCACCGGAAGCGCAGGAAGCCGCCGTTTGCAGGCCGGCATCACCTGAATATCAACACACCTTAGAACGGCAGCTTCATTCCCGGCGGCAGTCCCGCGGTCAGCGCCTTGGTCTTCTCCTGCATGATCTGCTCGACCTTGGTCCTGGCGTCGTTGTGGGCAGCGAGGAGCAGGTCCTCGAGAATCTCGACCTCGTCCTCCTTGAACAGCGCCGGGTCGATCTTCAGCGACTTCATCTCGAATTTGCCGGTCAGCGTCACGCTGACCAGGCCGCCGCCGGCCTGTCCGGTGGCTTCCAGCGTGGCAATCTCATCCTGCATGGCCTGGAACTTGGCCTGCATTTCCTTTGCCTTGCCCATCAGGCCGAGAAGATCTTTCATCGCACGGTCCTTTGCAGTTGGTGCTGGTTGTTCAGGTTTCGTCGTCGTCGGCCGGCGGCTCGACCGGCACTTCGGCCTCTGCCGCATCGGCTTCCGGCGCGTCGGGAATGCGCACGTCGATGATCTTGGCGCCGGGAAAGCGCGCAAGGATGGCAGCGACCGTCGGGTCGCTCTTGGCATCGAGGAAGGCGTTTTCGCGCTTTGTCGATTCCATCTCGGCCAGCGTCTGGCCGCCCTCCTCCTTCGACAGCGACACCAGCCAGCTGCGGCCCGTCCAGGCGCGCAGCTTGGCGGTCAAATCGTTGAGCAGCATCTTCGGCGCATCGTCGGTCAGGCTGACGTCGATACGGCCGGGCTCGATGCGCACCAGGCGCACGCAACGCTTCACCAGCACCTTGAAGGCCATGTCGCGCTGGGCGTCGGCAAGGGCGACAATATCGGCCAGCGATTTCACCGGCACCGGCGGCGCCTCGACCACCGGCTCCGGCGGAGCAACGAAGTTGGTCGGCACGGGCTCGGCCTCGACCAGGCGCATCGTCTGCGCGCCGCCATTGGCCGTCGGCATCCGCGTCTGCGCCACGGCACCGGCACCACCGCTCGCAGGCGCATGGTTTGCGGGGCCGGGGCTTGCCGGCGCGCCATTCACGCGCGGCGCGGCGCCCGGCGGCGAAACGCCGTTCTCCAACGATTTCAGCGCCTCGTCCAGCGTCGGCAGGTCGGCGGCATGCGCCAGCCGGATCAGCACCATCTCGGCGGCGCTGACCGGGCGGTTGGAGGTCTGCACCTCGGGAATGCCTTTCAAGAGCATCTGCCATGTCCGCGACAGCACCTTGACCGACAGCGTGCTGGCGAAATCGGCGCCGCGCCGGCGCTCGTCCTCGGACAGCGAGGCGTCGTCGATGGCAGCCGGCACGAAACGCAGACGGGTGACCAGATGGTTGAACTCGGCAAGGTCGGTCAGCACCGCGGCAGGATCGGCGCCGGTATCGTACTGGGCACGGAATTCGGCAAGCGCGGCGGCGACGTCGCCCTTCATGACATGCTCGAACAGGTCGACGATGCGGGCGCGGTCGGCAAGGCCGAGCATGGCGCGCACCGCTTCGGCGCTGACCGCGCCGCCGCCATGGGCGATCGCCTGGTCAAGGATGGACTGCGCATCGCGCATGGAGCCTTCGGCCGCGCGCGCGATCATCGCCAGCGCGTCGTCTTCAACTTCGATGCCCTCCAGACCGGCTATCCTGGCAAGGTCGGCCTTGATCATTGCCGCATCGATGCGCCTGAGGTCGAAACGCTGGCAGCGCGACAGGACGGTGATCGGCACCTTGCGGATTTCGGTGGTGGCGAAGATGAACTTGACGTGCGGCGGCGGCTCTTCCAGCGTCTTCAGCAGGCCGTTAAAGGCCTGGTTGGAAAGCATGTGCACTTCGTCGATGATGTAGACCTTGTAGCGCGCCGACACCGGGGCGTAGCGCACACGCTCGATGATGTCCCTGATGTCGTCGATGCCGGTATGCGAGGCGGCGTCCATCTCGATGACGTCGACATGCCGGCCTTCCATGATCGCCTGGCAATGCTCGCCGAGCACGGCAAGGTCGACGGAAGGCTGGTCGACCGTCGGTGTTTTGTAGTTCAGGGCCCGGGCGAGTATGCGCGCGGTCGTGGTCTTGCCGACGCCGCGCACGCCGGTCAGCATCCAGGCTTGGGCGATGCGGCCGGTGGCAAAGGCATTGGTCAAGGTGCGGACCATCGGCTCCTGGCCGATCAGCTCGGAGAAATTCGACGGTCGGTATTTGCGCGCCAGCACGCGGTAGGCGGCAGGCTTGTCCAATTTCCCGGCCTCGTTTCCGGCTTCGCTCATTCGCCCGTTAAGCTCCAAGGGCTGCCACTGGAGGCGGCCGATTCCTGCGCATAGTTTCGCCCGCACGGCTTGGCGCCGTCAATGTCGGGGCAAAAGGCGAAGAGGCGGGAGGCTGGAACAATGACCCGTTCCGGGCTCGTTAGGGCTGCTTCCTTCCGGACCTGACCCGGTTGGCGAGTGGACCGTCCACCACCAACCTCCCAGCCTCCATATCGGCAATCCGGCGATGAAATGCAAGTGCGGATGATAGGGGGCCTTGAGCGACGGCGAAAGCTGAAACCAAAAACCCGCCTCGGCGGGCGGGTCGTTGGTGCGAATAATCACAGTAGCGGGATTAGTAGCATAGCTGCCGGCACAAAGCAAGAACAAAATGTGGCCACGATCAAAATCGTCGATCTCGGCGGGGCAGCGCCAACCTGATGCAATTTGCCCGGGCCTTCACTTCTTCGCGCACAATCAGCGCCGCGACGGCCAATGTTGCTTGCTGCCCCTTGCGGCCCTTCGGAAGCCGCTCTAGCGTCGATAGAGTTCAAAAAACGTCCAAAAGTGAGGGAAACGCCGATGCTGCCGGGCCTCAAGGCCGGATTCACGCTTGACGCCCAGCTGGAAGCCGACAGCGAACAGCTGATGTGGCTCGGCCTGTGCGAATTGCGCGTCATGAACGACCGCCGCTGGCCATGGCTGCTGCTGGTGCCGCAGCGGCCGGGCATCGAGGAAATCCACGATATGACGCCGCTCGACCAGGCGATGCTGACCTTCGAGACCAATATGGTGGCGCTGGCGCTGAAGCGGGTGACCGGCTGCACCAAGATCAACACCGGCGCACTCGGCAACATCGTGCGCCAGTTGCATGTACACGTCATTGCGCGCTCGGAAGGCGATCCCGGCTGGCCCGGCCCGGTGTGGGGGCACGGCCTGCGCGAGCCCTATCAGCGCTCCGACCTCCGCAAGTTTGCGGAAAAGATCAAGGCAGCGCTATAAGCCTCCCCCGTGTCCATCTTGAACCTTCCCGAGTCTGCATGAGCTTTCGCCTGTTTGACGCGCCCTTGCGCGAGCCGAGCCAGTTCGTCGGCTTCGCCGGCAACATTATCGACCGGCAGTCCGAAAACCGCGCCGACGATTCCGTCGAAAAGGCGCTCGCCGATCCCTCGGCGCGGCTTTTGCTGATGCGTGGCGGCCGGCTCTATCTGAAGCTTGCGCAAGGCGCATTCGACCCCTGGTTCGGCGTGGCCGAATGCCGGCCGCTCGAAGCATCGCTCGAAAACGGCGTGCTGCTCGGTTTTTCCGAAAGCGGCCCGGTGCTGGCGGTGCCGGCCGGAGTCGAGCCCGAGCAGCTCCCCGAGACGATCAAGGCCATCGACTATCGCTCGGTCTATATGCAGGGGTTGATCGACGAAGCGGCCGCCGGCGCGCTGGCGCAAGGGGCGGCGCTGCTTGCCTGGCATGCCAGCCATCGCTTCTGCAGCAAATGCGGCACCGAAGCCGAGATGCGGGCGGGCGGTTACAAGCGGCATTGCCCGACCTGCGGGACGGAGCACTTTCCGCGCACCGACCCGGTGGCGATCATGCTGACGGCAACACGCGAAAAATGCCTGCTCGGCCGCGGCCGGCATTTCGGGCCCGGCATGTATTCGGCGCTCGCCGGTTTCATCGAACCGGGCGAGACGATCGAGGCGGCGGTGCGCCGCGAAACGCTGGAGGAAGCCGGCATTCGGCTAGGCCGCGTCGTCTACCACGCCAGCCAGCCCTGGCCGTTTCCCTATTCGCTGATGATCGGCTGCTTCGGCGAACCGCTCAACGACGATATCCACCCCGACTTCAACGAGCTGGAAGATTGCCGCTGGTTCTTTCGCGACGAGGTGCTCTCGATGCTGGCCCGCGAGCATCCGGGCGGCCTGGTGACACCGCCGAAGGGGGCGATCGCCTACAACCTCATCCGCGCCTGGGCCGACAGCGCGTGACACGAAGACATCGCAGGAGCAAAAAATGATCCGTCACACCGTCGTGTTCACGCTAAAGCACCCGCCGCATTCGCTCGAGGAAAAAAGGTTCCTCGCCGACGCCAAGACGATCCTCACGGCGATAAAGGGCGTCACGCATTTCGAGCAGTTGCGGCAGGTCAGCCCCAAGAACGACTACCGCTTCGGCTTCTCGATGGAGTTCGCCGATCAGCGGGCTTACTCCGGCTACAACGACCATCCCGACCACGTCGCCTTCGTCCGCGACCGCTGGATCCCGGAGGTCGAGGCGTTTATGGAGATCGACTACGTGCCGCTCGGCTGGGCCTGAGACTGGAAAGCGACGCTCTAAAAAATCAATACCCCGCGTCGCGATCCACCACATTTTCCAGCGCTTCGCCGCGCTCGAAGGCGTCCATCTGACGCAGCATGATCGGCGCCAGGTGGATCGGATCGGAAGTTGCCGCCGCGTGCGGCGTCACGAACACTTTCGGGTGGCTCCATAGCGGGCTGGTCTTCGGCAGCGGCTCGACCTCGAACACGTCGAGGCTGGCTTCCTTCAGCGTGCCGTCGTCCAGCGCGCGCAAAATGTCGGCGTCCTTCTGCAGCCTGCCGCGCCCGGCATTGATCAGCACCGAGCCGCCGAGGCCGTTGCGCTTGCGCAGCTCCTTCAGCACGCCGTGGTTGATGATGCCGTGCGTCCGTGGCGTCAGCGGCAACAGCACCACCAGGATATCGGTGGCGTTGAGGAACGGGATCAGGCCGGCCTCGCCCGCGTAAGTCGAGACACCTTCCATCGGCCGATCGCTGCGCGACCAGCCATTAACGGGAAAGCCGAGCGACAACAGTACCGATGCCGCCGCGCGGCCAAGCGTGCCGAGCCCCATGATGCCGACCGAGATGTCGCCGGCCGGCCGCTGCTGCGGCTCGTGCCAGATCTTCTTCTGCTGCTGGGCGCGGTAGAGCATGCCCTGGCGATGGTGGTCGAGCACTCGCCAGACGACGTATTCGGTCATGTACTGGGTAAGGTTGTCGGCGACCACCTTGACGACCGGTACGTCGGGCAAGGTGGGATCGGCGAAAATGTGGTCGACGCCGGCGCCGATCGAGAAGATAGCCCGCAGATTAGGTAGCGACGACAACAGGTTCGGCCGCTGTTTCCACACCACCGCATAGGTAATCGAGGGATCGCCGGCGCCATTCGGCTCGAGCACCACTTCGCGCTCCGCCGACAGCAGTTCGCGCCAGCGCAGCGGATGAATACCGGTGAGGGCAAGCAGGATGCGGCCTTTTTCCATTGCGGATTGTTTTTCCCTTTTACCAACAGCGTTCGCGTCCGCACTTGCAGGGGCGCGGCAGCGTTTTGATTTTGTGCATGATCTCTGGCGAAAATCTACTCGCTGACGATACCGACCGGCGCCGTTTCGATCTTGAAGGCGGCCGAGATCAACGCCTTTGTATAGTCGGTCCGCGGGTTGCCGAAAATCTGTTCGGAAGGACCGGCCTCGACGATCCTGCCGTTGCGCATGACGATGACTTCGTTGGCGAGCGCGCGGATGACCCTCAGATCGTGGCTGATGAAGAGGTAGGCGAGGTCGTGCTTGGCCTGCAGGCTGCGCAAGAGGTCGACGACCTGCGCCTGCACGCTCATGTCGAGTGCCGAGGTCGGCTCGTCCAGCATGACGAAACGCGGGTTGAGCACCATGGCGCGCGCGATGGCGACGCGCTGGCGCTGGCCGCCGGAGAATTCGTGCGGATAGCGATTGCGCGTCGCCGGATCGAGGCCGACTTCCTTCAGCACGTCGACGACACGCTCGTCGCGCGCATCAGGAGACAGTTTCGGCTCGTGGATCTTCAACCCTTCCTCGATGATCTCGGCGACCGACATGCGCGGACTGAGCGAACCGAACGGATCCTGGAAGACGATCTGCAACTCGCGCCGCAACGGCCGCATTTCGCTGAAGGACAGCTGATCGATGCCGCGTCCGTTGAACTGGATGGTCCCCGTCGACGAGATCATCCTGGCCAGCGCCAGGCCGAGTGTCGTCTTGCCTGAGCCGGATTCGCCGACGACGCCAAGCGTCTGACCGGCCCGCACGGTGACGTCGATGCCGTCGACCGCCTTCACATTGTCGACGGTGCGCCGGAAGAAGCCCTTCTTGATCGGAAACCAGACCTTGACGTCCTTGCCGACCATCACCGGCTTGGCGGCCTGGTTGGCCGCCGGCGGCTTGCCTTTCGGCTCGGCGGCAAGCAGATGCCGCGTGTAGGCGTGCTGCGGATTGGCGAATATCTCCTTGGTCGGGCCGGTCTCGACGATCTTGCCCTTGGTCATCACGCAGACCCGGTCGGCGATCTTCCTGACGATGCCGAGATCGTGGGTGATGAACAGCATCGACATGTTCTTGCGGCTTTTCAGGCCGGCCAGCAATTCGAGGATCTGCGCCTGGACGGTGACGTCGAGCGCCGTCGTCGGTTCGTCGGCGATCAACAGTTCAGGCTCGTTGGCGAGCGCCATGGCGATCATGACGCGCTGGCGCTGGCCGCCGGAAAGCTGGTGCGGATAGGCGTCGAGCCGTTTTTCCGGTTCGCGGATGCCGACCTCGTGCAGAAGTTCCAGCGTGCGCGCCTTGGCGTTGCGATCGCCCAGGCCCTGGTGCAGCTTCAGCACCTCGACGATCTGCTGCTCGATCGTGTGCAGCGGGTTGAGCGAGGTCATCGGCTCCTGGAAGATCATGGTGATCTTGTTGCCGCGCACGCGGCGCAAGTCTCTCTCGTCCGCGGCAAGCAGGTCGGCGCCGAGGAACAGGATCTTTCCCGACGGGTGGCTGGCGGTCGGATAGGGCAGCAGCTTCAGCACCGACAGCGCGGTGACCGACTTGCCGGAGCCGGATTCGCCGACCAGCGCCACCGTCTCGCCCCTGGCGAGGTCGAAGGAGATATGGTCGACGGCGATCGACTGGCTGCCGCCTTGCGTGAAGGCGACGCTGAGGTCCTGGACCGAGAGGAGAGGGGGGGTCATAGCTCAACTTCCGCGACAACCCTGTCCAAGGCGGAAATTTCCGGTCGTATGATCGAAATTTTGGCTGCCATTTGAGGGGGGACGAGACGATTTGGTGCGATAGAATAGGTCTCTTTCAACCTCGTGTCCGCTGTCAGAAATTGGGTGCAGCCGAAGTGCATCGCTGTGGAAAGATGGATCGCGTCTGGTAATCTCAACGAAAGGAATTCCGAACGTAACTGTGCTGCGTGCCAGAGAACGTCGCGAGTTATCGTCCCAATTGAGATGAAGGCATTGCCGATTGAAATATTGTCGTAGAGCTCGATCAGTCGCTCATTGTTCTTTCTCAAGGGATCGACCATCAACTCCGCGAGCACGATCTCACTCGTCGCCAGGAAAGGCTGCTTTCTGCCCTCGTTCAGTGAAATGAGCTGAAGCAGTTTGTTTGCAAGCGCATCATTGTTTTCAAAGGCATAGATGAAAATGTTGGTGTCGACATAAAGCCGGACTGCAGCCATCAATCCTCCCACTCATCGCGGAGGGCACGAACACGCGCGACAGCCTCGTCGAGGCTTGTTCCCGGCGCGTTGGCCTGAGCATCCCGCATGAGTTCAAGCAATTGTTCGCGGCCAAGGGGCCTGTTGGCCTCCTCCTCCACTGTCACTCTGACCGAGGCGCTCGGAGCTATGCCTTTTCGCAGTTCATCCGGGAGCTTCGATGCCGGGTAGTGTTCAAGGATGACCCTATTCATAACCCTTTCCTTCCCCAATGTGCGGATTGACGGATTGCACGGACGCCAACACCGTCATGGCTCCGGGTTCGCTCGATATCGGCCGGAATATAACATGCCGAATGCCAGCCCGCATCGCCCTCATCTGAACGTCTTGCGCGGATCGAAGGCGTCGCGGGTGGCCTCGCCGACGAAGACCAGCAGCGACAGCATCAGCGAGATGACGACGAAGCCGGAAATGCCGAGCCAGGGGGCGTTGAGGTTGCGCTGCGCCTGCTTCAACAGTTCGCCCAGCGAGGCGGAGCCGGGCGGCAGGCCGAAGCCGAGATAGTCGAGCGAGGTCAGCGTCGAGATCGAGCCGCTGAGCAGGAAGGGCAGAAAGGTCAGCGTCGCCACCATGGCATTGGGCAGCAGATGCCGGAACATGATGGTGATGTTGGGCACGCCGAGCGCGCGCGCCGCATTGACATATTCGAAGTTGCGGGCGCGCAGGAACTCGGCCCGCACCACGCCGACCAGCGCCACCCAGGAGAACAGCAGCATCAATCCGAGCAGGATGAAGAAGCCGGGCGGCAGGATGGCGGCGACGATCAAGAGCAGGTACAGCACCGGGATCGCCGACCAGATCTCGATGAAGCGCTGGAAAAGAAGGTCGGTCCAGCCGCCGAAATAGCCCTGCAAGGCGCCGGCCGCCACGCCGATCAGCGCCGAGCCGGCGGTCAGGATCAGGCCGAACAGCACCGATATCCTGAAGCCGTAGATGACGCGCGCCAGCACGTCGCGGGCCTGGTCGTCGGTGCCCAGCCAGTTCCAGTTGCCGACGTTGCAATTGGGGTCCGCTTCGCCTTTCGGATACTGGTTGCAGCGCGTCTTCTTGTCGTAGAGCCAGGACGGCTTGGTCGGTGCTGCTTCGGGAATGGCGTTGTTGACGGTCTGGTAGGAGTAGCGCACCGGCGGCCAGACCATCCAGCCATTGGCATTGATCTCGTCCTGGATGACCGGGTCGCGGTAGTCGGTAACCGCATAGAAGCCGCCGAACTTCTCCTCGGGATAGGCGACCAGGACCGGAAACAGGATCTCGCCCTTGTAGGAGGCGATGATCGGCTTGTCGTTGGCGATCAGTTCGGAAACCAGCGACAGCACGAACAGGAACAGGAAAATCCACAACGACCAGTAGCCGCGCCGGTTGGACTTGAAGTTCTGCAGGCGCCGCTGGTTGAGCGGCGACAGAAAGGGCCGCGCGATCCGAGGCGGCGCCGTTTCGGCTGTCGCCTGCGCCATCAGACGTCTCTCCGCTCGAAGTCGATGCGCGGATCAACCCAGGTATAGATCAGGTCGGACAGCAGCCCGACGAACAGGCCAAGCAGCGAGAAGATGTAGAGATTGGCGAAGACCACCGGATAGTCGCGCTGCACCACCGAGTTGAAACCAAGCAGGCCGAGGCCGTCGAGCGAAAAGATGTTCTCGATCAGCAGCGACCCGGTGAAGAATGCCGAGATGAAGGCACCGGGGAAACCGGCGATGACGATCAGCATGGCGTTGCGGAAGACGTGGCCATGAAGCACCTGCCGCTCCGACAGGCCCTTGGCGCGGGCTGTGACCACATATTGCTTGCGGATTTCCTCGAGGAAGGAATTCTTGGTGAGCAGCGTCGTCGTGGCGAAGGCCGACAGCACCAGCGCCGTCAGCGGCAGGGTCATGTGCCAGAAATAGTCGACAATCCGCTGCGGCCAGGACAGCTGGTCCCAATTGTCGGAGGTGAGGCCGCGCAGCGGAAACCAGTCCCAGAACGAGCCGCCGGCAAACAGCACCATCAGCAATATGCCGAACAGAAAGCCCGGAATGGCGTAACCGACAATGACGACGCCGCTGGTCCAGACGTCGAAGGTGGAGCCGTCCTTGACTGCCTTGCGGATGCCGAGCGGGATCGAGATCAGATAGGACAAGAGCGTGATCCACAGTCCAATCGAGATCGACACCGGCATCTTTTCCAGGATCAGGTCGAGCACCGAGATGTCGCGGAAATAGCTGTCGCCGAAATCGAAGCGGAGATAGTTCCACAGCATCATGCCGAAGCGCTCGAGCGGCGGCTTGTCGAAACCGAACTGCTTCTCCAGCTTCTTGATGAATTCCGGGTCGAGCCCTTGCGCGCCGCGGTATTTCGAGCCGACGTCGCCGGCGACATCGAAATTGGCGCCGCCGGCATCACCCCCGCCGCCGCCGAGGCGATCGCTGCCGCCCTGGTTGGTCAGCCTGGCAATGACCTGCTCGACCGGCCCGCCCGGCGCGAACTGGATGACGGCGAAGGATACCGCCATGATGCCGAACAGGGTCGGGATCATCAACAGGATGCGGCGCAGTATATAGGCGCCCATCAGGTTCCCTGCCTCGCTTGTGCAAAAATCTCAGCCTTTGCCAATCTTTGCCGCCTTGTCTTTGTCGAACCACCACAGCGTCTCGACCGGAAAGCCGTAATCCGGCTTTTGAGCCGGAAAGCCGAACATGTCCCAATAGGCGCTTCGGTGATTCGCCAGGAACCAACTTGGAATCCAATCGCGGCGCGCGCGCAAGACCCGGTCGAGCGCCCGCATCGCCACGGTCAGGCTCTCGCGGTCCTTGGCGGCTCCGACCACGTCGATCAGCGCATCGACGGCGGGGCTCGATATGCCCGGCAGATTGCTCGACCCGGGCACGGTTGCGGCGCTCGAGTGAAAGAATATTTCGAGATCGTCGCGGGTCGGCGACGCTGGAAACGAGAAGGCGGCCGAGATGAGGTCGAAATCGAATGTCGATTGCCGCAACTGATATTGCGCCGGATCGACCAGCCGTATCGAGGCGTCTATGCCAATCGCTTTCATGTTCTCCGCCCAGGGCGAGAAGGTACGCGCGAGAGTGTCATCATCGACTAGGAACTCGGCGGACAGTCTCCCGCCTTTGTCGTTGACAACGAAATCGCCGGATCGTTTCCAGCCGGCCTCGTTTAGAAGCTTCGCCGCCTGGCCAAGTAATTTTCGGTCGCGGCCAGAACCGTCGGAACCCGGCTGCACGACCGCTTCGCCAAAGGTCTCAGCCGGCACATGGTCGCGCAGCGGCTCCAGCAAGGCGAGTTCTTCAGGCGAAGGCATGCCTTCGGCACGAAAGTCCGATTTCTCGAAGCACGATCGCGAACGCTCATAGGTGCCAAAGAAGAAATTACGCCGCGTCCATTCGAAATCAAAGCAGAGCGCGATCGCCTGCCGTACCCGCGCGTCGCGAAAGTGTTCACGTCGCTGATTGACGGCCGTAGCCTGCATGGAAGGTAATTTTTCGCTGGGGAATTCGCGCTTTACCACCTTGCCGGCGATGAACGCCGGAAAGTTGTAAGCCGTTGCCCAGACGCGCGCGGTCGCTTCCTCCCGGTAAACGATCTCACCTTTCTTGAAAGCTTCGAAGCCGGCCATGCGGTTTTGGTAGAACTCGATACGGATGCGGTCGAAGTTGTTTTGACCGCGATTGACCGGGAAATCGCGGCCCCAATAGTCAGGCACGCGCTCGTATTCGATCCATGCCCCGGCCGACCAGCGTCCAACCTTATAGGCACCGGAACCAAGCGCCGGTTTAAGTTGCGAGGAATCGAAAGGATTGGCGTCGTAAAAGACCTTCGACACGATGGGGAACTCGACGACGTTAAGCAACGTGCGGGCAGAATGTTTGCCGGAAAACACCAAACGCAGCGTGCGCGCGTCGACGGCGACTGCGTCGTCTAGATGCTTCAAGGGCAACGACAGGCTTGGGTGGCCCTTGTCCTTGAAAAGCTTGAAAGTAAAGGCGGCGTCTTGCGCGGTCAGCGGCGTGCCATCATGAAAGCGCGCTTCTGGCCGCATTGAAAACTCGAAGCTGTTGCGATCCTGAGAAACTGTTACGCCGTCGGCAAGCAGGCCGTAAACGGCGTCCGGCTCGTCCAACGCCCGGACCATCAGCGCGTCGAAGCACATCCCCATACGCGGCGGCGCGTCGCCCTTGGACGTGAACGAGTTGAGCGTGTTGAAGGTTTCCGTATTCTGATTGTAGCCCCAGTTGGGCGGGGAGAAATTGAAGATGCCGCCGGTTGGCGCATCGACGTTGACATAGTCGAAATGCGTGAAATCCGGCCCGTATTTGAGATCGCCGAAGGCCGACAACCCGTGCAGTTTCACGCCGGTTGGAATGGCCGCGAAAGCCCGGCCGGGCAGCAGCGCTGCGGCCGCGGCGGCACCGCCCAGGGCGAGGAAGTCGCGACGGGGCAGCGCCGCCATCAATTGCCGCTCTTGTATTTGGCCGCCAGCGCCTTTTCCTTGGCCGGGTCGATCCACCAGGAATTCTGGTCGACGCCGCTATAGGCGGGCTGCTTTTCCGGCATACCGAACTTGTTCCAGTAGGCGAGCCAGACCACGGCGCGGTAATATTGCGGCACGACGTAGAAATTCCACAACAGCACCCGGTCGAGCGCATGGGTGGCGGCAACGAGATCGTCGCGGTCGGTGGCATAAATGATCCGATCGACCAGCGCATCGACGACCGGATTCTTGATGCCGGCGTAATTGCGCGATCCCGGCGAATCGGCGGCCTTGGAGCTCCAGAAGTCGCGCTGTTCGTTGCCGGGAGAGTCCGACTGGCCGAGTTGCCATATGATGACGTCGTAATCGAAATGCTTGCCGCGGTTGATATACTGGGTCTGGTCGATCAGGCGCAGCGTCGCGTCGACGCCGATCTTGCGCAGATTGGCGATATATGGGCTGGCGATGACCTGGTCGGTGTCGTTCCAACCGAGGATCTCGAATTTGAACGGTTCGCCGGTCTTGGCGTTGACCATCTTGCCGCCCTTGATCACCCAGCCGGCCTTGGCGAACAGATCGACCGCGGTCTTCAGGTATTTGCGCTCCGCCTGCGGCGTGTCGTAGACCGGCAGCTTGAATTCCTGGGTGAAGACTTCGGGCGGCAGCTTGTCGCGGTACTGCTCCAGGATCTCCAGTTCCTTGCCTTGCGGCAGGCCGCTCGACGCCAGTTCCGTGCCTTGGAAATAGCTGCTGGTGCGGGTGTTGGAACCAAAGAACAGGGTCCGGTTCATCGTCTCGAAGTCGAACGGGTACATCAGCGCGGCGCGCACCAGGCGATCTTGGAACAGCGGGCGCCTGGTGTTGAGCATGAAGGCCTGCATCGGTTCGGGCGACGCGGTCTTGAATTCCTTCTTGATGACGTCGCCGGCCTTGACTGCCGGAAAATCATAGAATGTGTTCCAGCGCCTCGAACTGTTCTCCGGCTTGATGTCGTCCAAGCCGCCCTTGGTAAAGGCCTGCCAGGCGGCGTTGTCGTCCAGAAAATAGCTGAAACGCTGCCTGTCGAAATTCTCGCGGCCGATTTTTACGGGCAGCTTGGCCGCCCAGTAATCGGGTACGCGCTGCCAGATGATTTCGGACCCCGGCTTGAAGCTGGCGATCTTGTAGGCGGCCGATCCCAGCGGCGGCTCCAATGTCGATTTGGTGACGTCGCGTTTCTTGCCACTGGCGTCCGTGCCTTCCCACCAGTGCTTGGGCAACACGACGAGGTCGCCGATGATCTTCGGTAGCTCCCGGTTGCCTTTCTGACTGAAGTGGAACTCGACCTCGCGGTCGGAGATGGCGACGGCGTCGGTGACGTTTTCGAAATAGCGGCTGTACATCGGGCTGTTGGCCTTCAGTACCTGGAACGACCAGATCACGTCGTCCGTGGTGATCGGCTGGCCGTCATGCCATTTGGCCCGCGGGTCGAGCCGGTAGGTCGCCGAGGAATAGTCGGCCGGATATTTATAGGCGTCGGCGATCAGCGGATGGCTGGTGCTGCCCTCGTCGGTCGCCTGCTCCATCAGCGTGTCGTAGAGCAGGCCGCCGCCGAACTGTGCAAAGCCGGCGGCCGGCGAACCCTGCACGATGTAGGGATTGAAGCTGTCGAACGTGCCCAGCACAACCGAATTCAGCGTGCCGCCCTTCGGTGCATCCGGATTGACGTAATCGTAGTGCTGGAAATTGTCGCCATATTTGGATTCGCCGATCAGCGACGAGGTCGTGCGCCATTGGTCCGCGAAGGCCACCTGCAGGCCGCTGGCAAAAGCAGCCAGCATCAGCACTGATTTCAGAAGCGTCCGCGCTCGGCCAACCGTCATGCGTTCTCCTCTTCGCGATATAGCGCCGTCACCATAGCGTCTGGGCCCAATCTAGATCATTTGGCGGCGCTGAAAACCGCAACCGAGTGGCTTTGTCGTCGCATATGCATTTTCCCAAACGAAAAAGCCGGGCTGAACCCGGCTTTTTCAAGGATTATGTCATTACAGTTTTGTTATTTTGCGGGTGCGGCCGGAGCGGCCGGAGCGGCGCCTTCTGCCGGCTTGGCAGGGGCTGCACCTTCGGCCGGCTTGGCGGGCGCGTTCTCGGCCGAGGCGCCGGGGGCCGGCAGTGGCTTCGGATTGTCCGACAGCGTGCGCAGATAGGCGATGACGTTGGCGCGGTCCTCATCCTTCGGCAGGCCGGCGAAGCCCATCGCCGTGCCCTTCACGAACTTCTTCGGCGAGGTGATGAAGTGGTTGAGATTGTCGTAGGTCCACTTCTCGCTGCCGCCCTTGGAGAACTCCTTCATGCCGGCCGAATAGGCAAAGCCCTCATGCTCGGCGACCGGACGGTCGATGATGTCCCACAGATCGGGGCCAACCTTGTTGGGGCCGCCTTTTTCGCCGGAGTGGCAGGCCTGGCATTTCTTGAAGATGGCGGCACCCGCTTCGGCGTTGGCGGTGGCCAGCAGCTCGGCGATCGGCTTGGCCTCCGCGGCGGGAGCGGCCGGGCCGCCTTCGGCGGGCTCGGTCGCCTCGATGGCGAAGCCGGGCTTTTCCGGCGTCGGCGAGGCAAACAGCGCGTCGGATACGATGCCAACGGAAAAGACAATGAACACCGTGCCGAGGAAACCGGCGAGCAGCTTGTTGACTTCGTTGGAATCCATACGCCCCAGGCTCCCTTTTCCGGCGGACCGATCCGTCCACTCCGTCCGTCGGTATCGTGAACCACCCTGCAAGGCGGTCAAATCGCGCGGAAACTAGGTCTTTTGCTCCGGCGTTGCAACACCTATAAGGGCGCTGCCAGTGAGACCTTTTGCCACTTTTGTCCCCCTCTTTTTCGAGCCCCTGCCCGCCTCATGTCCACGCTCATCCTGATCCCGGCCCGCATGGCCTCGACCCGCCTGCCGGGCAAGCCGCTGGCCGACATTGCCGGCACTCCGATGATCGTCCACGTCGCCCGCCGTGCTGCCGAGGCGGGGCTCGGCCGGGTGGTCGTCGCCACCGATACGCAAGGCGTTGCGGAGGCGGTGCGCGCGCATGGTTTCGAGGCGGTGATGACGCGGGCGGACCACGAAACCGGTTCCGACCGCATCTTCGAAGCGCTGACCATTCTCGACCCTGGCAACAGCGTCGAGACCATCGTCAATGTGCAGGGCGATCTGCCGACCATCGACCCCCTTGTTATCGGCGCCGCGCTGAAGCCTTTCGAGAACGCGGCGGTGGATATCGCCACGCTCTGCGTCGAGATCGTCCGCGATGAGGAAAAGACCAATCCGAACGTCGTCAAGCTGGTCGGCTCGCCACTCTCGACGACGCGGCTCAGGGCGCTCTATTTCACCCGCGCTACCGCCCCTTGGGGCGAAGGCCCGCTCTACCATCATATCGGCCTCTATGCCTATCGCCGCGCCGCACTCGAACGCTTCGTTGCGCTAAGGCCGTCGCCTCTGGAGCGCCGCGAGCGGCTCGAGCAGTTGCGGGCGCTGGAGGCTGGCATGCGCATCGATGCGGAGATCGTGCAGTCGGTGCCGCTTGGCGTCGATACGCCGGACGATCTCGAACGCGCCAGGGCGCTCCTTTCCAACTAAGAAATTCTTCCCCCAATTCCCGAGACTCCGCGCATGCCTGAAAAGACCAACAAAATATCCTTCCAGGGCGAGCCGGGCGCCAATTCCGACACCGCCTGCCGCAACATGTTCCCTTCGATGGAGCCGTTGCCGTGCCCGACCTTCGAGGACGCCTTCAACGCCGTCGAGACCGGCAAGGCCGATCTGGCCATGATCCCGATCGAGAACACCATTGCCGGCCGCGTCGCCGACATCCATCACCTCTTGCCGGAATCGAAGCTGCACATCATCGGCGAATACTTTCTGCCGATCCACTTCCAGCTGATGGTGCTGCCGGGCGTCAGGCGCGACGAGATCAGGACCGTGCACAGCCACATCCACGCGCTCGGCCAATGCCGCAAATACATCCGCAAGAACGGTTGGAAGGCGGCGGTTGCCGGCGATACCGCGGGCGCCGCCAAGATGGTCGCCGCGATGAAGGACCGCACCATGGCCGCGCTGGCGCCGGCGCTGGCCTCGACCCTCTACGGACTCGAAATCATCGAGGAGAATGTCGAGGACACCGACAGCAACGTCACCCGCTTCGTGGTGCTGACCAAGAACAAGCAATGGGCCGAACGTCCCTCGGCCGACGCCAAGATGATGACGACCTTCATCTTCCGCGTCCGAAACGTGCCGGCGGCGCTCTACAAGGCGATGGGCGGGTTTGCCACCAACGGCATCAACATGACCAAGCTGGAAAGCTACCAGCTCGGCGCGTTTACAGCGACGCTGTTCTACGCCGACATAGAGGGCCATCCCGACGATCCGCTGGTGAAGCTGGCACTCGACGAGTTGCGCTTTTTCTCGCGCGAAATGCGCATTCTCGGCGTCTATCCCGCCAGCGCCTCGCGCGAGCAGTGGAAGGTGGCGGATTAGGATCCGGTCAGGTCAGGCCGAGCTTGTTCTTTTTGGCCGGCTTGCCGCATTCGCGGCGGGCAATCGACCGGTTCATGGCGTCGATCTTGCCGCTTGCCTGGTCGGCGTCGCGCTTGGCTTTTGAGCGGATATCCGGCGTGAACGGGCCAAAGCCCGTCGCCGGGTTGGAGAAGGACGGCTCGGCGTCCACCGGCAGATGATATTGCTGCGCCAGGCCGTTTCGTTGCGCCAGCAATTGATCGCAAGGCACCTTGTCATACAGCAGCGAGGACTGGACGTTTTCGTCCTGCCGTTCGGACATCGAATTGCCGACGCAGCCAGCCATCGCCAGGCAAGATGCCAAGACCGTCATGTTCCAGCGCATGAACGTGCTCCTTGTCTTTCGCCGCTGCGGCTTCTCATGCGCAGCGGCAGAAGTCTTAGCCAGATTTTACGCTGCCGGAAAGCAAGCTTGCCACTACGGCCAGCCCTTCGACCGGTTCGCGGCGATCCTGCCGGATGATCGTTGCCTGCAGCGACAGGATCGAAAAGCCGTCGGCATCCAGAACCCGCTCTATATAGCCTCGCGAATGCGCGTAGCGGCGCGACGGCTGCAGGGCGAAATCGGCGCGGTCAGACGATTCTCCGCCCGGGAGCGTCTCGACAGAGAACGCAAACAGACCGCCGCCGGCAAGCATTCCGGCAATCTTGTTCACCACCCTGTCGAGTGCGCCGACATAGATGAACACATCGGCCGCCGTCACCAGATCGGCTTTCGGGCCAGAATAGCAAAAATCCTGCAGGTCCGTCTTGACGAGCAGATCGTAGCGGCCTTTGGCGCGCGCCTGCCGCAGCATGCCGGCCGAGATGTCGTAACCCTCCAGCCGATCGGCGATCGGCCGCAGCTTCTGGCCCATGAGGCCGGTACCGCAGCCGAGATCGAGCGCCAGCGAAAACCGGCCCGGCCGTGCTGCCCGGATGGCGCGGTCGAGGCATTCGGGCAGACGGTAGCCGAGCCTGTCGACCAGCTCACTCTCGAAGCTTTCGGCATAGTGGTCGTAAAGCGTCTCGACAAAGGCGCTGGGCGGCGCCTGGGCCGCCGCTGCCCTGCCGATCAATTGCAGCTTGAGCACCGCGCCGAGCCTGTCCGCCGGGTCGAGCCGCAGTGCCGTCGTCCAGGCCTGCGCGGCACGATCGGGCGCGCCCGCCGCTTCCTGCATCTCGCCGAGGCGGAACCAGCCGGCTGGCCATTGCGGCGCCAGTTCGAGAGCGCCGAGCAGCAATTCCGCGGCGGCCGCATGATCGCCGGATGCATAGAGCATTTCGGCATAGTCGGCGCGGCGGTCGGCGGTCAAATCGCCGGACGAGGTCTGGAGCGGTTTCATCGTGATCGAGTTCCGCCGGGTGTTTGCAGCCGGCTTGCGCTCTATGCTGGAGTCAGCAGTGACTTACAACAGGCTTCCCGCGCCGGAATTAGCGCCTATCTTGGGGCCATGCGCGCCAGCGACCTGCTTCATCCCCGGCCGGAAGGGCTGTATTGCCCGCCCGGCGATTTCTTCATCGACCCGGTGCGGCCGGTCAACCGGGCGCTGATCACGCATGGTCATTCCGACCATGCCCGCTCCGGCCACCGCTCGGTAATGGCGACGCAGCAGACGCTCGATATTATGGGTCTGCGTTACGGCGAAGGTTTTGCCGGAACCACGCAAGCCGCAGTGCTCGGCGAGACGATTGCGCTAGGCGGTGTGGCCGTCAGCTTTCACCCGGCCGGCCATGTGCTGGGCTCGGCGCAGATCAAGGTCGCGCATCAGGGCACATGCATCGTCGCGTCCGGCGACTATAAGCGCCAGAACGACGCGACCTGCGAGCCGTTCGAGCCGCTCAAGTGCGACGTCTTCATCACCGAGGCGACGTTCGGCCTGCCGGTGTTTCACCATCCGCCCGATTCCGACGAGATCGCCCGGCTGCTGAAATCGACCGAACAGTTTCCCGAGCGCACGCATCTGGTCGGCGCTTATGCGCTGGGCAAGGCGCAGCGTGTCATGCGGCTGCTACGCGATGTCGGCTACGAAAAGCCGATCTACATCCATGGTGCGCTGGCCAAGCTCAGCGAATATTACCAGAGCCAGGGCATCGATCTCGGCACGTTGGAACCGGCGACCGTCGAGACCGGCCAAAAAAGCGACTTTGCCGGCGCCATCGTCATCGGCCCGCCATCCGCCTTCGCCGATCGCTGGGCGCGGCGTTTTCCGGATCCGATGTCGTGCTTCGCCTCAGGCTGGATGCGCATCCGCCAACGCGCCAAGCAGGGCGGCGTCGAGCTGCCGCTGATCATCTCCGATCACTCCGACTGGGACGAGCTGACAGCAACGATCAAGGAGACCGGCGCGGAAGAAATCTGGGTGACGCATGGCCGCGAGGAGGCGCTGGTGCGCTGGTGCGAACTCGAAGGCATCGCCGCCAGGCCGCTGCATCTGGTTGGCTATGAGGACGAGGGCGATTGATGGCAATTGTTGAACCACCAATCGCGGGCGCCGCGATCCTTCACACCCCCCTCTGGCCTGCCGGCCATCTCCCCCGCAAGGGGGGAGATTGGCTTCTTCGCCGCCGCGCTCATTCCAGCGACGTTCGAGATTGGCGAAACCAGTCGCGACATCCGATCTCCCCCCTCGTGGGGGAGATGTCCGGCAGGACAGAGGGGGGCGCGAAGGATCGCAAACTTCCCCCCTTGGCGCCCCTCCCATGAACCGCTTCGCCGAGCTTCTCGACCGGCTGGTGCTGACGCCGTCGCGCAATGGCAAGCTGACGCTTTTGACCGATTATTTCCGCAGCGTCGAGGATCCGGATCGCGGGCTGGCGCTGGCGGCCATTACCGGCGATTTTTCCATCGCCGCGGTCAAGCCGGCAATGCTGCGCACGCTAGTGATCGAGCGCATGGATCCCGTGCTGTTCGGCTATTCCTACGACTATGTCGGCGACCTGGCCGAGACCGTGTCGCTGGTCTGGCCGCAATCGCCTCTCGATATTGCGGACCACGCGCCGACGCTGGCCGAGGTGGTGGCCAAGCTGCAGGCGGCAAGCCGTTCCGACGGGCCACAGGTGCTGGCCCGGCTGCTCGACAGCGCCAGCACGTCCGCGCGCTTTGCCATCATAAAGCTGGTCACCGGCGGCCTGCGCATCGGTGTTTCGGCGCGGCTCGCCAAGCAGGCGCTGGCCGATTTCGGCAAGGTCGATATCGCCGAGATCGAGGAACTCTGGCACGGGCTGACGCCGCCTTATGCGGCTCTGTTCGCCTGGCTGGAGGGCAAGGCGGAAAAACCCAGGAAGACGGCGCTGGCGCTGTTCAGACCAGTGATGCTGTCGAACGCCGTCGGCGACGGCGACCTCGAAAAGCTCGACCCGGCCGACTACGCGGCCGAATGGAAATGGGACGGCATCCGCGTCCAGGCGGTTTGCGAAGGCGGCATTCGCCGGCTCTATTCGCGCACCGGTGACGATGTCTCCGGCGCCTTTCCGGATCTTGCCGAGGCGATGGATTTTTCAGGCGCCCTCGACGGCGAGCTTCTGGTCGGTGACCCCAGGCAGGCGACGGGCACGTTCTCGGACCTGCAGCAGCGGCTGAACCGCAAGAGCGTGTCACCCAAGATCCAGCAGCAATACCCCGCCTTCATGCGCTGCTACGATGCGCTGCAGATTGGTGACGAGGATGTGCGCGGACTTCCCTTCCGCGAACGGCGCCGCCGGCTCGAGGCCTTCGTCAGGACGCTCGATCCGAGTCGCTTCGATCTGTCGCCGCTGGTCGAATTCACCACCTGGCAGGTGCTGGAGGAATTGCGCCGCAAGCCGCTGCATCCGGTAATCGAAGGCGTCATGCTGAAGCGCTGGGATTCGCCCTATGTGGCCGGGCGACCGAAGGGCCCGTGGTTCAAATGGAAGCGCGATCCGCACACGGTCGACGCCGTGCTGATGTACGCCCAGCGCGGCCACGGCAAACGCTCGAGCTTCTATTCCGACTACACATTCGGCGTCTGGTCCGGGCCGGAAGGATCGGAGGAGCTGGTGCCGGTGGGAAAAGCCTATTTCGGCTTCACCGACGAGGAACTGAGGCAAATCGACAAATATGTCCGCGACAATACGATTGAGCGCTTCGGCCCGGTGCGCTCGGTACGGGCCGACCGCAGACAGGGCCTGGTGCTGGAGGTGGCATTCGAAGGGCTCAACCGTTCGACGCGGCACAAATCCGGCGTCGCCATGCGCTTTCCGCGCATTTCGCGGCTGCGCTGGGACAAGCCGGCGGCGGAAGCCGACCGCATCGAGACGCTGCAGGCGCTGCTCGATAGTTAATGCATGTCGCGCAAAAGCGTGCAGCGGTTTTGCGGTAACGACATGCATCAAAACAAGAACCTAAACTGCGTCGCATGAGGCCGGTCCGAACGCCACGTGCTTTACGGAACGACCGAGACGCGAATCTCGTAGATGTCGACCGACTTGCCCTGCTTGTCGAAGTCGGAATTGATGGCGATGGTGCCGGCAGCACCTGGATGCTTGTCGGGAAAGCGCACGTCGAACAGATATTCATTGCGCTCGCGACCGACGGCATAGCGTTTGCGGCCGCAGTCGCCGAGTTCGCCGAAATTGCAATCGACGGAAATCTGCGTCTCCTGGCCCTCCTCGGAGCGCGCGATGATGTCGAATGTGGCATGCTTGCCGGCGAGTTTTTCCAGCACGCCTTGCCCGACGTCGAAGCTGATGGCCGAACCGGATGCACCCGAGCGGATGCGCAGGAAGGAACCGCTTTCGTCCTGGATAACGTCGGCCTTGGCGTCCGACGGTGCATTGACCTGCGTCGGGTCGCCCGGCGAAAACACGTTGATCCAGTCGCGCGCCTGGTCCGCCTCGCCCTGCTTTGGCGGCGAAGCGGTGTTGTCCGGCGTGAAATCATCGCCGTCGACCGTTGGCGGCGCTTCTGGCGGCGCCGTGTCGAGCTCGGTCGCCGATTTGAAGACGCCGGTCTGGTTGGCGAAATAAAGGCCGATGCCGGCGGCTGCGAGCAGCGTCACACCGAAGAAGATCGCGGTCAAAGGCAGGCGCCGCCGCCTCGCCCGCCGGTCGTCGCGGTCGGGCGTCACTTCCGCGTCGTCTGTTTCGGCGTCGGTTTCGGCCGGAGCCGAGGCTCCCATGTCGATCACCGGCGCTTCGGGAACAGGCGCATCGGGCATTATGTCGGGGACGACCGGCAGGACGCGCGACCGGGGCGCATCGGATTCGGGCGGCTGTGCCGGACTGTCAACGACGACATCGGGCGACGGCGCGGGCTCGGCTTCGGCTTCGGCCAGAGGCTCCACCTCCGGTGCTGCCTCCAAACTGTCGGTCGGCGCGGCGACGTCGGCAACCGCCGGCAGGAATTCCGATTCGATTTCGGTGATCTTCGCCTGGACCGCCTTGCGGCGCTTGATGGCGACTTCCACGGTGACGTTTGGATTGGCCTGCAGGGCACGGTCGAGTGCCGCGAAAGCCGATCGGTAGACCCGCTCGCGAAACGCCCGGTCGTCGGCATTGCCTTTCTCGAAGGCGTTGCGGATCGCTTTTTCGATCGCGTCCAAACGAATTCCCTCTGCAATTTCACTCACATTGTCATGATCGTTAGCCGCAGGCGACCAATCAATCAACAAGCGAGCGGGTGCATTCTGCCTTGCCGGGGGAAACAAAGCTCATTTCGGCGGTTTTCGGTAAAGAAATCAACCTTTTTCGCTGATTCTTCCGTCACGGCCACGACGTGACGGACGGGGCGGCCTGCCGATACGGCATCGCATCGGCGCGGCGGCTGCCCTTGTGCCCGTCCTGGGACGGAGACGAATTGCTCGTCCTGAATTCGCGGCAGCCATCTTGAATTCGCGGCCGGTTGCGTCTATCACCCAGCCCATCTTGGAAGCACGGCTTCCCGGGCCGCTTTAGCTCAGTTGGTAGAGCACATCATTCGTAATGATGGGGTCGCGTGTTCGAGTCACGCAAGCGGCACCAGTTATCCTTGGAATTGCTGGCAAATTTTAGCCCTGTCTGTTAGAGAAGTTATTTGGACGCAAGCCCAAATAAGCGAAATCCATGTCCGTAACCGACACGTCGGGCAGTCCGGATTTCCAGGGTGCCCTTCGTAGTTCAAACAAGCGCCGGTTGCTTCTCGTAGTAGAGCGGGATGTGTTGCGCCTGTCGCGGGAGTAGAAGTCGGCGTGCTGGAGGCGGCGATCGCTGAGATCATTGGCCTGAGAATTGCCGTGCAGACTGCCGCGTCGAAGGCGACATGGAAGACAGACTGAGTTGCAGCCGGATCGAACGAGCGCCTCAGCTCGGCGAGGTGTCGCCCAGCGACGCCACGGTCTTCAGCGCGCCGTCGAGCATGGCGCCCTTCTCGTCCTTCAGCGCCGCTTCGCGCAGGCGCCGGATCCAGTCGGCGGCGTCCGGGCGGCCCTTGACCATGTCCAGCGCCGACAGCACCCGGTCGAATTTCGACTGCGCGCGGGCGTGGGTGTCGCTGTAACCCTTGATCAGCCGGCGGCAGTTGAGGATCTCCGTACCAAGCGCGTAGTCCTGGCCGACCTGGCCCAGCGCCAGCGCATACCAGCGATCGAGATGCGCGGTCTCGACCTTGTGGCGCAGCAGGCGGCGGCGCCAGCGGCGCAAGCCGCCGATGAACCACAAAGCGGCAAAGCCGGCGAAACTGTCGGTGCGGATGTGGCGGCCGCGATTGATGCGGCGGTCGAGAAAGGCGGCGAGCTTCGGCCGGTCCTCGATGTAGCTGCCGAGCCCGGCCGGCAGCGTGCCGCAGAATTCCTCGATGCGCGGATGGAAATATTCGGTCACCTGCAGGACTGAGCCTTGCTTGACACCGACTTCGCGGCGTACGCGCTGGTCGCGCGTCGAGCGTGTCTTCAGATCGGCGACGCGGATCATGTCATCGTAGCACATGGCGTTGGCCAGATGCTTGGCCGCGGCGATCGACAGCACGTAGTCATGTTCGGCATTGTCCAGGACGACCGCCCGGTCGAGCCGGTCGAGATACTCGCCACCATAGGCGATGTCCTGGTAGTCGACGACTTTTTTCAGGCCGCGAAGCGCCATGTCGTGCACGGGTAAAGGCAAAGCAGCGACGCGCGCCGCCAATTGTTGCCAGCCCTTCAACAGGCTTTCCGGGCCGCTGACATTTGTCGCCGCGGCCGAGCGGGTTTCAGCGGCCGCAGGGTGTGCAGTCTTGTCGCCCGAAGGCGCACTCGCGATGGCGCGCGCCCGATCGTAGGCGGCGGCGAAGGCAGCGAGGCTTGCCTTGACGCCGCGGCCGCCGGCGCCGATGGCCTGCTCATAGCTCTCGCGTGTGAACGGCAAGGCATCGGACCCGGCCAGCGCGCCGAGCAAGCTGGCCGAGATCATCGAGCCGTTATCGACGGCGATCTTCTCCATGTCGAAGGCGATGAAGCGCTTGGCCGCGGCTTCAGCCGTGGCATGGACCTTCGAGGACGATGCGCGGCCGTCGCCGGGTTCGATCTTCTCGGAGACCGCTGCGATGCGGTGCGACGAGGCGATCAGCGTGGTGCGCTCCGGCGTGACGAACCCGCGGATGATGGCGCGGCCGGCTTCCATCAGTTCGGCGGCGATCAATATATCGACGTCGCCCTGCGACGGCGACAGCGCGAAGACCGGCAGCCGGCCGGTGTCGCGGCACATTTCGACATAGTAGATGGTGGCGCCGGTGCGCTGGGCGACGCCGGCAACCGAGGTCGATTGGGCGACGTAGCCGTTGCGCTCGGCGACGTCGGTGATCCAGTCGGCCAGCACACCGCCGCCCTGGCCGCCGACCGCCAGCACGGCAAGCTTTATGACGCGCTCATCGTCCAGCGCGCCGGCCTTGGAACGGGTTGATGGGACAGCGTCAAGCATCGGCAAATATCAGCCGCCGGGTTTCGCGGCGGCGCTGCAAGAGGCGGATCGTGGCGCGCCGCGCGGCTTCAAGCAAACGGTCCCAGCGGCTTGGATTATGCACCACGTCGGCCCGGTAGAAGGATGGGCACAGCACCGCCGCATCGGCAACCTCGCCGCAATTGCCGCAGCCGACGCAGCTCTGGTCGATATGCGCCACCGGATCATCGCGCAGCGGGTCATCGAGCGACTTCACCGACAGCGACGGACAGCCGGAGAGCCGCATGCAGGCATGGTCGCCGGTGCAGATGTCCTCGTCGACGCCGAATTTCGGCTTGACGACCCGCTCACCGCCCTTGATCGCCTTGTCGACCAAAGGCTTCTCGCGACGCTGGCGGTTGAGCATGCATTCGGACGAGGCGACGATGACTTTCGGGCCCTTCTCGTCCGTCGTCAGCGCCTCGCGCAGCGTGTCTTGCATCCTGGTCACATCATAGGTGCGGTCGATGTGGCGCAGCCATTTGACGCCCATGCCTTTCACCGCCTCGGTGATCGGATGCTTGGTCGACTTGGTCTTGTTGCCGGCGCGGGAGGAAAGGATATCCTGCCCTCCCGTCGCCGCCGAATAGAAATTATCGACGATGACGATGACGCCATCGTTCTTGTTGAACACGGCATTGCCGATCGAGGAGGTCAGGCCGTTGTGCCAGAAGCCGCCGTCGCCGACGAAGGAGATCGAGCGGCGCTTGGCATCGGGCGAGTTGAACGCCGAGGCCGAGGCCGGCCCCAGCCCGTAGCCCATGGTGGTGGCGCCGAGCTCGAAAGGCGGCATGATCGAGAACAAATGACAGCCGATGTCGGAGGCGATGTGGTGCTTGCCCAGCTCCTGCTCGACCAGCTTGGTGGCGGCGAAGATCGGCCGCTCCGGGCAGCCGACGCAGAAGCCGGGCGGCCGGCCCGGGACGACGTTGATCAGGTCGGCGGTGTCGAGCCCGTCGCCGATCTTGTTGGGCGCGCGGACCTCGCTTGGCAGCAGATGCGGGATGGTGGCACGCAGGAACGATCCGATGCCGTCGAGCATCACCTGGCCGGTATATTCGCCGGCCATAGGCAGATGTTCCTTGCCAACGAGCTTGGTGCCGCGGCCGGCCTTGTGCAGCATCGCGGCAAAGGCCTGTTCGATGTAGTTGGGCTGGCCTTCCTCGACGACGAGCACGGCGTCCTTGCCTTCGCAGAAGGACAGGAATTCGTCATCGACCAGCGGGTAGACGGCGTTCAGCACATAGAGCGGCACGTCGGTGTCGCCATAGGTGTCGGCGAGGCCGAGCCGCTGCAGCGCCCGGATGACCGAATTGTACATGCCGCCCTGCATGACGATGCCGACCGAGCCGTGCTCCGGGCCGAAAAACTCGTTGATCTTATTGGTACGGATGAAATCGACCGCCGCCGGCCAGCGTTTCTGCACCTTTTCTTTCTCGTGCAGGAAGGACGCGGGCGGCAGCACGATGCGGCCGGTGTCGCGGCGCGGCGCCTCGAGCGCATCGGCCACCGTCATCGCCGGGCGCTTGTTGTCCTTGGCGATGAAATGGCCGTGGACATGGCAGCAGCGAATGCGGACCTGCAGCATGACCGGCGTGTTGGAAACCTCGGACAGCTCGAAGCCGTCCTCCACTGCCTTGACGATCGACGGCAGGTTCGGGCGCGGGTCGAGCAGCCAGACCTGACTCTTCATGGCGAAGGCGTGGCTGCGCTCCTGCATGATCGAGGAGCCTTCGCCGTAATCCTCGCCGACGATGATCAATGCACCGCCGGTGACGCCGCCGGAAGCGAGATTGGCGAGCGCGTCGGAGGCGACATTGGTGCCGACCGTAGACTTGAAGGTGGCCGCGCCACGGATCGGATAGTGCACCGATGCCGCTAGCATGGCGGTGGCGGTGGCTTCCGAGGCGCTCGCCTCGAAATGCACGCCGAGCTCGCCCAGGATATCCTGCGCGTCGGCCAGCACGTCCATCAAATGGCTGATCGGTGCACCCTGATAGCCGCCGACATAGCCGACGCCGCATTGCAGCAGCGCCTTGGTGATGGCGAGAATGCCTTCGCCGGAAAACTCCTCGCCGGCGCCGAGCCTGAGCTTTTCGACTTCCTTGGCAAAAGACCGTTCGGCCATTTTGGACTCCTTCCGTTGCCGCCGGGATCCGGCGGCGCGTAAGCTTAGATGTCGTGCTTGCGAATGTTCTTCAGCATCTTCTGCAATGTCGCGATCAGCGCCGCGTATTCGGCATCGTCGACATCGTCGAACATTGCCTCGAAAGCATCGTGCATGGCCGGCCAGGCGCGCGCGAACTCGGCGCGGCCATCGTCGGTCAGGAACACATGGCGGATACGGCTGTCGGTGACCCCCTGCTCGCGCCGAACAAACCCTTGCCCCTCCAGCGTGTCGAGTGTCCGGCTCAAGGTCGACTGCTCGATGACGGTATAGACCGAGAGATCGTTGACGGTGACGCCATCGGTGACCGACAATACGGCCAGCGTGCGCACCTGCGGAATGGTCAGGCCTTGCTTGCGGAAATTGTCGCGCAGCGTGGCGTTGTAGCGGCCCATGATGCGGTTCATCAGATAGGGCGCGAACTGCTGCAGGCCGATCTGGCCCAATGTCGAGATGCGCTGGCGTTTTTCAACCTTCTGTTCCATCACAGCCTCCCCGCCAGGAGAAAGCCGGAGCCGCCGCCCAAGCCAGCACCCGGATGGGTCGAGGCACCGATGTGGTAGAGACCCCTGACCCCGGTTTCGTGGTTGCGGCTCGTCTTGAACGGCCGCCACAGAAACGACTGGTCGATGGTCGAGGAACCGCCATAGGGGTCGCCGCCGACCAGATTGATGTTCATCGCTTCCAGGTCGGCCGGCGAACAGGCGCGGCGTGCGATGACGCTGTTCTTGAACCCATCGATATGGCTGGCGAGGATCGCTTCGGCACGGTCGGCATAGGCTTCGCGCAGCGCCTCGGTCCAGCGACCGTCTGCCGGTGTCTGCAGTTTGCCGGCGGCATCGCCCTTGATATGGCGTGGCGCCTCGGGCAGTTGCAGCCACAGGACCGCCTTGCCGTCCGGGCAGCGCGATGGGTCGAGCGCGTGCGGCTGGCCGACGCACATGGTCGGCACCTCCGGCAGCATGCCGCGCACGGCTTCGTTGCAGGCCTTCGAGACGCCGTCGAGCCCCGGCGTCAGATGCAGCAGCGCGACCTTGTCCAGGCCCTCGCCGCGCCATGCCGGCGGCTTGTCCAAGGCATAGTGGATCTGGAAATTGCCCTTGCCATAGCGGTATTTTTGCGCTGCCTCGACGTCGGCTTTTGAAACCGCACCGCCGAGCAGCCGCCCGTAAAGCTGGGTCGGCGTGACCGAGCAGATGACGCTCTTGTTCGCCGTGACCGTTTCGCCCGAAGCCAGCCGCACCCCACTGGCGCGGCCATTGCTCTGAACGACTGAGGCGACATCAGCGCCAGTGCGGATTTCGCAACCACGTTCCCTGATCAGCGCTTCGAACGCGGACAGCAGATTCCTGGCACCGCCCTTGACGATCGGCGCGCCGGCCGCTTCAAGCGCGAAGGCGATGACCTTGGCGATCTGGCCGGAGAACGCGTCCTCAGGCCCGAGGCCGGCATGCAGCACCCAAGGCGCCCACAGCGCGCGCATCGTTTCCGACCGGTAGGTGCTTTCCAGCCAACTGCGCGCCGGCACCAGCGCGCTGCCGACAAAGGCGGCAAGGCCGCGCGGGCCGCGCCGCCAGGCTTCGCCCGCCAGCAGCCTGGCCGTCGGGTAGGACCACAGGCTGCCGCCGAGCAGACCGAACAGCAGACCGGCGTTGCGCTCGATCTCGCCGACATCGTTTGCGTGCCGGTCGCCGTCACCCGCGGCAAGCGCATTGGCCGCCGTGACATTGGCGATACGATCGGTGCGCAGGATGGCGTGGCTGCCGTCCGGGCGCAGCACGCCGGTCGGCGTGGAGGTGTTGCAAAACTCCAGGCCGTGCCGCGCCAGATCCTTGCCCAGCGCCGCATAGGCCGGTGAGGTGATGAACAGGACGAAGGTCGTCGCCATCACGTCGTGGATGAAGCCGGGCGCGGTGATCTCTTCGGTGCGCATGCAACCGCCGATGCGGTCGTTGCGCTCGAGCACCAGCACCTTCGCCCCCTTGCCGCCAAGCATCGCCGCGCAAACCAACGCGTTGATGCCGCTGCCGACGATGACGTGATCGATATCGCTCATCGAGGGTTGCTCCTAACCGGCAGGAGTTCAATTGCAGAGATTGGCGCTCTACGGCGCCCCCCTCTGTCCTGCCGGACATCTCCCCCACTCGGGGGGAGATTAGCGGCTTCGGCGCTCCGCTCGTTCCTACGACGTTGAAGATTGGCGAAGGCAGTATCGACGGCCGATCTCCCCCCTAGAGGGGGAGATGTCCGGCAGGACAGAGGGGGGCGCCGTAGAGCGGCAGCCTTGCCAAGCTGCCACTCTCTACCCATCATCACGATATTGCCTGCAAGCATGATCTTCTCCCGAAGACCGCCAGTTGCCCTATTGTCTCGGCACGAGCGCCAGTGCGCGGATCGGGCTGCCGGTGCCGTGCTCGATCTTGAGCGGTGCGGCGATCAGGATCGCGCCCTTCGGCGGCAGCCGGTCGAGGTTGCACAGGCTGGCGAGCCCATAGCGGTTGGCCTTGTGCATCAGGCTGTGCGCCGGGAATGGCGGCTCCATTCCCCCTGCTTTGCCAGCATCCGTGCCGATCGTCTCGCTGCCCCAGCCCTTGATGTCCTTGCTGATCAGATACTGGATGGCCTCGGCCGTCGGTCCGGGCGTGTGCGGTCCGGTCTCATTGGCGTTGAGGAACTCGGCTTCCGAGCCGTTGCGCTTGTACCAGTCGGTGCGCATCACCACCCATTCGCCCGCGTTGATAGCGCCATGTTCGGCTTCCCAGGCCTTGATGTGGTCGACGGTGAGCAGGAAGTCGTGATCGGCGGCGGCTTGCTTCGAGCAGTCGATGACATTGACCGGGCCGACGAAATTCTGAACCGGAATGGTGTCGGTGGCACCGTCCGGATAATCCTTGCCGGTGATCCAGTGCTGCGGCGCGTCGAAATGCGTGCCCGAGTGTTCGCCGAGCTTCAGCCAGTTCCAGGCCCACCACGGACCGTTCTTGTCATAGTGGGAGATGGCGTGGATCTCGACCTTCGGCGTGTCCACCGCCAGCTCCGGCGGCAGCTTGATCAGCGGCGTGTTGGGCCCGAGCGGCGCCGTCAGGTCGACCACCTGGATGGCGCCTGAAAGAAGCTGGCCGGCGACGTCGCCGAGGAGTTGTTGTGTGTCCATGGTCTCTGTTCCCTCTTTCTCAATGGTGCTGAAGGCTCTCGCGGCCCTTAATATCCTACTAGACGAAAACATATGCATCTGCAATTATCTTTAAGCATAAAGGAAATGGGACGGGGCGTGAGCGAGTTCGACGCCATATTTGTCGGGGCAGGCCACAACAGTCTGGCATGCGCCGCGCATCTGGCGCTCAAAGGCTGGAAAACAGCGGTTTTCGACCGCAATCCAACGATCGGCGGCGCCGTCCAGACGCGTGAATTCACGCTTCCAGGCTTCCGGCACGATTTCGGTGCAATGAATCTGGGCCTGTTCGCCGGCTCAGCCTTTCACAAGAAATATGCAAATGAATTGAAAACCCACGGGCTGGAATTCGTGCAGGTGGCCGACTGTTTTGCCAGCGCCTTCCCCGACGGTCGCTGGTTCGGCGTCAGCAGCGACCTGGAGAAGACCACTGGACGGATGACCGCCTTCTCCGCGACCGACGCAGCCACATGGCGCCGTCTGGTTGCGGCATTCCCGGCGGAGGCCGAGCATCTGTTCCGGCTGCTGGGCTCGCCGATGAGTGGGCGTGCGCTCGCCGGCACGGCCTGGAAGCTCTGGCGCAAGAAGGGTATTGGCGGCGCGCTCGATACCGGCCGATTACTGCTTTCCTCACCCCGCGCGTGGCTCGAGCAGACTTTCGAGTCACCGCATGTCAGGGCGACGCTGGCCACCTGGGGCATGCATCTCGATTTCGCGCCTGACATCGCTGGCGGCGCGGTGTTCCCTTACCTCGAATCCATGGCCAACCAGTGCTTCGGCATGGTGCTCGGCAGAGGCGGCGCCGACACGATTATCCGCGCTTTGTCAGGCATGCTCACGGCCGCCGGCGGCAAGATCATCACTGGGTCTGATGTTGCCGAGATTACGGTTTCGGCCGGCAAGGCGACCGGCGTGCGGCTCGCTTCCGGCGAGACCCACACCGCCACCAGGGCCGTCATCGCCGGTGTCGCGCCCAAGGCGCTGACCGGGAAACTGTTGCCTAATGGATCGGGCGACGCCGGCTTCGACACGGCCATGAAAAAATTCCGCCACGCGCCGGGCACGATGATGATCCATCTGGCACTCGACGATTTGCCGGACTGGCGCGCCGGCGCCGAGCTTCGGCAGTTCGCCTATGTGCATCTCTCGCCGTCGCTCGACGCCATGTCGCGAACCTATCAGCAGGCGATGGCAGGCATGCTGCCGGACGAGCCGGTGCTGGTCGTCGGCCAGCCGACCGCGGTCGATCCGTCGCGCGCGCCGGACGGCAAGCATGTGGTCTGGGTGCAGGTGCGCATGCTGCCGGCCGAGATTGTGGGCGATGCGGCGGGCATGATCGCGCCGGCCCACTGGGACGAGGCTAGGGAGCACTACGCCGAGCGCGTCCTGGACATTATCGAGCGCTATGCGCCCGGCCTTCGCCGGAAGATCCTCGGCCGCGCCGTGTTCTCGCCCATCGACCTCGAACGCGAGAATCCCAACCTGGTCGGCGGCGACCAGGTCTGCGGCAGCCATCATCTGGTGCAGAATTTCCTGTTCCGGCCGGCGCGCGGTTACGCCGGCTGGAACACGCCGATCGGCAATCTGCACCTGACCGGGGCGGCAACATGGCCGGGCGCCGGCACCGGGGCGGCGTCGGGCTTCATGCTCGCACAACAACTTGGCGGGAGGTAGGCTCCATTTTTCATCCAGGGTGAAGGAGGACAAGGCGCGGTTGCCCAAGGAGCCTGAACCCACCGATTGACAACGACACCGCGCATAAAAGCAACAGGGGAACGACCATGACAATCAACAGACGAGAATTGCTCGGATACGGCGCGGCCGCACTTGGCGCCACGGCGCTCGGCCTGCCGCAAATCGCCAAGGCTGCCGGCGAATTGACTATCGCCTACAACGTCAACCTACCGTCCTGGGACCCGACCACCGGGCCTTCGGCGGTCAACCCGACCATCCAGGGTCTCTACCAATCGGTGTTCGACCAGTTCATCCCGCAGAAGCCGGACCTTTCTTTCGCGCCCGGCCTGCTCACTGAATGGGGCTGGAACGAGGATCGCAGTAAGATCATGATGACGGTGCGCGAGGGCGTCACCTGGCATGACGGTTCGCCATTCACGGCCGAAGACGTGGTCTGGTCGCTGCAGCGGGCGGGCGATGAAAAGACCGGCAACCCGATCCAGTTCGTCTGGAAGAACGTCAACAACTTCAAGATCGACGGCAACAAGATCACCGGCGACGTCGTGCAATTCGACCCGGTGTATTTCAAATGGATGTCGTTCCTCACCGGCTACATCATGCCGAAGGCCTATTACGAAAAGGTCGGCGCCGAGGGTTTTGAGAAAGCCCCGATCGGCACCGGGCCCTATATGGTCGACAAATTCGAGCGCAATGCCTTCCTGCGGCTCAAGGCCAACCCGAACTACTGGGGCGGCAAGCCGGCCTTCGAAAACGTAACCATCAAGTTCGTCACCGATGCGGCGAGCCGCGTCGCCGAGATCGAGTCCGGTTCCTCGCAGGTGACTCTCGAACTCCCCTATGAGGAATATGACCGCCTGATCGGCAAGGACGGACTTGCCGGCTCATGCAAGAATGTTTCCGACATCGGCATGATCTTCTTCAACGACATCGACGTGATGCTGGACAAGAACGTGCGCCAGGCAGCGGTGATGGCCGTCGACAAAAGGCTTTTGGTCGACCGGCTGCTGCGCGGTTACGGCCAGCCCATCGATACGCTGGAGACGCCGGAATACGCCGCCTACGATGCGTCGATCAAGGCCGAACATAACCCGGAAAAGGCCAAGGAATTGCTGGCCGCCTCCGGCTATTCGCCGGAAAAGCCGGTCAAGTTCACGATACAGACGACCAAGGGCTTCAAGCCCAAGGACTACGAGATGATCCAGGCGATCGTCGGCATGTGGCGCAAGGTCGGCATCGAGGCGACGATCGAGGTCTACGAGATCGCCAAGCACTATGAGTTGCGCGCCGCCGACAAGCTGGCGCCGGCCGCCTTCTACAATTGGGGCAACGCCATCGGCGACCCGACCACCTCGACCGGCTTTGCCATGTATGGCCCGAGCCCGCATTCGGTGTGGGACAGCCAGGATCTGATCGACATGATCAACCCGCTGTGGGGCGAGAAGGACGAGGCCAAGCGCATTGCCGGCTGGAAGGCCGTCGACAAGTACATTGCCGAGCAGGCCTATGTACTGCCGCTGATCCAGTATGCGCAGCCGATCGTGCATGCCAAGGGCGTCAATGTCGTGCAGCATGTGTCGGGCGCGCTGTTGCCGGCGCTGATGAGCCCGGCCTGAGACAGTCTTCGGCTTGCCGCGCGCCGTCCGGAACGACGGCGCGCATTTTCTGTCACGGGCGACCATGCTGCTGCAAAGATTCCTGATCCGTCTTCTGACGATGGCGATCACGCTCTTCGGCGTGGCCGTCGTCGTCTTCGTCGTCATCCGTGTCGCGCCAGGCGATCCGATCGCGATGATGCTGCCGCCCGGTGCAACCGATGCCGACATCGCGCGTCTGCGCGCGCTTTACGGGCTGGACAAGACCATCGTCCAGCAATTTTTCATCTGGCTGGCAGGTGTCGTCAGGGGCGATTTCGGCACTTCGATTTCGCTCCGGCAGGATGTTCTGGGCCTGGTCTTCAACCGCCTGCCGGCGACGCTGGAACTCGCGATCATCGCGCTCTTGATGGCGCTGGCGATCGGCGGCACGACGGCGATCCTCGGCGCGCGCGAACGCGGCACCGCAGTCGAGGCTGGCATCGACATCGCCAGCGGTGCGGCGCTCTCGATTCCCGATTTCCTGTGGGGTTTGGTGCTGATCCTTTTGTTCGGCGTGCTGGTGCCGGTTTTCGACATTTCCGGCCGGGTGTCGCCGCAACTCGATCTGCCCTTCGTCACGCAGTTCTATCTGTTCGAGAGCATCGTGCGGCTGCGCTTCGACCTGACCAAGGATCTGCTGGCGCATATGCTGATGCCGGCCGTGGCTCTGGCGCTGCCACTCGCCGCGATCATCTCGCAGCTGCTGAAACAATCGCTGAAGGAAGTGCTCGACCTCGACTATGTCGTGCTGGCGCGGGTAAAGGGCTTTTCGGAAACGCAGGTCATCCTGCGCGAGGCGTTGAAGAACGCCGCCCTGCCGACGCTCACTCTGGTCGGCGTGCAGTTCACCTTCCTGATCGGCGGCACGGTCATCGTCGAGCGGCTATTTTCCTATGAGGGTCTCGGCAACATGGCGATCGATGCCGTCATCAACCGCGACCTGCCGCTGATCCAGGGCATCGTGCTGGTGTTCGCGCTGTTGTTCGTGCTGATCAACCTCAGCGTGGACATGATGTATGCGCTGCTTAATCCGAGGCTGCGCCATGGATGAGGCCCGCATTTCAAGACATGGCTCGCGGGCACGCCTGTGGCTGGCCGGCGGCTGGCTGCTGATTGGGCTGCTGGCCGCGATTTTTGCGCCGTTGGTCGCGCCGCAGGACCCACTGGCGCAGGATTTGATGCTGGAGCGGCTGCCGCCGTTCTGGCTGAGCGGTGCTGAGCCCGGCTACTGGCTCGGCACCGACAGCCTCGGCCGCGATCTTCTGTCACGGCTGATCTTCGGTGCCCGCATCGCCTTCATCGTCGCCTTCGCGGCAGCCCTTGCCGCCTGCCTGGTCGGCTCGACGCTGGGGCTGATCGCCGGCTATTTCGGCGGCTGGGCCGACCGCATCATCTCGCGTATCGTCGATGTCTGGATGGCGTTTCCGCCGGTGCTGTTTGCCATCCTTCTGGTCGCTGTGCTCGGCACCGGCTTGAGCTCGGTTATCATTGCCATTGCCGTCATCGACTGGACGCGCTTCTGCCGGGTGATCCGCGCCGAGACGATGGGCCAGTCGCGCATGGACTATGTCGAGAACGCCCGCATCGCCGGCTACGGCCGCATCGGCATCATGCTGCGCGAAGTGCTGCCCAATGTGGTGCCGTCGATCGTCGCGCTGCTGTCGCTGGAGATGGGCATTGCCGTCATCGTCGAGGCGATCCTGTCCTTCGTCAATCTATCGATCTCGACCGACGACCCGACCTGGGGCGGCATCATCGCAGAGGGTCGCCTATCGATCCATCAGGCCTGGTGGGTGCTGGTGTTCCCGCTGGTCACCCTGATCCTCACGGTGCTGTCGTTCAGCCAGTTCGGCGAAGGTCTCAGGGCACGTTTCGACCCGGTGCTGCGATGAACGTGCTGGCGAAATCCTGCCTCGACATACGCGACCTTAGCGCGGTACTGCCTAATGGCTTGCGCGTGTTGCGCTCGGTATCGCTTTCCGTTCAACCCGGCGAGGTCCGCGCGCTGGTCGGCGAGAGCGGCGCCGGCAAGACGATGATCGGCAAGGCGGTGCTCGGCGTGCTGCCACCCAGCGTGCGCATTGTCGAAGGCGACATGCTGCTCGAGGGCGAGGACCTCGGTCGGTTGGCGCCAAAGGCAAGGCGCACGCTGATCGGCGCGCGCACCGCGCTGATCCCGCAGGACCCGCTGACCGCGCTCAATCCGTCACGGCGAATCGGCCCACAGATGACCGACCGGCTGGTGCGCATCCTCGGCTGGAGCGGTGAGAAGGCCGATGCATGCATCCGCCAATTGTTGGACGAGGTGCAGATCCGCGACCCCGAGCGTGTCCTCAAATGCTATCCGCACGAGCTGTCCGGCGGCATGCGCCAGCGCGTGCTGATCGCCGCGGCGTTCGCAGCCGAACCAAGGCTGATCGTCGCCGACGAGCCGACCACGGCGCTCGACGTGACCGTGCAGAAGCAGATCTTGCGGCTGATCGCGCAATTGCAGCGCGAGCATGGCACGGCGATCCTGTTCGTTACCCACGATCTCGGCGTCGTTGCCAAGATAAGCCAGAAAGTTTCAGTGCTCTACGCCGGCAAGGTGGTGGAGGAGGCCGAGACGGCTGCTCTCTTCGCTGCCCCGCAGCACCCCTATACGCGGGCGCTGATGGCCGCGACGCCGCGCTACACCGATCCCCTCGCTTCGCTGAAACCCGTGGACGAGGCGGTACTGGCCGGGCTAGCCGCGGAGATCGCCGCCGCCGATCAGGCCTGGAGGCACCCGCATGGCTGAGCCGCTGTTTTCCGTGCGTGGGCTGAAGGTTGCCTTACCCGACATGACGCGCAAGCCGTTGTTTGGCCGCGCTCCGCTGGCCGAGATCCTGAAAGGCCTGGACTTCGATCTGCCCAGGGGATCGGTGACCGGCATCGTCGGCGAATCCGGGTCGGGGAAATCGACGCTCGGCCGCGCGCTGGTGCGTCTGCTGGAGCCCAGCGCCGGCAGCGTCAGCTTCGACGGCCGCGACATCACGCATCTGCCTGAGGCGGAGCTACGGCCCGTGCGCCGCGATCTGCAGATGATCTTCCAGGACCCGATGTCGTCGCTTAACCCACGCCGCACCATCGCCAGCATCATCGCCGCACCACTCAAACAGAATGGCCTCGGCGACAATCTGAAAGCCCGAGTTGCTGAAGCGCTTCAGCGCGTCGGCCTGCCTCAAGGCTTCGCCAGCCGCTATCGTCATGAATTGTCGGGCGGCCAGCGCCAGCGCGGCGGCATTGCCCGCGCGCGGGCGCTGTCGCCGAAATTCGTGCTGGCCGACGAAATCGTCTCAGGCCTCGACGTGTCGACGCAGGCACAGATCCTGACGCTGCTGGAAAAACTCGCCGCCGAGATGGGCCTGACCGTTGCGTTCATCAGCCATGACCTGTCGGTGATCCGGCGGCTCTGCCGGCAAGTGATCGTCATGCGCGAAGGCGCGATCGTCGAAGCCAGTGCGACGGATACTTTGTTCGAGAAGCCGCAGCAGGCTTACACGCGCGACCTCCTCGCCGCCATTCCGCTGCCCGAGATCGATGACGCCTGGCTGCTTCCCGCCGCAAAGGCGCCGGCATGAACACATTCCTACTCGCACACCGAAGAGCGGGCCTCGGACGTGCGCCGACAAGTCAGCTCGCGAAACGGAGGAGAACTGGAATGAAACACGCAATCAGAAAGACGATGCTTGCGGCCGCTCTGGCCGGCTCGATGGGAGCAGCCTCGGCTGATTCGATACCCGGCATGCGTGGCCACGACCACACCGGCGTCACCGTCCCCGACATGCAGCAGGCCGTCGAGTTTTTTACCGAGGTGGTCGGCTGCAAGAAGGCGATGTCGTTCGGCCCGTTCGCCGACGACAAGGGCACGTTCATGCAGGATCTGCTGGGCGTCGATCCCAAGGCAGTGATCGAGGAGATCACCCTGGTCCGCTGCGGACACGGGTCGAACATCGAGCTGTTCAAATACACCGCGCCGGACCAGAAGGACCTGACGCCTCGCAACAGCGACATAGGCGGCTTCCACATCGCCTTCTATGTCGACGACATCGCCGCCGATGGGGCCGCTGCCGGTTACCGAAGGCCCGGCCGCCGGCCAGACCATCCTCTACTTCCAAGCGCCCTGGGGCTTGCAGTTGGAGGCGATCAGCTATCCCAATGGCATGGCCTATGAAAGAGATGCGGAGACGGTGCTGTGGAGCCCGAAGAACCCCGAAAAATAACCCGGAGCGTCCCTGGTCTTGCGCAAGCCGACTGCCGGCAAGCTTGGTTTCTGAGGGGGATTGTTTCAATCCTGAAACTTCAAGCTTGAATTAATCTGCTTCAGGCGTAAACTCGACAAACAGAAGCGAAGAGGAGATCGCACGATGAAAGTTGCGGTTCTCGGCGGCGGACCAGCCGGGCTCTACTTTGCAATCTCGCTGAAGCTCAGGGATGCCGCGCATGAGGTCACGGTATTCGAGCGCAACCGTGCCGATGATACGTTCGGCTGGGGCGTCGTGCTGTCGGCCGAAACGCTGGAGAACCTGACCAAAAACGACCCGGTCAGCGCCGTCTGGATCCGCAAGCATTTCGCCTATTGGGACGACATCGCCGTCATCCATGACGGCGTGCGAACGGTCTCGACCGGTCATGGCTTTTGCGGCATCGGCCGCAAGCGGCTGCTCACCCTGCTGCAACGGCGGGCGCGCGAGCTCGGCGTCAAGCTGGTCTTCGAATCCGACATCGCCGATCCAAAGCCGTTTATGGAGACGCACGACCTCGTTGTCGCCGCCGACGGGCTGAACTCGAAAGCGCGGGGCACCTTCGTCGACGTGTTCAAGCCCGATATCGACATCCGTAAATGCAAGTTCGTTTGGCTCGGCACCCACCAGAAATTCGACGATGCCTTCACGTTCATCTTCGAGAAAACCGAGCATGGCTGGGTGTGGGCGCATGCCTACCAGTTCGACAGCGATACCGCGACCTTCATCGTAGAATGCAGCGAGCAGACCTGGCAGCGCTTCGGCTTCGGCGCGATGTCGCAGCAGGAATCAATTGCCGTCTGCGAGCGCATCTTTGCCCGTCATCTCGGCGGCCACGCGCTGATGACCAATGCCAATCATATCCGCGGCTCGGCGTGGATCAATTTCCCGCGCGTCTTGTGCGAACGCTGGTCCTACAAGAACCTGGCGCTGATGGGCGACGCGGCGGCGAGCGCGCATTTCTCGATCGGTTCTGGTACCAAGCTGGCGCTGGAAAGCGCGGTGGCGCTGGCCGACTATGTCGAGTCCGAACCGGACCTCGAGGCAGCCTTCCGCAAATATGAGGACGCCCGCCGCACCGAAGTGCTGAAGCTGCAGTCGGCGGCGCGCAATTCGCTCGAATGGTTCGAGGAGGTCGAGCGCTATCTCGGCCTCGATCCGGTGCAGTTCAACTATTCGCTGCTGACGCGTTCGCAGCGCATCAGTCACGAGAATTTGCGGCTGCGCGATGCCGAATGGCTGGCCGGCGCCGAGGAATGGTTCCAGCGCCAGGCCGGTGCCGGCGGCAACAGTCTGCGTCGCGCGCCGATGTTCGCGCCGTTCCGGCTGCGCGGCATGGCGCTGCAGAACCGCGTCGTCGTCTCGCCGATGGCGCAGTACAAAGCGGTCGACGGCTGTCCGACCGATTGGCACTTCGCCCATTACGCCGAACGGGCCAAGGGCGGCGCCGGTCTCCTCTACATCGAGATGACCTGCGTCAGCGCGGAGGGCCGCATCACGCCTGGCTGCCCCGGTTTCTATGCGCCCGAGCATGAGGCCGCCTGGAAGCGGCTGGTCGAGTTCGTCCATGCCGAGACCGAGGCCAAGATCTGCGCCCAGATCGGCCATTCCGGTGCCAAGGGGTCGACCAGGCTCGGCTGGCAGGGAACCGACGTGCCGCTGCCCTCAGGCAATTGGCCGGTCATGGCAGCCTCTTCCGTGCCGTGGTCACCGGAAAACCAGGTGCCGAAGGCGATGGACCGCGCCGACATGGATATAGTGCGCGACCAGTTTGTCGCTTCGGCCGAGATGGCGGCGCGCTGCGGCTTCGACATGCTCGAAATCCACGCCGCGCACGGCTATCTCCTGTCCTCCTTCATCACGCCCTTGACCAACCGGCGCACCGACTCCTATGGCGGCTCGCTGGAAAACCGCATGCGCTATCCCTTGGAAATCTTTCATGCGGTGCGCGCCGCATGGCCGGCCGAGAAGCCGATCTCGATGCGCATCTCCGCCAATGACTGGCTGGGCATCGAAGGCGTGACGCCGGCCGACGCCGTAGAGATCGCGCGGCTGCTGCATGAGGCCGGCGTAGACATCTGCGACGTATCGGCCGGCCAGACTTCGGCCGTGGCAAGACCGGTCTATGGCCGCATGTTCCAGACGCCGTTTTCCGATCGCATCCGCAACGAGGTCGGCATGGCGACGATGGCGGTCGGCAATATCTATGAGCCGGACCACGTCAACTCGATCCTGATGGCGGGCCGCGCCGATCTCGTCGCACTGGCTAGGCCGCATCTTGCCGATCCGTACTGGACACTGCACGCGGCCGTCACGCTTGGCGATCGCGGCGTCAAATGGCCGGATCCCTATCTGCCCGGCCGCGACCAGCTCTACCGGCTGGCCGAGCGCGAAGCGGCAGCGGGGTTGAAGGTATGAGTGCCACGGCGACGATTTCGGGACGTCACGCGCTGGTCACCGGCGGCGGCTCCGGCGTCGGCCACGCGATCGCGCTGGCGCTTGCCGGCGCGGGCATTAACGTGACCATCTGCGGCAGGCGCGTGGAGCCGCTTGCCGAGGTTGCCGCCGAGAACAAGCGCATCTTCGCAGTTGCCGCCGACGTCACCGATGAGGCATCGATGACGGCACTCTACGAGGCCGCGGAAGCGGCACACGGAGCGTTCGACATCGTCGTTGCCAATGCCGGCATGTCCGGCAGCGCGCCGGCGCAACGGACCTCGCTGGCAGACTGGCAGCGCACGCTCGACGTCAACTTGACTGGTGCGTTCCTGACGGTGAAGCCGGCGTTGGCCGGCATGGCAGTGCGCAAGACTGGCCGTATCATCTTCGTCGCTTCCACCGCCGGATTGAAAGGCTATCCCTATGTCTCAGCTTACGTTGCCGCCAAGCATGGCGTCGTCGGCCTGATGCGGGCACTCGCCGTCGAGACCGCCAAGTCCGGCATAACAGTGAATGCCGTGTGCCCAGGGTTTGTCGAAACCGAGATGCTGGAGAGCGCCGTCCAGCGCATCGTCGAAGCGACCGGCCGCTCGTCCGAGCAGGCACGGGCAAGCCTTGCCGCGACCAACCCGCAAGACCGCTTCATCCAGCCGGAGGAAATTGCGGCCGCGGTACTTTATCTGTGTGGCGACGCCGCCCGGTCGATTACCGGGCAGACGATGTCGATCTCCGGAGGTGAGACATGGTAGCCGGTCCCCTACCCGCCCCGTCCGGACCCGGCAAGGACCGCCTGCGGCTGTGGATTCGCCTGCTGCGCGCCTCGCGCACCATCGAGGCCGAGCTGCGCGAACGCCTGCGGCAAGAGTTCAACACGACGCTGCCACGCTTCGACGTGATGGCCGCGCTCTACCGCGCGCCGGAAGGCATGCTGATGAGCGACCTGTCGCGCTTCCTGCTGGTGTCCAACGGCAATGTCACCGGCATCATCGACCGGCTGGTCTCGGAAGGGTTGGTGATGCGGGCCCGACGCAATGGCGACCGCCGCACTTCGATGGTACGGCTGACGGAAGAGGGATCGAAGACTTTCGCCGTGATCGCCGCCGCGCATGAAAAATGGGTCGGCGAGTTGCTGGGCAATGTGAGCGAGGACGAGGCGCGCCGGCTGACCGGCATGCTGACCTCCTTCCGCAGCAATTGGGAGGGACGGGAATGACGAAGATGTCTGGCCGCAAGCCGAAGCATTTCCTCTGGCAGGTCGAAGGCAAGATCGCAAAAATCCGGCTCGATCGGCCGGAGCGCAAGAACCCGCTGACCTTCGACAGCTATGCCGAATTGCGCGACACTTTTCGCGATCTCGTCTATGCCGACGATGTCGATGCGGTGGTGTTCCTTCCCAATGGCGGCAATTTCTGCTCGGGCGGCGATGTCCACGAGATCATCGGCCCACTGGTCAAGATGGACATGAAGGCGCTGCTCGCCTTCACCCGCATGACCGGCGATTTCGTCAAGGCGATGCTGAATTGCGGCAAGCCGATTATTGCTGCGGTCGACGGCGTGGCCGTCGGCGCCGGCGCAATCATCGCCATGGCGTCCGATATCCGCATCGCCACGCCACAGGCCAAAACGGCCTTCCTGTTCACCCGCGTCGGCCTTGCCGGCTGCGACATGGGCGCCTGCGCGATCCTGCCGCGCGTCATTGGCCAGGGCCGCGCCGCCGAGCTGCTCTATACGGGCCGCACGATGAGCGCCGAGGAAGGCGAGCGCTGGGGCTTCTACAACCGGCTGGTCGATGCCGCAACGCTAGAGGCCGACGCGCTCGACATGGCCGCGCGCGTCGTTTCCGGCCCGACCTTCGCCCATGGCATGACCAAGACGCAGCTGAATCAGGAATGGTCGATGGGGCTTGACCAGGCTATCGAATCGGAAGCGCAGGCGCAGGCGATCTGCATGCAGACACGCGATTTCGAACGGGCGTACGAGGCTTTCGTCGCCAAGGAAAAGCCGGTGTTCGAGGGGAATTGAGGATGTTTTCTTCGATAAAGACCGACAGGTTCGCGGGACAGCGCCCCCCTCTGTCCTGCCGGACATCTCCCCCTCAAGGGGGGAGATCGACTTTGGTTCCCCCCTTAGCCAATCGCAACCGCCGCAAGATGCGGGCGGACGCCGGAGCTGCCAATCTGCCCCCAAGTGGGGGAGATGTCCGGCAGGACAGAGGGGGGCGCTGTAGAGCGCGAGGCCCGAAGCATAGCGGAGGCAGAAATGCCTGATCGGTCCTTCCTCAACTGGCCGTTCTTCGAGGACCGACACCGCGCACTCGCCGAAGAGCTGGATGCCTGGTGCGGGAAAAACCTGCCGGTCGCGCATGACGATGTCGACGCCGCTTGCCGCGAGCTGGTGGCCAAGCTCGGCCGGGACGGCTGGCTGAAGCCGACGGCGCTCGACATCGAAAACCCCTCGCCGCTCGACGTGCGCACGCTCTGCCTCACGCGCGAGACGCTGGCCCGGCATGATGGGCTCGCCGATTTCGCCTTCGCCATGCAAGGGCTCGGCACCGGCGCGCTCAGCCTGTTCGGCACGCCAGACCAGCAGCACTGGCTGGCAAAGACACGGGCCGGCAAGGCGATTTCGGCTTTCGCGCTTTCGGAGCCGCGTTCGGGCTCGGACGTTGCCAATATGGAAATGACCGCCGCGCGAGACGGCGACAGCTATCACCTATCCGGCGAAAAGACCTGGATCTCCAACGGCGGTATCGCTGACTTTTATGTTGTCTTTGCCCGTACCGGCGAGGCGCCCGGCGCCAAGGGGCTTTCCGCCTTCGTCGTGCCTTCCGAGGCCGAGGGGCTGACCATCGCCGAGCGGCTGGAGGTGATCGCGCCGCACCCGCTCGCCCGGCTATCTTTCGACAATGCACGCGTCCCAGCCTCGGCGCTGATCGGCAAACCCGGTGACGGTTTTCGCATCGCCATGTCGGTGCTCGACGTATTCCGTTCGACTGTCGGCGCAGCGGCGCTCGGCCTTGCCCGGCGCGCGCTGGACGAAGGCATCACAAGAGTGGCCGAGCGCAAGCTGTTCGGTGCACCGATGGCCGAGCTGCAGATGGTGCAGGGCCATATCGCCGACATGGCGCTGGATGTCGATGCCGCCGCCTTACTGGTCTACCGCGCCGCCTGGACCAAGGACATGGGCGCGGCGCGGGTTACCCGCGAAGCCGCCATGGCCAAGCTGTTCGCTACCGACAAAGCGCAAGAGGTGATCGACAAGGCTGTCCAGCTGCATGGCGGCGACGGCGTCCGCAAGGGGCATATCGTCGAAAGACTGTATCGCGAGATTCGGGCACTGCGCATCTACGAGGGGGCGTCCGACGTGCAGAAAGTGGTGATTGCACGGCAAGTGATGGGAGCGGCCTGAGACAGGATTTGCGTAAAAATTGATTGTCCTTGAGTTTGAGCGACCGGATTTGAGCATTGGGAGGTTTTGACATGCACACCATCCTGCAGCCGGAAGGCTGGGCGAAACCCGTCGGCTACGCCAACGGCGTCGCCGCGCGCGGGCAGCTTGTCTTCGTCGGCGGGCAGGTCGGCTGGAACGGACAGGGCTGCTTCGAGACCGATGATCTTGTCGGTCAGGTGCGGCAAACGCTGGCCAATATTGTCGCCGTGCTCGCCGAGGCCGGCGCCAAGCCGCAGCATATCACCTCGATGACCTGGTACTTTACGGACAAGGCGGAATATCTGGCCAATCTCAAGGGGATCGGCGAGGTCTATCGCGAGGTGATCGGCCGGCATTTTCCGGCGATGGCCGCCATGCAGGTGATGGCGCTGGTCGAGGATCGCGCCAAGGTTGAGATCCAGGCCACGGCGGTAATTCCGGAGTGACGGCAACACGTGGCAATTTTTTAAGCTTAAACTTTCGCCTTGAAAAGCGCGGTACTTTGGATAGCATCCGATGTCTTACGACTGCCGTGCCGGGAGGGCTTTCCGGCAGTCCCGTCACTTGGCGCATCAAAACCGTGCGGGGCCAAACCCGCCCGATCACAACCAGAGGGAACGAAAATGAACTTCACCCGTCGCAACCTGCTTCTTGTTGCTGCCGCGATCGGCATCGCCGGCGGCCCGGCCTACGCCGAAGGCGCGCTGAATGTCGGCGCCTATCCGACCAATCCGCCTTTTGAATACAAGAACGAGAGCGGCACGTTCGAGGGTTTCGAAGTCGACATCGTCAATGAGGCGGCAAAGCGTATCGGCATGACCACCGACATCGCCGACCTCGGTTTCCAAGCGCTGTTCGCCGCCACCACCTCGAAGCGCATCGACGTCGCCATCTCGTCGATCACCATCACGCCGGAGCGGCTGAAGTCTCAGTCGTTCACGCAGCCCTACTATGATTCCGACATGGGCATCGCCGCGAAGGCCGACAGCCCAATCAAAGCCGAGGCCGACCTCAAGGGCAAGATCATCGGCGTGCTGTCCGGCTCGACCGGCGAAGCCTGGGTGAAGGCCCACCAGGAGGCGGACGGGTTCAGTGACGTCAAAGGCTACGACACGCAGCAGAATTTGCTGCTCGATCTCAGCTCCGGCCGCGTCGATGCGGCGGTCAGCGATATTCCGGGCCTGGAATATTCTTTCACCAGGATGAAGGATCTCGCCGTAAAAGAGCGCATCAAGACCGGCGAGCAGTACGGCCTGATGATGACCAAGGACCACCCGCTGCTCGGCAAGCTGAACGACGCGCTGACCGCGATGAAGAAGGACGGCACGCTGGCCGCGATCCACAAGAAGTGGTTCGGCAGCGACGCACCGGCCGATTCCTCGACCGTCAAGGAAATGCCTGTGCCGAAGGCCTGAGCGGCAGTTCGCGCTTAAATTTCGTGCCGGCTTTCGTACCGGCACGATTTCGGGATTTCGAGCTGGGGCTCGAGCGTCGCGGGACGCCAAACGTTTCGGAAATGCTGCGATGTCGCTGCTGGACACCTTCTTCAACGCCGACGTCATGGTCTCCAGCCTGCCGGCGCTGCTGCGCGGTTTCCTGAACACGCTGCTGCTCGGAATCATGAGCATCGGCATCGGTATTCCCGTCGGCCTCGCGATCAGCCTGGTGCGGCTCTATGCGCCAAAGCCGCTTCGGCTGCTGGCTGTCGGCTACATCGACATTTTCCGGGCGATGCCGGTGCTGGTGGTGCTGATCCTGATCTACTATGCGCTGCCGTTCCTCGGCATTCGCCTGTCATCGTGGACGTCCGCGGTGATGGCGTTCGCCATCATCATGGCGGCCTATTCGGCCGAGGTGTTCCGCTCGGGCATAGAAAGCATTCCGCACGGCCAGTTCGAGGCGGCGCAGGCGCTCGGCCTGCCGTTCTTGCTGACCTTGCGCAAGGTGGTACTGCCGCAGGCGATCCGCGTGGTCATTCCGCCAATGACCAGCAATTGCGTTTCGATGTTCAAGGATACTTCGCTCGCTTCCACCGTGGCGCTGCCCGAACTGCTGAAGGAAGCGACCAACGCACAATCGCTCTATGCCAATCCCTCACCGCTGATCGGCGCGGCGCTGGTCTATCTGATCTTTCTCTGGCCGATGGTCCGACTCGTCAGCCTCCTGGAACGCCGCTTCCAGACCGAAAAGACCCGCTGAGGTCGCCAACGATTTCCGTCCGCCAATTCCCCGAATATCAACTTCCGTTAGGCACTTCGCAGGAGACGAGCTTGAACCAGCATCAGATTTCGAAAACCGGCGATGCCGCAGCTTTCCCGGTCGAGACGATCCGCGCCATGTTTCCCGCCTTGCAGCAAGCCGGAGACTTCGTCTTCATGGACAATGCCGCCGGCGCGCAGATCCCGCAAAGCGTGCTCGATGCGGTCACCAACCATTTGGTCGCGCATAATGTGCAGCGCGGCGGCCGCTATGGCCGCAGCGTCACCGTCGATCAAGCAGTGGCCGGCGCGCGCGAAAGCGTGGCCTTGCTGATCAACGCTACCAACCCGGCGGAGATCTGCTTCGGCATGAACGCCACTTCGTTCATCCGCCTGGTCAGCCTCGCCATCGGCCAGATGCTTTCCGAGCGCCCAAACGGGGAGCGTGACGAGATCGTCATCACCGACATGGATCACGACGCTAATATCGCGACGTGGCTGGCGCTGGCGCCCGCTGGCGCCAAGTTCAAATGGTGGCGGATGCGCGAGGACGGCAATCTGCATGTCGACGATTTGCGCCCGCTGGTCTCAGAGCGCACCCGGCTCGTCGCCTGCACGGTGACGGCGCATTCGATCGGCTCGATTGTCGACGTTGCTTCCGTGGCTGGGATTGCGCATGCGGCAGGCGCCGAAGTGTTCCTAGACTGCGTGCATTACGGCCCGCATGGGTTGATCGATGTGCAGGCCTGGGATTGCGATTATCTGGTCTGCTCCGGCTACAAGAATTTCTCGCCTCATATGGGCTTCCTGTGGGGCCGCTTCGAAACACTGAAGCGCTTGCCGACCTTCCGCGAGGATTTCATCCCCGACGAGCCGCCTTACAAGATCGAGGCCGGTACCTTCATCTACGAGAACGTCTCCGGCATGGATGCCGCGGTGCGCTACCTCGAATCGATCGGCCGCAATTTTGCTCCAGCCAATAACCGGTCGCGACGCGACAACATCGTTGCCGGCATGAATGCCATCCGCGACTACGAGCAGGTGCTGGCGCGCGAAATGCTGGCGGTGCTCAAAGATTGCGGCGCTACGATCTATGGTGTCGCCGACGAAGCACGCCTCAGCGAGCGCGTGCCGACTTTCTGTTTCAACATCGGCACGCTGTCGCCGCAGAGGATCGTCGAGGAAATGGCCGAGATGCAGATCGGCATTCGCGACGGCCATATGTATGCGCCGCGCCTGATGAAGCGGCTCAACCTCAGCATGGACAGCGGCGCCGTCCGCGCCTCCCTGGTGCATTACAATACGATTGAGGAAGTTCGGCGTTTCGGCGAGGCGCTGCGTACTGTCATCGCCCGGCTGCCCTGATCGGGCTGTCCGGCTGCGCTTGCGCCGTTCTGGTGGAGCGCAAAAGCGGTTGCACCCGGGTTCTCCAGGCCAGGGCGCAATTGCATGCTTGGGATCAAGTAATCGCCGCCATTCTGCTGCCGATAAGGAATGGGCCGGATTGTCTCGAGCGTCCGCATCCTCTCGCGCAGTCGCTCCGCGACAGGCTCGAAATCGGCCTCCCCGAAACGGTCCACCCTGTAGACCACGAACGGCGGAAGCACGTCGTAGCCCGGATAGTAGAGAATCCCGTGATTGATCGGGAACAGCAGATCGTCGATCGGGCCGTTGACGCCGCGGGCGGAATAATGCTCCTCCCAGCCGCCGGTGGTCACGATCAGCATTGCGCGCTTGCCGGCGAGCGTTCCCTCACCAAAGCGGTCGCCCCACCGCTTGTCGCTGTGCTCGCCGACGCCATAGGCGAAGCCGTAGGCGTACACCCGGTCGACCCAGCCCTTGAGGATCGCCGGCATGGCGTACCACCACAGCGGGAACTGGAGGATCAGGGTATCGGCCCATAACAGCTTGTCGATCTCCGCCTTGACGTCATCGGTCAGAGTGCCGCTCGCAAAAGCTTTTTTGGAGGCGCCGGCCGGCAGGAAACGTGCTTCCGGCGGCCACGACGGAAAGTCGGCACGGTCCACCTCGGATTTCCAGCCATCGGCATAGAGGTCGGACACCCGCACCTCGTGGCCCTGGGCCTGGAGTTCCCTGATGGCGACGTCACGCAGCGCGCCGTTGAGCGAACGCGGCTCAGGATGAGCAAAAACAAGCAGGACTTTCATGGGTCTACTCCGAAGAAGGACGATAGACACCAAAGGTAGCCAGCCGCGGGCTGATCCACTATATGTATGAAATGTATAAGATTATGCCGAATAATGGATAGATCGGACGTCACTCTCGAGCGCATGCGCACCTTCGTTCGCGTCGCCGAGCGCGGCAGCCTCTCGGCGGTGGCGCGCGAGCTCGGAGTTGGGCAGTCGACGGTCACACGGCATTTGCGAGAACTCGAGGAGGCCGTCGGCGTGCCCTTGCTCAGCAGGACCACCCGGCGTGTGACGATGACCGATGAAGGCAGCCGTTACTATGCCGACAGCGTCCAGATCCTGCGCCTCGTTGAGCAGGCCGGTGATGAGGCCCGGGGCACGCGCGGCGCGTCGGCCGGCACGATCCGAATATCCTGCACGGCGGCGCTCGGGGTCTTGCACGTCAGCCGGCTGATCTTCGCCTTTCAGGACCGCTATCCCGATATCGGCATCGATCTTAGCCTCACCGACGAGCGCATCGACCTTGTGCGGGAGGGCGTCGATATTGCGCTTCGCCTAGGTCCGCTCACCGACAGCTCGATGAAACTGCGGGCGCTCGGACAATCCCGGCGTCTGCTGGTGGCGGCGCCGGCATATCTGGCGGCGCGGGGCAGACCGGCTGTCCCGCAGGGTCTGCCTGGCCATGAAGGCATCCGGATGTCGAACATCGCGGGAAGCGACACACTCGCCCTGCAGGGGCCGGGCGGCGAGACCTTTGCGGTGCCCTTTGGCGGTCGATTTCGAGTCGACCATGGGCTTGCCGCGCGCGAAGCCCTTGTCGCCGGACGCGGCATCGCACCCGCCCACCATTGGCTTGTCGACGATCTCCTGACGGCCGGCCGGCTGGAAGTGGTCCTGCCGGGCTGTTTTCCGCCCCCCGTCCCGCTGAGCATGCTGATCGTCCCGGAAGGCGCCGGCATTGCCCGGGTGCGGCTGCTGGTCGACTTTCTCGTCGAGCAGATCTCCAGCATTCCGGGGATCGAGAAGCCGTAGCCGGCCGGCAAACCTCGCCGGATCAGGCGGCCTTCTTTTTCGCCAACCTTGCCTTGATGCTGGCGACGTCGGCACGCGGCGTCGCCGCGAACAGCGTCCTGGTGTAGCTGTGCTTGGGGTCGGCGAAGACCTCGTCGCGCGAGCCGTATTCGACCGCCTCGCCGAAATACATCACCATCACGTCGTCGGCGATATAGCGTACCACCGACAGGTCGTGGCTGATGAAAACATAGGTCAGCTGAAACTCATCCTGCAGGTCGGCGAGCAGGTTCAGCACCTGCGCCTGCACCGAAAGATCAAGTGCCGAGACGGGCTCGTCCAGCACCAGAAGGCTGGGGTTGAGCATCAGCGCGCGGGCAATGGCGATCCGCTGGCGCTGGCCGCCCGAAAACATATGCGGGTAGCGATTATAGTGCTCGGGGCCAAGACCGACCTTCTTCAGCATCTTCATGGCGAGATCGCGCCGTTCGTCGGCCGTGCTGTCGGTGTTGATGAGTAGCGGCTCGCCAAGCACGTCGCCGATCTTCTGGCGTGGATTGAGCGAACCATAGGGGTTCTGGAAGACGATCTGCACCTTGCGGCGCATTTCCTTCGACAGACCATCCCTCGCGATGTCGACCTTCTTGCCGTCGATGAAAAGCTCGCCGGAGGTCGCCGGGTCGATCAGGGTGATGATGCGGGCGAGTGTTGACTTGCCGCAGCCGCTCTCGCCGACGATGGCCAGCGTCTTGCCCTTGTCGACGCTGAACGAAACACCCTTGACCGCATGAACCGTACGGGAGGGGCGAAAAAGCCCGCCGCCGACATGATAGTCGCGAACGATGTTCTTGCCTTCGACTACCGTCACGCTCATGAGGCGGTTCCTCCTGCGGATCGGGCTGCGACTACAGATGGGGCCGGCTCGAACAGCATGTCGGAAACAGTCGGCAACCGGTCGCCGACGGCGTTTTCCGGCAGCGCCGACAGGAGCGCGCGGGTGTAATTGCTCTTGGGGGATTCGAACAGCGACAGCACGTCGGCCTCTTCCATCTTCCGGCCCTTGTACTGGACGATGACACGGTCGGCGGTCTCGGCAACGACCCCCATATTGTGGGTGATCATGATCAGGCCCATGCCGTATTTGGCCTGCAGGCCGACTAGTAGATCGAGGATCTGCTTCTGAATGGTGACGTCGAGTGCCGTGGTTGGCTCGTCGGCTATCAAAAGCTTCGGATTGCAGGCGATGGCGATGGCGATCATGACGCGCTGGCACTGGCCGCCCGACATCTGATGCGGGAAGGAGCCCAGCCGTTCCTCGGGGTCGGCGATGCCGACGAGCTTCATTAGTTCAATGGCGCGCGCCCGGCGCTGAGCGCGGTCCATGCCCATATGAAAACGCAGCACCTCCTCGATCTGGAAGCCGACGGTGAAGCATGGGTTGAGGCTGGCGACCGGTTCCTGGAAGATCATCGAAATGTCCTTGCCGACGATCTTGCGCCGCTCGGATGGGCCGAGCTCTAGCAGGTCGATGCCGTCGAAGGCCATGCGGTCGGCCCTCACCGTCGCCGTGTTGGGCAAGAGCCCCATCACCGCCAGCATCGCCACCGATTTTCCGGAACCGGATTCGCCGACGATCGCCAGCACCTCGCGCGGTTCGACCGACAGGTCGATGCCTTGTACCGCCATGAATGGTCCGGCGGCGGTGTCGAAGGAAACGGTCAGGTTCTTGATCTCGAGAAGAGGCATTGGATCATGATCTCTTCAGCTTGGGGTCGAAGGCATCGCGCAGGCCGTCGCCGATCAGATTGATTGCAAGCACAGTGATCAGGATGGCAAGGCCGGGGAAGGTCACCACCCAAGGCGCGCGCAGGATGAATTCGCGCGCCGAAGCGAGCATCGTGCCCCATTCTGGTGTCGGCGGCTGCGCACCGACACCGAGGAAGCCGAGCGCCGCAGCCTCGAGAATAGCGTTGGAGAAGGACAGCGTGGCCTGCACGATCAGCGGTGCCAGGCAGTTCGGCAAGATCGTCCTCACCATCAAGCGAAGATGACCGGCGCCGGCCACCTTGGCGGAGATCACATATTCGCGGTTCTTTTCGGCCATCACGGCGGCGCGGGTGAGACGTGCGAAATGCGGCTGCAGCACCAGTGCGATCGCCAACATGGCATTGAACAGGCCCGGGCCGAGGATCGCCACCAGCACCAGCGCCAGAAGCAGCGACGGGAAGGCCAGGATGATATCCATGATGCGCATGATCAGCGTGTCGACCCAGCCGCGGAAATAGCCGGCGAGCACGCCAAGCACGATGCCGCTGGTGAGTGAGAAGACGACGACCACCAGGCCGATGAAGAGCGAAAAACGTGCCCCGAAGATCAACCGCGAAAGCATGTCGCGGCCGACCGCATCGGTGCCGAGCAGGAACATCGATTTGCCGCCTTCCTGCCAGGCAGGAGGCGCCAGCAGTGCATCGCGAAACTGCTCGTCGGGCGAATGCGGGGCGACGAACGGCGCAAAGATCGCCACCAGCACGAGCGCCGAAAACACGACAAGACCGATGACGGCCCCGGTGTTCATCGAGAAGTAATGCCAGAACTCGGCAAACGCCCTTTGCCTGCCGCCTGTCGGGATGGAGGCAGCGGTGGCTTCGGCGGCGGATTCGTCGGTCATCTCACTGCACCCGGATGCGCGGATTGATGACGGCGTAGAGCACGTCGACGATCAGGTTCACCGCCATGACGATCAGCGCGATGATCAGCAATCCGCTCTGCACGACGACATAGTCGCGCTTGCCGATGGCGTCGATCATCCATTTGCCGATGCCTGGCCAGGAAAAAATGGTTTCGGTCAGAATGGCGCCTGCCATCAACGTGCCGACCTGCAGTCCAATGGTGGTGACCACTGGGATCAGCGCGTTGCGAAAAGCATGCAGCCCGATGACACGGCGCGGCGCCAGGCCCTTGGCACGCGCGGTGCGGACATAGTCCTCGCCCAGCACCTCGAGCATCGCCGAGCGCGTCTGGCGCGCTATGACGGCGAGCGGGATCGTCGCCAGCACGATCGATGGCAGGATCAGATGGCTGACGGCGGATTTGAAAGCGCCGCTCCTGCCGGAGATCAAGCTGTCGATGAGCATGAACCCGGTCGTCGGCCTGAAGAAATACTGCAGGCCGATGCGGCCGGAAACCGGCGTCCAGCCGAGATAGCCGGAGAAGAAGATAATGAGCAGCAGCCCCCACCAGAAGATCGGCATCGAATAGCCGGTCAGCGCGACACCCATCGTCGCCTGGTCGAACCAGGAGCCCCGCTTGACCGCAGCGAAAATGCCGGCAGGGATGCCAAGCAGGATGGCGATGATCAACGCCACCGTCGCCAGTTCCAGCGTGGCCGGAAACAGCGCCTGGAATTCGCCGAGCACTGGCCGCTTGGTGGCAATGGATATGCCGAAATCGCCGGTGAGGACCCTGCCGATATATTCCAGGTACTGGATGACATAGGGCCGGTTGTAGCCAAACTGCTCGATGAGCTGGGCGTAGCGTTCGGGGCTGACGCCGCGCTCGCCGGCCAGGGCCAGGATGGGATCGCCGGGCAGAAGCCGGACGAAAGCGAACGCCGCCAGCGATATGCCGAACACGGTCGGGATGATCAAAGCGAGCTTGTGGAGGAGATAACGGAGCATCTTGCTTCATAGAACGGCGGCGCGGGAAGTCCAGCGCCGCCGTTCAATTTCTCAGGACTTATTCGGTGACGTCGACGCCGTCAAACCGATGAATGCCGAGCGGGTCCATAACGAAGCCCGACACCTTCTTGTTCATCGGCATGAAGACCTTGGAATGGGCGATGGTCAGCCACGGAGCCTCACGCTTGAACACCACCTGAGCTTCCTCGTAGATCTTGGTGCGCTCGGCGACGTCCGTCGTTGCCTTGCCTTTTTTCAGCAGGGCTTCGAATTCCTGATTGCACCAGATCGCATAATTGGACTGGCCGATGGCATCGCAACCGAGCAGGAAAAAGAAGTTGTCCGGATCGCCATTGTCCCCGGTCCAGCCCAGTTGGAAGGCGCCGTCGCGATCCTTGGCTTTGCCGCGCTGGCGATACTCGGTCCATTCGTAGCTGACGATCTCCGCCTTGACGCCGACGGCGGCATAGTCGGCCTGGATCAACTCGGCGACGCGCTGGGCGTTCGGGTTGTAGGGGCGGCTGACCGGCATAGCCCAGATCTTCATCGACAGATCCTTGACGCCGGCGTCGGCCAGCATCTTCTTGGCCGCCTCCGGATCGTAGGGATCGTCCTTGATGTCCTTGTTATAGGACCACATGGTCGGCGGGATCGGGTTGATGGCCGGCGTGCCGGCACCCTGATAGACCGCGTCGATGATTGCCTTCTTGTTCACCGCCATGTTGAGGGCCTTGCGGACCTCGACCTTATCGAAGGGCGGCTGCGTTGTGTTATAGGCCATGTAGCCGATATTCAGGCCTTCCTGCTCATCGACCTTGAGGTTCGTGTCGGCCTGCAGTCCGGCAATGTCGGCTGGCGCCGGGTACGACATGATATCGCATTCGCCCGCCTTCAGCTTCTGCGCGCGCACGGCGGGATCGGGCGTGATGGCGAAGATCAGATCATCGATCTTCTGGCGGCCGCCATAGTAGCCGTCCCATGCCGCGTAGCGGATGACCGCGTCGACCTGGTAGTCGACGAACTGGAACGGACCGGTGCCGACCGGCTTCTGGGTGAACTGCTGCCTGGTGCCGGCCTTGTCGAGCTGGTCGGCATACTCCTTGGAAACGATCGAGGCGAAATCCATGCCGAGGTCCGGCAGGAACGCGACTTCAGGCTTGTTCAGCACGAATTTCACCGTCAGGTCGTCGACCTTGACGATTTCCTTCAGGAGATCGGGGAAGCCCATGCCGGTGAAATATTCCCAGCCGGTGCCTTCCAGATAGCTGTACCACGGGCTTTCTTTCTTCCACTGGCGTTCGAAGGAAAAGATCACGTCGTCGGCGTTGAGGTCGCGCGTCGGCGTGAAATAATCGGTCGTCTGGAATTTCACACCAGGGCGAAGCTTGAAGGTGTATTCGAGACCGTCGTCGGAAACCGTCCAGCTCTCTGCCAGGCCGGGGGAGATGGTGGTCTTGCCATGCTCGAACTCGACCAGGCGCGAATAGATGGTGCGCGACGAGGCGTCGAAGTCGTTGCCGCCGCTCCATGGCGACGGGTCGAAGCCGGCCGGCGAAGCCTCCGAGCAATAGACCAGTTGTTTTGCGTTGGCCATGCCGCCGAGGACGCTTGCAGCCAGCAACGCGGCTGCAAAAGTCAGTTTCTTTTTCATTGAGCACTCCCTGATGTTCTTCCAAGCCCCTCTATCAGGCTCGCGAAGGCCGCATATAAGCACCGTTTTTCTAGCTTTGGAACTGCTTGTTTGCCTAACCCACGGGAAGCAGAAAAAAATTCCGGCACGCGGCAAATTGTGGAAAAAACGAGCCGAATCCGCAGATCACGACATTATTAGCGACTTCAATTTTTTGTTGATCGGCGATGCCGCCAATTGTGGGAATCGAGCCTTTCGGTTCAAGAGACCCGCGTCCGAAAACCGGTCGCGGCCGAGAGGTTTGACGGCAAGTCTTACCGCACTCCTGGTGGCGAAGGCTTGCACGGCCGCCGCTTGTGGCAATACATAGATAGATGGGCAGCGTGCCGGATTTTCCCGGGTTTCGGGCATTGCGGCAAGCGTTGGGATATCTTTGTTGATCAGGGCGGTGGTGGCGCGCAAGCATGCCGAAACAATAAGAACGAGTGAGGGAGCGACAGGTGGCAAAACCGGCAAAGACAACCAGCGCGGCGAAAGCAAAGGCCGAGGCAACATCGAAAGCAGTCAAGTCAAAAGCGGCCGACGCCAAGCCGGCGGCTACCGCGAAGGCAAGCGCGAAGCCGGCGGCGAAGACCACGGCTGGAACGGCTGCTAAACCGGCAACCCGCAAGATGGCGCCTGCTGCAAAGTCTGCCGCCAAGCCGGCGGCGAAGGCAGTGCCGACAGCGCCCCGACCGTCGGCAGGTCCGGCCAAGAGATTACCAAAGGCGATCATGTCGCTGGCCGCCGGCCTGCCGGAAAAACCGTGGCTTAAGAGTTATCCAAAGATCGTGCCGGCCGAGATCGGCGCTCTGCCCTCCAGCTCGATCGGCGACTTTCTCGTCACCGTGTGCAAGCAGTTTGCGAATCGGCCGGCCTTCGTCTGCATGGGCAAATCGATCACCTATGCCGACCTCGAGCGACAGTCGGCCGCCTTCGGCGCCTATCTGCAATCAACGGGGCTGCAGAAGGGCGCGCGCGTCGCACTGATGATGCCGAATGTGCTGCAATATCCGGTGGCGATCATGGCAGTGCTTCGCGCCGGCTATGTCGTGGTCAACATCAATCCGCTCTACACGCCGCGCGAGCTGGAGCACCAGCTCAAGGATTCCGGCGCTCAAGCCATTGTCATCCTCGAAAATTTCGCTTGCACCCTGCAGGCGGTGATCGCCAGGACCGCGGTCAAGCATATCGTGGTCGCCTCGATGGGCGACATGCTCGGTGGGATCAAGGGACCAATCGTCAACTTCGTTGTACGCCGCGTCAAGAAGATGGTGCCGGCATGGTCGCTGCCCGGCCATGTCAAATTCAGCGCCGCGCTGAAGGCAGGCGCCGGCATGGCCTTCAGGCCCGCAAAGGTCGCGGCCGACGACATCGCCTTCCTGCAATACACAGGCGGCACGACCGGCATCTCCAAGGGCGCGATGCTTTTGCACAGCAACATTTTGGCGAACGTCGCGCAGAACGCGCTGTGGGCTGAAGACGCCTTTACCGTCAAGCCTAAGCCGGCGCATCTGAACTTCCTCTGCGCGCTGCCGCTCTATCACATTTTTGCGCTGACGGCGAACGTGCTGGTAGGCATGCAGCAAGGCGCACAGAATGTCCTCATCCCCAATCCGCGCGACATTCCCGGCTTCGTCAAAGAGCTGCAGAAATACCCGATCCACATCTTTCCGGGCCTCAACACGCTGTTCAATGCGCTGCTCAACAATGAGGATTTTCGCAAGCTCGATTTCAAGCCGCTGATCCTGACGCTGGGTGGCGGCATGCCGGTGCAGAGGGCCATCGCCGAACGCTGGAAGGCGCTGACCGGCTGCCCGATCAGCGAGGCCTACGGGCTTACCGAAACCTCACCGGGGACAACCATCAACAAATTCAGCGACGGCGTTTACACCGGCACGATCGGCCTGCCGCTGCCCTCGACCGAGATCGCCATCCGCGACGACGACGGCAACAATTTGCCGCTCGGCGAAGTCGGCGAAATCTGCATCCGCGGACCGCAAGTGATGGCCGGCTACTGGAACCGGCCGGACGAGACCGCCAAGGTGATGACTGAGGACGGCTTCTTCAAGTCAGGCGACATGGGCTTCATGGACGAGCTTGGCTATACCAAGATCGTCGACCGCAAGAAGGACATGATCCTGGTTTCCGGCTTCAACGTCTATCCGAACGAACTCGAGGAAGTGGTGGCGCAGCATCCGGGCGTACTCGAAGTGGCGGCGATCGGCGTGCCGGACGAGCATTCGGGTGAAGTGCCGAAGTTGTTCGTCGTCAAGAAGGACCCGGGGCTGACCGCCGAAGCGCTGGCGGCTTATTGCAAAGAGAACCTGACCGGCTACAAACGCCCCAGGCATATCGAGTTCCGCACCGAGCTGCCCAAGACACCGGTCGGCAAGATCCTGCGACGGGCGTTGCGGGGCTAGGCGCAGCTTGAGCGATTGCATCACCGGCGCCAACGCGGTGGGCATAGGTTCGCGCCCAGATCCGGTAGAGTTCATCCGGGCGAACATGCGGGTCGCGGCAGTACCTGCGATTCCCGAAATTCGGCTTTACACCGCCCATCCAGGAAGCGGGCTCAGGCGGCTTGTCGAGTGGAACCAACACGCTACCGAAGAAGACGGACCTGAACCGGAGCCACCGTATTGGGCCTACGTCTGGGCCGGCGGCGCGGTGCTCGCCCGCTATATATTCGACCGGCCGGAGACCGTGACCGGCCGTCGCGTGCTCGACCTCGGCGCCGGCTCGGGCCTCGTCGGCATCGCAGCGGCAAAAGCCGGCGCAAGCGCGGTGATCGCGGCCGAGATCGACCGCAACGGCGTTGCCGCGATCGGCCTCAATGCGATGGCGAACGGCGTTGTGATTGCGACGATCGGCGGGGACATAACCAGCGGTCCGCCGCCACCGGTGGATGTCGTGGTGGTCGGCGACCTGTTTTACGCCCATGATCTTGCCGGCCGGGTCGTTCCCTTCCTCGACCGCTGCCTCCCTGCCGGCATCGAGGTGCTGGTCGGCGATCCGGGCCGCGCCTATCTGCCCCGCTCGCGGCTTCGCCTGCTGGCCGAATACGAGGTGCCGGATGTCGGCGAAGGCAGGAATGCGGCGATGAAACCGAGTGGCGTGTTCTCGTTCGGACAGTTTAGCTGCGAGTCTAGACCGTCTCGCTGACTCGGGCCGCAAGAAAATCGGGCAGATCGGCAACTGAATCGAGGATGACGTCGGCGATCTGCGACAGCGATTCCCGTGTGCCGGTGCCGGACAGCACGCCGATCGCCAGGCCACAGCCGCCGGCCCGCGCCATCTCCAGATCGTGGCGATTGTCGCCGACCATTGCGATCGTCGCCGGCCTGAGCCCTGTCAGATCCGAGAAGGCAAGGATCGTATCCGGCGCCGGTTTCGGATTGGCCACCGCATCGTAACCATAGGCGGCGTCGAAAAGCTGCGCGACGCCCAGAGTGACCAAGGTCTTTTCCGCGCCGCTGGTCGAGTCGTTGGTGGCGACGCCAAGTCGGTAGGATTTTCTGTGAAGCAGGCCAAGCGTCTCGACCACACCCGGCAGCGCCACCGCCATTGCCGATCCCTGCGCCGAAGTAATGGCGTTGAAGCGGGCGACGGCAAGCATCTGGTCCTCGTCGGACAGCCGTGGAAACCACAGCTCGACGACGTCCATGTTGGTCCCCGAGGCAAAAATCGAATCCGGCTTGAAGCGCTTGCTGGCGAAGTCGAAGCCCGCCGCCGCAAGCAGCCTGTCTGCTTTCCAGCGATCGCCTTCGGCCGCATCCATCGCCATGAAGTCGGCGATGCCCAGCCATGTCGCGTTGAAATCTACGAGCGTGCCGTCCTTGTCGAACAATATTCCCTTGATGTCCGCCAAGCTTTTCACTCCAGGCCGCGCAAGCGGTGGATGTATTCCACCAGTCCGGCAGTCGAGGCGTCCCGCTTTGCGGCGTTCTCCTTGCCTTCAACGACGGGCAGCAGCCCGGTCGCCAGTTCCTTGCCGAGTTCGACGCCCCATTGGTCGAAGGAGTTGATGTTGAATAGCGTGCCTTCGACGAAGACGCGGTGCTCGTAGAGCGCAATCAGCCGTCCGAACGTGTGGGGGTCGAGCTTTCTGTAGAGAATCGTCACCGAGGGGCGGTCGCCGGAGAAGACGCGGTGCGGAGCAATCCTGTCGACATCGGCCGGCTTCATGCCTTTCGCCAGCATCTGCGCGCGGGCTTCCTCAAGCGTGCGGCCCTTCATGAAGGCTTCCGACTGCGCCAGGCAATTGGCAAGCAGAAGGTCGTGGTGATGCTTCAGTTCCGGCTCGTGGCCTACGGCAGCGGCGAGGAATTCGACCGGAATGAAATCGGTGCCCTGATGCAGAAGCTGGAAGAAGGCGTGCTGGCCATTGGTGCCGGGCTCACCCCAGACCAGCGGGCCGGTCGGCGTCGTCACAGCGCCGCCGTCCAGGGTGACGCTCTTGCCGTTCGATTCCATGTCGAGCTGCTGCAGATAGGCCGGCAACCTGGACAGACGCTGATCGTAAGGGATGACGGCGCGAGCAGGGTATTTGCAGATCACGCGGTGCCACCAGCCGATCAGCCCCATCAGCGCCGGCAGGTTCTTCGCCAGCGGCGCGGTGCGGAAATGCTCGTCCATCTCATGGGCGCCGTCGAGAAAGGCGCGAAAATCCTTCGGGCCGATGGCGATCATCACCGGCAGGCCGATCGCACCCCAGACGGAATAGCGGCCGCCAACCCAGTCCCAGAAGCCGAAGACGCGATCGGGCGCGATGCCGAACTTGTCGACCAGGTCGAGCGCCGTCGAGACGGCGGCGAAATGCTTGCCGACCGCTTCCTTGCCGAGCGCCTTCTCGACCCATCCGCGCGCGGTCTCGGCATTGGTCATAGTTTCGACCGTGGTGAAGGTCTTGGAGGCGACGATGAACAGGGTGGTTTCGGCGGAAAGACCCTTCAGCGTGTCGTGGATATGCGCACCGTCGATATTGGATACGTAATGCGCGCGCGGCCCGTCATGATAGGGCGCCAGCGCCAGCGTCGCCATGGCAGGGCCGAGATCGGAGCCGCCGATGCCGATGTTGACGATGTCGGTGATCTTCTTGCCGGTCGCGCCGGCCGCTTTGCCGGAACGCACCGCGTCGGCGAAGGCACCCATCGCGTCGAGCACGGCGAGGACTTCCGCCTTCACGTCCTGGCCGTCGAGCACGATGCCCTTGCCGGTCAGGTTGCGTAGTGCCGTGTGCAGCACGGCGCGGCCTTCGGTGACATTGATCTTCTTGCCGGCAAACATCGCGTCGCGCCGGCCTTCGAGGTCGGCGGCCTCGGCCAGCTTCTCCAGCAACTCCATCGTCCGCGCATCGACCGCACATTTCGACCAGTCGAGCAGCACGTCGCCGTCGCTGGCGGAGAATTTCTCGAAGCGCTGCGGATCGGCGGCGAAAGCCTCGCGCATCGAGCCCGATTTGGCCGCACGATGATCGCGCAACGCGCCGAGCTGCTTTTGAAAGGACGGTTGATCCACTGCCTCGCTCCGGTTCTTGAGGTGCATCTTATCAGGCCGGATGTTTCCGGCGCGTGTCGTCGCGGCAAACTATCGGGTCGAATTCCATCTGTTTCAATGCGCAGCGATGCCGCAGCGCAGCGCGGGCCGGCGCAAAGGATCACTGGCATAAATCCCAGCGATCAGAAAAATTGATTGGCGCAACACCTTGTGCCACCGGTACATTCGACTGGTCCAGCCAAGTGAAAAAAGCTGGCCATCGAGGAACATCTCCCATGCCACAGCGAAACGACACGGCCATATGGTCCGGCCTGTTCCGGATTTCGGCGGACTCCGGTCAGACCCTGCAGGCGCAGATCCGCCAGGCGATCGTCGCCGCCATCCTCGACCGGCAGATCGCGGCTTCGATGCCGCTTCCGTCCTGCCGGATTCTTGCCGAAAAACTCGGCGTAGCGCGCGGCACCGTGGTGCTGGCGTTCCAGCAGCTGGTCGACCAGGGCTTTCTGGTGGCGCGCGAGCGCCGCGGCCATTTTGTCAATCCCGAGGTGCTGGCAACGCCGGCCAAGCCGCACCAGAAGGCGCCCGACCAGGCCAACGAGATCGACTGGAAGGCGCGCCGGCAGATCGCGGCGAGCGACATGCCACCGCCGGCCAAGCACGACAACTGGATCAAGTCGTCTTACCCCTTCGTCTACGGCCAGTTCGACCCGGCGCTGTTCCCGACCGCCGAATGGCGCGAGTGCAACCGCATGGCGCTGGCGGTGCTCGAAATCCGCAACTGGGCATCCGACATGGTCGACCGCGACGATCCGCTCCTGATCGAGCAGATCCAGGCCCGGCTGCTGCCGCGGCGCGGCATCTTCGCCAATCCGGACGAGATCATCGTGACGCTGGGCGCGCAGAACGCGCTTTACATGCTGGCCACGCTGTTGATGACCAAGGGCTCCAAGGTGGCGATGGAAGACCCCGGCTATCCCGATGCACGCTCGATCTTCCGGCTGGCCGGCGCCGATATCCAGCCGGTTCCAGTCGACCCCTCCGGCATCGTAACCTCTGCCATTCCCAGTGATTCCGGCTTCGTCTTCGTCACGCCCAGCCACCATTGCCCGACCATGGTGCCGCTGTCGGCGGAGCGGCGGCAGGATCTTCTGGCGCGCGCCAACCGGCACAACCAGATCATCATCGAGGACGGCTATGACAGCCAGCTCCTGGACGAGGCGCCGCAGCAGGCGCTGAAGAGCCTCGATCGGTCCGGCCGCGTCGTCTATGTCGGCTCGATGTCGAAGACGCTGGCTCCCGGCCTCAGGCTCGGCTACATCGTCGCCTCGGCCGGGCTGATCTCCGAGTTGCGGGCGCTGCGCCGCTTCATGCTGCGCCATCCGCCGGCCAACAACCAGCGCGCCGTGGCGCTCTTCCTGTCGCTCGGCCATCACGAGGCGCTGGTGCGGCGGCTGTCGAGTGCCTTCGACGAGAGGCGAAAGCGTCTGGTCCATGCGATTTCCGCCTTCCTGCCCGAATGGCGCTCGACCGATTCGGCCGGCGGTACGTCGCTCTGGCTCGAGGGGCCGCGCGGCACCGATTCGCGCGGACTGGCGGAGGCCGCGGCCTCGCGCAGCGTCATCATCGAGCCCGGCGACCGCTTCTTCGACCGCACCGAAAAGCCTTCGCGTTTCATGCGCTTGGGCATTTCCTCGATCGCGCTGCAGCACATCGAACCCGGCATCCGCGAACTGGCGACGGCAGCTGGACGCAGGCCGGCAGCGGCCTGATCTCCCTTCCCCGACCGGAGCCTGGCGCATGTAGTGCGGCTCCGGTTCTTTAGCTCCTTGGCATATGCGACGGGATCGGCTGGCACATAGGCTGTGCCAATGCCGGCGGCATAGTCGGGGTATAGGGGACGAAGCAGGCAGATGGTGGACCAACCGCCGCGCCCGCTCCGCAGCTAAAGTTGGAGTGCCTTCATGCCAATGGCCCATGAGAAGCAGGACGTGTCCGCAGACCAGCGTTCGCGGCGGTCCGGCGGGCGCGAGGCGCGCCGCGCCATGCGGGCGGCGCCGCTTGCCGACGACGTCAAGCCGGTGCGCGCCGGCCTCGAAGGCGGAAGCTACAGCCCGCTCAGCGGCAGCGATTGCGAACGTATCCACGAGGCCGTGCTTACCCTTCTGGAGACGGTCGGCTTCGCTAATGCCATCCCCTCCTGCATCGAGGCACTGACCAAGGCGGGTGCGACCCTCGGTGAGGACGGCCGCCTGCGCTTTCCTCGCGGCCTTGTGCTCGACACCATCAAGAAAGCGGCGCGGCATTTCACCCTGCACGGCCAGGATCCGAAGCACGACATGGTGATCCAGGGCAAGCGTGTGCATTACGGCACGGCTGGTGCTGCGGTGCATCTTGTCGATGTCGAAAAGCGTGAGTATCGCGAGTCGCTGCTGCAGGACATTTACGATGCCGCGCGCCTGGTCGAAGGGCTCGACAACATCCATTTCTTTCAGCGGCCGATGGTGCCGCGCGACATTCCCGACCCGCTCGATATGGATTTCAACACGCTCTACGCCTGCGTCATGGGCACGTCGAAGCATGTCGGCACCTCGTTTACCGTGCGTGAGAACGTCAAGCCGGCGCTCGACATGCTCTATGCGATCGCGGGCGGCGAAGCGAATTTTCGCGCCCGGCCTTTCGTCTCCAATTCGAACTGCTTCGTCGTGCCGCCAATGAAGTTTGCCGAGGACGCCTGCGGCGTTCTCGAAGCCTGCGTCGAGGGTGGCATTCCGATCCTGCTGCTGTCGGCAGGACAGGCGGGTGCAACGGCACCGGGGGCGATTGCCGGCGCCGTGGTGCAGGCGGTCGCCGAAGTGCTCGTCGGCCTCATCTACGTCAACGCCATCAAGCCCGGCCATCCAGCGATCTTCGGCACCTGGCCGTTTGTCTCGGATCTCAGGACCGGCGCCATGTCGGGCGGGTCGGCCGAGCAGGCGGTGCTGACCGCGGCCTGCGCGCAGATGGCGCAATTCTACGACCTGCCGGGCGGTTCGGCCGCCGGCATGACAGATTCGAAACTGCCTGACATTCAGTCCGGCTACGAAAAGGGCATAACCGACGTGATGGCCGGTCTCGCCGGCCTCAACCTGGTCTATGAGTCGGCCGGCATGCATGCCTCGCTGCTCGGCTTCTGCCTGGAGAGCCTGATCATCGACAATGACATGCTCGGCCACTGCCTGCGCTGCGTGCGCGGCATCGAAGTGACGGACGAGTCGCTGTCGATCGACACCATTGCCGATGTCTGCCTGAAAGGGCCGGGCCATTATCTGGGCAACGAGCAGACGCTGCGGCTGATGCAGACCGAATATTTCTATCCGGCCGTCGGCGACCGCTTTTCGCCGAAGGAATGGAATGAGAAAGGCAGGCCCGATATCCTGCAACGGGCGATCATCGAGAAGAAACGCGTGCTTGCCGAACGCTTCCCGCGCCATGTGCCAAAACCGGTCGACGACAAATTGCGCGCCCGCTTCGGCGATATGATCAAGCTGCCGCGCGACAGAATGGGCGGCTGAGCGTTACCCGCTCGCCGCCAGCAACAACACACCGGCCAGCGCCGATCCGGCAAGCGTCGGCAGCATGCCGATCTTCAGCTTCAGGATGGCGATCATCGAGGCACAGGAAAGCAGCGCCGCGCGCCAGTCTATCGATGAAAGCACCGGCACGTCCATTCCAAGCCCGACATTGCGCACTTCGCCGAAGATGACGTGCAAGCCGAACCATAGAGCGAGGTTCATGATGACGCCGACGACGGCGGCGGTGATCGCACCGAGCGCCGCCGACAGTGCCTTGTTGCCGCGCAGCGCTTCGATGTAAGGCGCGCCAAGGAATATCCACAGGAAACATGGGGTAAACGTCGCCCACAATGTGAGCAATGCCCCAAGCGCGCCGGCGAGCAGCGGAGCAAGCGCGCCGGAGTGGCGGAAGGCGGCAACGTAACCGACGAACTGCAAGACCAGGATCAACGGGCCGGGCGTGGTTTCGGCAAGCCCAAGGCCGTCGACCATTTCACCGGGTGCCAGCCAGCCGAAGGACTCGACCGCTGCCTGCGCGACATAGGCAAGCACGGCGTAGGCGCCGCCAAAGGTGACGACCGCCATGACACTGAAGAAGCCACCGATTTGCGTCCAAACGCTGGCAGGGCCGGTGACAGCCCAGACGAGCAGAACAGGTCCCAGCCAGATCGGCAGCCAGATCGCCAAAGTGCGCGGCGCATGCCATCGCGTCGGCCTGACGTGGGTCAGTTCGCCGCGCTCGAACATCAGATCGACCGCGCCTTTGACGTCGGGAACATCGCCCTTGCCCTGTGGTGCGCCGGAAAAAAATGCCGGCGCACTACGGTTGCCGATCCAGCCTGCCAGGCCGGCAAGCAGCACGATCAGCGGAAACGGCACGTTCAACGCGTAGATGGCGATGAAGGCGGCGAGTGCGATCGACACCATGACCGGGTTTTTCAGCGCGCGTCTGCCGATCCGGATCACCGCCTCGATGACAATGGCGAGCACGGTTGCCTTGACCCCGAAAAACAGCGCCGCGACGAGTGGTACATCGCCATAGAGCGCATAGAGGCTGCTCAGGACGAGCATTACAAGCGCGCCCGGCACGACGAAGAGAATGCCGGCAACAAGGCCACCGACCGTTTTGTGCAGCAACCAGCCGATATAGATGGCAAGCTGCTGGGCCTCGGGACCAGGCAGCAGCATGCAGTAGTTCAACGCATGCAGGAAGCGCTGTTCGCCGATCCAGCGCCGGTCCTCGACCAGTTCCTTGTGCATGAGCGCGATCTGCCCGGCCGGGCCGCCGAAGCTGAGCACCCCGATTTTCGCCCAGACCTTCACGGCCTGCCGGAAGCTCGGCACAACCGGCTCCCGGATCTCCGCCGGCTTTTTCGAAAGGACGGCGCTCACGATGGTTTGCCCGTGCCGAGACTGACTGCGCCGGCGGCCGGCCAGTTATGCGTCTCCTCGGTGGCATCGCGGCACCAGCGGAAGAACGCATCGTAGAGCAGCATGCCGGCCTCGAGCTGCTCCAGATCGTCGCGAAACATCCGTGACAGGCCAAGCGAGGCGGCCAGGAACCCGGCCGCCTGTGGAACAAGATCGAGGCTCGCAGTATCGGCAGCGCGTATGATCGTGGCCAGGCGATCGAGCGCTTCGGATTTAAGCCCGAACTCCTCGATCATGGTGTCGAAGGTGCAGCGTTCGCCGCGGTGGCTCCAGAACACGTTCTCGATGTCGAAAGGCACGGCCTGAAAGCGATCGGCGACGGCTGCCACTTCGGTCGGCTCGACGAAGAGAAAGACCGCGTGAGGATCGATGAAGCGCCGGATCAGCCAGGGGCAGGCGATGCGGTCGACCTTCGGGCGCGTACGCGTCACCCAAACGGTGCGGCCCTTGGCGTCGGCGGGCGGTATCTTGTCGGCGTGAACGAGAAGGCCCTTGGCATCGCGCCATGCTTCAAACCCGCCGTCGAGCGATTCGGCGGCTATGCCCTCGTGCCGCAGCCATGCGGCCACGCCTTGCGAGAGCTTTTTCCCCTGCTGGCAGACGACTGTCACTTGCCTGCCGGCGAAGTCGGCAGCCCAGTTCGAGACAGTCCTGAAATCACGCCGATCCGACCCCGGCAGCAGGCGCGGATCGGCGTTGTAGTCATCATCGATGCGGACGTCGATGACTGCGGGCGCACCCGGCAGCCCAATCAGACGGGATAGTTGCGATACGGTGATAGCGGTTGTTGACGGCATGGCGTCCACCTCCTTGAAAGAGAAGCTTGGACGCGAACGTTGGGCTGACGCCTCACGGGGTCGTCGCGATGCACCCCTTGCGATGATCGTGGATTTGTCACGCTCGCTTGTCAAGCATTTGTCCCTGCTGTCGTAGGACAATCGTTTTTGACAAACGATCGCGTCCAACTCTGTGCCGGACATTTCTCCCCGTTAGCGGGCTGTTAACGGGGAGAAATGAGGTGACCGCAACACCGGCGACCTGACGGCTGGCCCGTGCGATGGACCCTGGTCAGTGATTGTCCCTCGGCACGCCGCTTGTATGCGCCACATCCTGGTATTTCACCGCCGGCTTCAGCACCATGCCTTCGGAAAACTGGTCGACCATGCCGCGCTGGATTTCCTGCCAGGGCGTCTGGTGCTTCGGATAGTGATAGCCGCCATTGTTCTGCAGCTCGGCGCGGCGCCGCGCGATCTCGTCGTCGCTGACGAGGATGTCGGCGGTGCCCTTGCGCAGGTCGATGCGGACGCGGTCGCCGGTCTTCAGCAGCGCCAGGCCGCCGCCGATGGCGGCTTCCGGCGAGGCGTTGAGGATCGACGGCGAGCCCGACGTGCCCGACTGACGACCGTCGCCGATACAGGCCAGCGCGTGGATGCCCTTTTTGATCAGATAGGCAGGCGGCTGCATGTTGACGACTTCGGCGCCGCCGGGATAGCCGATCGGACCGGCGCCGCGCATGAACAGGATGGTGTGCTCGTCGATGCCCTGTGCCGGGTCGTCGATGCGGGCGTGATAGTCCTCGGGGCCGTCGAAGACCATGGCGTTGCCCTCGAAGGCTTCGGGGTCCTTCGGGTTTGACAGATAGCGCTCGCGGAACTCGGGCGAGATGCCGCTGGTCTTCATGATCGCCGAATCGAACAGATTGCCCTTGAGATTGATGAAGCCGGCATTGGCTTTCAGCGGCTCGGCAACCGTGCGGATGACGTCGAGGTTCTCGTTAACGGCGCCGCGGCAATTGTCGCCGATGGTCTTGCCGTTAGCGGTCGTGGCTTCCGGATAGGGCAGCAGACCGCCCTTCATCAGTTCGGCGATCACGGCCGGCACGCCGCCGGCATGGTGATAGTCCTCTCCGAGATATTCGCCCGTCGGCTGCAGATTGACGATGAGCGGTATGTTGAGGCCGACCTTCTGCCAATCGTCATTGTCGAGCGGCACGCCGAGATGGCGGGCGATGGCGTTGAGGTGGATCGGCGCATTGGTCGAGCCGCCGATCGCCGAGTTGACGACGATGGCGTTCTCGAAGGCCTTACGGGTCATGATGTCGGAGGGCTTCAGATCCTCATGCACCATGTCGACGATGCGCTTTCCGGTCTCGTAGGCGATCTGGCCGCGTTCGCGATAGGGGGCGGGGATAGCGGCCGAGCCCGGCAATTGCATGCCGAGCGCCTCGGCCAGCGAATTCATCGTGGTGGCGGTGCCCATCGTGTTGCAATAGCCGGTCGACGGCGCCGAGGAGGCAACGATATCCATGAACTCGTCATAGCCAATCTCGCCGGCCGACAGGCGCTGGCGCGATTCCCAGACGATAGTGCCGGAGCCGGTGCGCTTGCCCTTGTGCCAGCCGTTGAGCATCGGCCCGACCGAAAGCGCGATGGCCGGGATGTTGACGGTGGCCGCGGCCATCAGCATGGCCGGCGTCGTCTTGTCGCAGCCGATGGTGAGCACCACACCGTCGAGCGGATAGCCGTAGAGCACCTCCACCAGGCTGAGATAGGCAAGATTGCGATCAAGTGCAGCAGTCGGCCGTTTGCCGGTCTCCTGGATCGGGTGGCAAGGGAACTCGAAAGGGATGCCACCCATCGAGACAATGCCTTCGCGCACGCGCTTGGCCAGTTCGATGTGGTGGCGGTTGCAGGGCGACAGGTCCGAGCCGGTCTGCGCGATGCCGATCAGCGGCTTGCCGGACATCAGTTCGGCCCGCGTCAGCCCGTAATTCAGGTAACGTTCCAGATAGAGTGCCGTCATGCCCGGATTGTCGGGATTGTCGAACCACTCCTGCGAGCGAAATTTTTTCTTGCTGGTTGGGGCGCCTGCCATCGTGGTCTCCGTATTTGTATGACAAATCGATATGACAACGCGCGGGAGCAGGCAAGGGGCACGCGCCATCCGAATCCGCACTTTGGTGCGATAGACACACATCTGCCTCCGCGCTAGACGGGATCGTGGTTTGTCAGCCCGCTATCCCGGAAAAGCTGGAACGTGTCGCCGCGGACCTACCCGGCCGTTCCGGCCGCCCTCCCCTCAAGGTCCCACTTGGGGGAGGACATCCGCATCACTCGAACACGATGCTCGGGACTGCAGCCTCGGCCGCGCCGCGCTCTTCATTGACGCGGTCCCAAACCTTGGCGGCGATGTCGCGGTAGATTTTCGCCTCGGCGCCATCGGGTTTCGAGACCACCACCGGCGTGCCAGCATCCGAGCTTTCGCGGATGCCCATCTCGAGCGGCACTTCGCCAAGGAAGGTGACCCCGAGACGCTCGGCCTCGCGGCGCGCGCCGCCATGGCCGAAGATGTCGTAGCGTTTTCCCGTATCGGGGGCGAGAAAATAGCTCATATTTTCGACGATACCCAATAGCGGCACGTCAACCTTTCTGAACATGTTGAGGCCTTTGCGCGCATCGATCAGGGCCAGGTCCTGTGGCGTCGAGACGATGACGGCGCCGGCCAGCGGCACCTGTTGGGCCATGGTCAGCTGGGCGTCGCCGGTGCCGGGCGGCATGTCGACGACGAGCACATCGAGCGGTCCCCATTCGACCTCGCGCAGCATCTGCGTCAATGCCGACATCACCATCGGCCCGCGCCAGATCATCGGCGTCTCCTCATCGACGAGGAAGCCCATCGACATGACCTTGAGGCCATAATTCTGCATCGGTTTCAGGATCTTGCCGTCGACGGTCTGCGGCCTGCCACGAATGTTGAGCAGACGCGGCATGGAAGGGCCATAAATATCGGCATCGAGCACGCCGACCCGCAGCCCGTTGGCGGCAAGCCCAAGGGCGATATTGACGGCGGTGGTCGACTTGCCGACGCCGCCCTTGCCGGAAGCGACGGCGATGATGGCCTCGATGCCGGGTACGCCGCGCTTGCCCTGGCTGTGCGAGGCAGGCGCCTGCGGGGCGGGACGCGCAGGTGCAGCCGCCGGGGCGGGCCTCTGAGCAGGTCTTTGCGGAACCGGCGCCTCCATGCCGCCGCCCTTCTTTTCCGCCGTCAGCGCGACCACGGCGCCGGCGACACCGGGGATCGCCTTGACGACACGTTCGGCCGCCGCACGCAGCGGCTCCATCTCCTGGGCACGGGCAGCGGGAACGGTGATCGAGAAGAACACCTTGGCATCGGCAATGAAAATCTCGGAAACCATGCCGAGGTCGACGATATTGCCGGTGAAATCCGGCCCATTGACCGTCTTCAGGCGCTCGATAACCATTTCCTTGGTCACGTTTTCATGGGCGGCGGGCATGAGTTTTTCCTCTACTTCTCCGCTCCAGATAATGCACTTCCCGAACAGAACCAAGCGATGGACCAACAGTTGCCGCGACGTACCGGGAAGGCCGGGGCCATACGACAGCATTTCCAGCGGGAGTGGCCGTCGCCAAATCGTCAACGCAACCTATTTCAGTGGACATGGAATGACCGCCAGGGAAGGAGACGAATCATGCTCGCAAACAGCAACGCAACCGCCAATCTCGCTGTGAAGGACCTGGCCAACGCCAGGGCATTCTACGAAGGGGTCCTCGGCCTGAAAGAAGTGCACAATGAGGGTGGTGAACTGATCGTCTACGAAAGCGGCGATACCGCCATCAACGTGTACCGTTCGAATTTCGCCGGGACCAACAAGGCGACGGCTGTGACCTGGACGGTCGGCAATGAACTCGGCAAAATCGTTGAGGCATTGAAATCGAAGGGCGTGACCTTCGAGCATTACGACATGCCAGGCCTGACGCTTGAGGGCGATGTCCATGTCGGCCAGGGTATGAAGGTCGCGTGGTTCAAGGATCCGGACGGCAACATCCTGAACCTTGTGGACAGGTAGTCGCCGCGCCAGAGGCGGCTCCAGACGCTGGCCCGTTCGCATCACTTTGCCAGGCCGACCGCGAGGTAGGTGAGAGCCGCGATGGCCGCGGTTGCCGGCAAGGTGACGATCCATGCCACCACGATGTTGCCGGCAATGCCCCAGCGAACGGCGGAGACGCGGCGGGCGGCGCCGACGCCGATGATGGCGCCGGTGATCGTGTGCGTGGTCGATACAGGAATACCCAGCCAGGTGGCGGCGAACAGGGTAATCGCACCGCCGGTCTCGGCGCAGAAACCCTGCATCGGGTTCAGCCGGGTGATCTTGGAGCCCATGGTGTGGACGATGCGCCAGCCGCCGAACAATGTGCCCAGCGCCAGCGCCGACTGACAGGTGATGACGACCCACAGCGGCACGTAAAAATTCGCGCCGAGCATGCCTTGCGAATAGAGCAGCACGGCGATGATGCCCATGGTCTTCTGCGCGTCGTTGCCGCCATGTCCAAGCGAATAGAGCGAGGCGGAAAAGAACTGCATGACGCGGAAGGTGCTGTCGACGGCAAACGGTGTCTGCCGCAGGAACAGCCAAGAGACCGCGAGGATCAGGACGAGCGCCAGCAGAAAGCCTGCCGCCGGCGATAGCACGATTGCCGCCGTGGTCTTGCCCAACCCGGCCCAGACAATGGCGCCGGTGCCTGCCTTGGCGACGCCGGCGCCGACCAGACCGCCGATCAGCGCGTGCGAACTGCTGGACGGGATGCCGACGAGCCAGGTGACGATGTTCCAGACGATGGCGCCGACAAGTGCTGCGAAGATCACTGCCGGCGTGACGATGCTGGCGTCGATGATGCCGGTTCCCAGCGTCTCCGCCACGTGGAGACCGAAGAACATGAAGGCGATGAAATTGAAGAAGGCCGCCCAGAACACCGCATAATGCGGCCGCAGCACCCTGGTGGAGACGATGGTGGCGATGGAGTTGGCGGCATCGTGCAGGCCGTTGAGGAAATCGAAGAACAGCGCGACGACGACAAGGCCGACCAGCACGGGAAAGGCTATCGCGGCTTCCACTATACGTTCTCGATGACGATGCCGCTGATTTCGTTGGCAACGTCCTCGAAGCGGTCGACCACCTTCTCCAGCTGGCCGTAGATCTCGCTGCCGATCAGATAGGCCATCGGGTCGCTGCGGCCATGCCGCTTGAACAGGTCCTTCAAGCCTTGCTCGTGCAGGTCGTCGGCCCGGCCTTCGGCGCGCATGACTTCCTCGGCGATGGCATTGAGGCGCACCGTGTGCGCCCCGACCTTGCCGAGCAGCGGGATCGCCTCGGCCACCAACTTGGCGGCCTCGACGATGACGCCTCCCATTTCCTGCATCAGCGGGTCGAATTCCTTCTTCTCGAACAGCCTTACCGTCTTGACGGTCTTGTGCATCATGTCGATGGCATCATCCATCGACTGGATCAGGTCCTTGATGTCGCCGCGATCGAAGGGAGTGATGAAGGAGCGCCGCACCGCAAGCAGCACCTCCGCGGTGATCTGATCGGCTTCGTCCTCGAGATCGATGATCGTCTGACACCAGCGGTCGATGTCGTTGCCCTGCAGAAGCTGCTGCAGTGCCTCGGCGCCACCGACCACGGTGCGGGAATGCCGCTCGAACAGGTCGAAGAAGCGATCTTCGCGCGGCAAAAGCTTGCGGAACCAGCCCAGCATGTTCGGTCTCCCGTCGTGTCCAGTCCACGACCCCGTCTGATCCACATAGCGCCGCATTCCATTGCGGGAAACAGTAAGCCGGCTGAAAGATGTGGATGCGGACGATTTACACAGGCGGCTTGCGGCCGAAGGCGATTTCCACGACCTTGCGCGCTACGACAGGACATATCGTCCGTGACAGGCTCCCGACGGCATGATCGACAAGCTGGAATTCTTCATAGCACTTGCCAAGGAAGAGCATTTCGGCCGGGCGGCCGAAGTATGCGGCGTCACCCAGCCGACACTTTCGGCCGGCATCAAGCAGCTGGAGGGCCAGCTCGGCGTGATGCTGGTGCTGCGCGGCTCGCGCTTCCAGGGGCTGACGCCGGAAGGCAAACAGGTGCTGGTGTGGGCGCGCCGCATCGTCGGCGATAGCAGGACCATGCGCGAGGAGATGCGGGCGGCGCGTCACGGCCTGTCAGGGCGTATCCGCATCGCGGCGATCCCGACGGCGCTGGCCATGGTGGCGCGATTGACGACGCCGTTTCGGGCAAAACACCCCGGCGTCACCTTCTCGGTGCTGTCGCGGACCTCGATCGAGGTGCTGTCGCTGCTCGGCAATTTCGATATCGACGCCGGCATCACCTATCTCGACAACGAGCCGCTCGGACGCGTCACCAGCGTGCCGCTCTATGACGAGCGCTATCAGCTGATCACCGCCGTCGGGAACCGGTATTTCGACCGCGACAAAGTGACATGGGCCGAGCTCAGTCAGCTGCCGCTCTGCCTGCTGACGCCGGACATGCAGAACCGCCGCATCATCGACCAGCATCTGGCCGAAGCCGGCGTGCAGGTGCGGCCGACATTGGAATCCAACTCGATGATCGTGCTGTTCTCGCATATCCGCACCGGCAAATGGTCGTCCATCATGCCGCTTAACCTTGCGGAAACGTTCGGCTTTTCCGAGCCGATCCGGGCTATCCCGATCGTCGAGCCGGATGCCAGCCACACCGTCGGGCTGGTGGCGGCGCCGCGCGAACCGCACACGCCGCTGGTCTCGGCGCTGTTGGACGAGGCAATGGCGCTGGCGGACGATTTCCGCACCCGTCGCTAGGCTAGACAATGCTGGTGATCGCGAACGATAGAAAATTTCTATCGAGCAACGGATCGGCTTTATTGATTTAGCGGGTTTCCTCTGATTTCCTAAGCACTTAGTGGAAGACCGCCACGACCAGGGAGGGCGCTGCATGACGATGCAGCCTGCAAGTACCGAGATCGCATCGCGCACCGCGGCGATCATCCACGAGCTGAAAGGCCTCGAAGGCCCGCTGTTGCCGATCCTGCACGGCATACAGGAAGAGTTCGGCTATGTGCCGCAGGACGCGCTGCCGGTCATCGCCGAGGCGCTGAACATTTCCAGGGCCGAGGTGCATGGCGTCGTCACCTTCTATCACGATTATCGCAGCCAGCCGGCCGGCCGGCATGTGCTGAAGCTCTGCCAGGCGGAAGCCTGCCAGTCGATGGGTTCGGATGCGATTGCCGCCAGGCTCAAATCATTGCTGGGCATAGGCTTCCACGAGACAACCCGCGACGGTTCGGTGACGCTGGAGCCGGTCTATTGCCTCGGCCTTTGCGCCTGCTCGCCGTCGGCGATGCTGGACGGCGAGGTGATCGGGCGGCTCGACGACGAAAAGCTCAATGAAATCGTTGCCGAGGTGCGCTCATGATCCCGCGTATCTATATTCCCGGCGATTCCGGCGCGCTGGCGCTGGGTGCGGAAAAAGTCGCCAAGGCGGTTCGGGCGGAATTGGCCGAGCGCGGCATCGAGGCCAAGATCGTGCGCAACGGCTCGCGCGGCGCCTATTTCCTCGAGCCGATGGTCGAGGTGGCAACGGCCAATGGCCGTGTCGCCTATGGGCCGGTGAAGCCATCCGACGTCAAAAGCCTGTTCGACTGCGGCTTCCTCACCGGCGGCCACCACAAGCGCTGGCTCGGCGCTCCCGACAAGATCCCATTCCTGGCCAGGCAGACGCGGCTGACCTTTGCGCGCTGCGGCGTCACCGATCCGCTGTCGCTCGATCACTACAAGGCGCATGGCGGGCTGAACGGCCTGCAGAATGCAGTGGCGATGACGCCGGCCGACATCGTCAAGCAGGTGACCGAGTCCGGGCTGCGCGGTCGTGGCGGCGCCGGCTTCCCGACCGGCATCAAATGGAAGACGGTGCTCGATACGTCGGCCGAGCGCAAATACATCGTCTGCAATGCCGATGAAGGCGATTCCGGCACGTTCGCCGACCGCATGATCATGGAAGGCGACCCTTTCGTGCTGATCGAAGGCATGGCGATCGCCGGCATCGCCACCGGCGCGACGAAGGGGTTCATCTATATCCGCTCCGAATATCCGCATGCGGTGGCGGTGATGCAGAAGGCCGTCGAGATCGCCCGCAAGGCCGGCGTGCTCGGCGTCAATGTGCTCGGCTCGGCCAATTCATTCGACATGGAAGTCCGCGTCGGCGCCGGCGCCTATGTTTGCGGCGAGGAGACGGCGCTGCTCGACAGCCTCGAAGGCAAGCGCGGACAGGTGCGGGCCAAACCGCCACTGCCGGCGCACAAGGGCCTGTTCGGCAAGCCGACGGTGATCAACAACGTCATCTCGCTGGCCTCGGTGCCGGTGATCATGGACAAGGGCGCCGCCTTCTACAAGGATTTCGGCATGGGCCGTTCGCGCGGCACCATCCCGATCCAGATTGCCGGCAACGTCAAATATCCCGGTCTCTACGAGGCGGCGTTCGGCATGACGCTGGGTGAGATCGTCGACGATATCGGCGGCGGCACGGCGACCGGGCGTCCGGTCAAGGCTGTGCAAGTGGGTGGCCCGCTCGGCGCCTATTTCCCGCGCGCGCTGTTCGACACCCCGTTCGACTACGAAGCGTTTGCCGCCAAGGACGGGCTGATCGGCCATGCCGGCATCGTAGTTTTCGACGACAGCGCCGACATGCTGAAGCAGGCACGCTTTGCCATGGAATTCTGCGCTATCGAAAGCTGCGGCAAGTGCACGCCGTGCCGCATCGGCTCGACGCGCGGCGTCGAGGTGCTGGACCGGCTCGCCCAGAACATCGAACCGGAAAAGCAGATCGCACTGGTCACCGACCTTTGCAACACGATGAAGTTCGGCTCGCTTTGCGCTCTCGGCGGCTTCACCCCATATCCAGTGATGAGTGCACTCAACCATTTCCCGGACGACTTTCGGCCGACGCCGGTCGCCGAAGCAGCGGAATAGGAGCGGACAGGCATGAACGCGGCATTCGACATCAAATCGCTGGTCCAGGAAATCGACTACGGCACACCCGCCTCCGAAGCCGAACAGCAGGTAACGCTGACAGTCGACGGCAAGTCGGTGACGGTGCCGGCGGGCACCTCGATCATGCGCGCTTCGATGGAAGCGGGCGTTGAAATCCCGAAACTCTGCGCAACCGACATGCTGGATTCGTTTGGCTCCTGCCGGGTCTGCCTCGTCGAGATCGACGGGCGCGGCGGCACGCCGGCCTCGTGCACGACGCCGGTCGGCGAGGGCATGGTCGTGCACACACAGAGCGACCGGCTGAACGCCATTCGCCGCGGCGTGATGGAACTCTACGTCTCTGACCACCCGGTGGCGTGGGGCGAGAAGGCCGGCACCGGCGCCAGCGAGTTCGACAAGGTCGTCAGGACGGTCGGCCTGACCGAGAACCGCTATGGCGTGGACGGGCGCAACCACGTCAAGCAGGAAAACGGCGTGGCGCCCGGCCATGGCTCGCTGACCATCGACTATATCGCCCGCGATGAATCCAACCCCTATTTCACCTACGATCCGGCGCAATGCATCGTCTGCTCGCGCTGCGTGCGCGCCTGCGAGGAGGTACAGGGCACGTTCGCGCTGACCATCGAGGGCCGCGGCTTCGAATCCAGGGTCTCGGCCGGCATGCACGAGGCGTTCGTCGATTCCGAGTGCGTCTCTTGCGGGGCCTGCGTGCAGGCCTGCCCGACCGATGCGCTGAGGGAGAAGACCGTGCTGGCGAAAGGCCTGCCCGAGCGCTCGACCGTCACCACCTGCGCCTATTGCGGCGTCGGCTGCTCGTTCAAGGCCGAGGTCAAGGGCGACGAGGTCATCCGTATGATGCCCTACAAGGCAGGCAAGGCCAACCACGGCCACTCCTGCGTCAAGGGCCGCTTCGCCTATGGCTATGCGACGCACAAGGACCGTATCCTGAAGCCGATGATCCGCGAGCGGGTCAGCGATCCGTGGCGCGAAGTGTCGTGGGAAGAGGCGCTCACCCACACGGCGAATGAATTCCGCCGCATCCAATACCAGTACGGCCGCACCTCGATCGGCGGCATCACCTCCTCGCGCTGCACCAATGAGGAGACCTACCTCGTCCAGAAGCTTGTCCGGCAGGGTTTCCGCAACAACAATGTGGACACCTGCGCCCGGGTCTGCCATTCGCCGACCGGCTATGGTCTCGGCCAGACCTTCGGCACCTCAGCCGGCACGCAGGATTTCGATTCGATCGAGCAGACGGACGTGATCCTGCTGATCGGCGCCAATCCGACCGATGCGCATCCGGTGTTCGCTTCGCGCATGAAAAAGCGCATGCGCCAGGGTGCCAAGCTGATCGTGCTCGATCCGCGCCGCACCGACATCGTGCGCTCAGCCCATGTCGAGGCTCAGTACCATCTGCCGCTGAAGCCGGGCACCAACGTCGCCATGCTGACGGCGCTTGCCCATGTGATCGTCACCGAAGGCCTGTTCGATGAGGCCTTCATCCGCGAGCGCTGCGACTGGGACGAGTTCCAGGACTGGGCGTCGTTCGTGGCACTGCCGGAAAACAGCCCGGAGGTCGTCGGCCAGCTTGCCAATGTCGATCCCGACGACATACGCGGCGCGGCCCGGCTCTACGCTCGCGGCGGCAACGGCGCGATCTATTACGGCCTCGGCGTGACCGAGCACAGCCAGGGCTCGACCACCGTCATCGCCATTGCCAACCTCGCCATGGCGACCGGCAATATCGGCCGGCCGGGCGTCGGCGTGAACCCGCTGCGCGGCCAGAACAATGTGCAGGGCTCCTGCGATATGGGCTCGTTCCCGCACGAGCTTCCCGGCTATCGCCACATTTCAGGCGACGCGGTGCGCGCGATCTATGAGAGCCTGTGGGGCGTCAAGCTCGACGACGAGCCTGGCCTGCGCATCCCCAATATGCTGGATGCAGCCGTCGACGGTTCGTTCAAGGGGCTCTATGTGCAGGGCGAGGATATCCTGCAGTCCGACCCCGACACCAAGCATGTCGCCGCCGGACTGGCGGCGATGGAATGCGTGGTCGTGCACGATCTCTTCCTCAACGAGACGGCCAATTACGCGCATGTCTTCCTGCCCGGCTCGACCTTCCTCGAGAAGGATGGCACCTTCACCAATGCCGAGCGCCGCATCAACATGGTGCGCAAGGTGATGGAGCCGAAATGCGGCTATGCCGACTGGGAAACGACGCAGGAGCTCGCCAAGGCGCTCGGCCTCGGCTGGACCTACACGCATCCGTCGCAGATCATGGACGAGATCGCCAAGACGACGCCGAGCTTCGCCGGCGTTTCCTTCGACCTTCTCGACCGGGTAGGCTCGGTGCAGTGGCCCTGTAACGAGAAGTCGCCGGAGGGCACGCCGATCATGCATATTGGCGGCTTCGTGCGCGGCAAAGGCAAGTTCATCCGCACCGAATACGTCGCGACCGACGAGAGGACCGGGCCGCGCTTCCCGCTGCTGCTGACCACCGGCCGCATCCTGTCGCAATACAATGTCGGCGCGCAGACCCGGCGTACCGAGAACGTGGTCTGGCATAGCGAGGACCGGCTGGAGATCCATCCGCACGACGCCGAAAATCGCGGCCTGCGCGACGGCGACTGGGTGCGGCTGACCAGCCGCTCCGGCGAGACGACGCTGCGCGCGCTGATCACCGAGCGGGTGTCGCCAGGCGTCGTCTATACGACCTTCCACCATCCCGACACCCAGGCCAACGTCATCACCACCGATTTCTCCGACTGGGCGACCAACTGCCCGGAATACAAGGTGACCGCAGTGCAGGTGGGCGCGTCCAACGGCCCGTCGGAATGGCAGCGCGACTATGACGAGCAGGCAAAGCAAAGCCGCCGCATCGCGAAGTTGGAAGCGGCGGAGTAGTCCTTGACCGCGCGCCGCAAAGCCATTGCGCAGATCTCGCGGCTGGCGCGCCGCGCGGGCGGCACCGCGGCCGCCAACCGGATGGTGCCCGAAGAGACGCCGGTGGCGTTCTCCTTTGCCGGCACCACGCATGCGGTGATGATGGCAAGCCCGGCCGATTTCGAGGATTTCGCGCTCGGCTTCTCGCTGACCGAAGGCATCATTGCCTCGCCGGACGAAATCGAGGCCATCGAGGTCGAGGATCACGGCGCCGGCATCGACATCCAGATCCGGCTGAAGGACCAGGCCAACACCCGCTTCGAAGCGCGGCGCAGACGGCTGGCCGGCCCGGTCGGCTGCGGGTTGTGCGGCATCGAATCGATCGAGGAAGCGATGCGCTCGGTAAACTCGGTCGGTGCGTCAACACTTACGCTTGAGGCCAACGACATCGTCCGTTCGGTCAAGCTGCTGTCGAAGGTGCAGCCGCTGCACACCGAGACTGGCGCGGTCCACGCCGCCGGTTTTTACCTTCCCGACAGGGGCGTCGTAATGGCGCGCGAGGATGTCGGCCGCCACAATGCGCTGGACAAGCTGGCCGGCGCGCTGGCCAGGGCCGGTATCAACGGCGCCAGCGGTGCCGTCGTCGTCACGTCGCGCGTTTCGGTCGAGATGGTGCAGAAGACTGCGGCGATCGGCTCGGCCGTCATCATTGCCGTCTCGGCGCCGACCGCACTTGCCATCCGCACCGCGGACGAGGCCGGCATGACGCTGGTGGCGCTGGTGCGCGGCGACGATTTCGATATTTTCACCCATCCTGACCGCGTGGTTTCCGGAGTTGCCAAGCATGTCGCATGACGAAGGCCACCTCATGAGCACCAGCGAAAAGCTGGTTCGCATGGCCAACCAGATCGCCGCCTTTTTCCACTCCAAGCCGCGCGAGCAAGGCATTGCCGGCGTCGCCGAGCACATCAACAAGTTCTGGGAGCCGAGAATGCGCCGGCAATTGTTCGAGATGCTTGACAGCGGCGGCGAAGGTTTCAACGAGCTTGTCGTCGCGGCCGCGCCACACATCAAGCGGCCGGGCGCGCCGGAGGGCGCAGGTTTTAGCGTCGGCGGAGCGAGCACCGAGACCGCCGCGTCACAGAAGTAGGCGTCGCCGGCCCACATTCACTCGCGCTAAAGTTTCATCTGCCGCAAGCTGCGCGGCTCTGCTATAATCCGGCGATAAGAAATCGTCGGGTCGGGCGGACAATTCGTGAGGCCGATCGAAACTCGATACGCGCTCAGTGGCGACGTGCGGATCGCCTATCAGGTGGTCGGCCAGGGATCGCTCGATCTCGTCTTCGTGCCGGGTTTCATTTCCAATCTCGACCTGCACTGGGAAGACGAGGGCTACAGCCGGCTGTTGAAGCGGCTTTCCGCGTTCTCACGGCTGATCCTGTTCGACAAGCGCGGGACCGGCCTGTCCGACCGCGTCGATGTCCACCACCTGCCCAGCCTCGAAACCCGCATGGACGATGTGCGCGCCGTGATGGATGCGACCGGCAGCGGCCGCGCCGCCTTGCTCGGCGCTTCGGAAGGCGCGCCGATGGCAATGCTGTTCGCCGCCACCTACCCGGAGCGGACGCGGGCGCTGGCGCTTTATGGCGGCTATGCGCATTTCCACAAATGGGTGATGCCGCCGGAACGCCTCGAGGCCTTCATCGCGACGGCGGAGACCGCATGGGGCACCGGCGCCACCCTGCCGCATTTCGCGCCCGGTCGCGTCGACGATCCGCGTTTCGCCACATGGTGGGCGCGCTTCGAGCGGCTGTCGGCGAGCCCGACGGCGGCTATCGCCCTGGCCCGCATGAATGCAGCAATCGACGTGCGCGGCGTGCTGGCGGCGATCAGCGCACCGACGCTGCTGGTCCACCGCCGAAACGATGCACGCGTCGACCCGGAGGCCAGCCGCTTCCTGGCAAGGAATATCCCGAATTCGCGATTGGTCGAGGTACCCGGGCGCGACCACCCGATCTGGACCGGCGATGTCGACCGGGTGGCTGATGTGATCGAGGAATTCCTGACCGGAGCGCGCGCCGTCGCCGAGGCCGAGCGCGTGCTGGCGGCACTGCTGGTCACCCGGATCTACGACACGGCGCGGCTTGGCGACCGCATGTGGAGCGAGCGCAGCCAGCGTTTTCAGGAAACATGGCGCCTGCTGGTTGGGCGCCATGGCGGCCGCCCGGCCGGCACGCATGGTGAGCTGATGATGGCGCGCTTCGACGGCCCGGCGCGGGCCGTACGCTGCGCGGCGGCGCTGCGCGATGCGGCGCAGGAGATCGGCGTCGCCAGCGCGCAGGGCGTGCATGTCGGCGAGGTCGAGTTGCGTGGGCCGCCGACGGGATTGACGACGCGCGTGACGATGCAGCTTGCCGCGCATGCCGGGCGCGGCGACATCCTCGCATCGCGGCTGGTCGCCGACCTCGCCGCCGGTTCAGACCTTCATTTCAATGACGCCGGGCGCATCGCACTTGACGAGCTGGATGAGCCGCTGGCGCTGGTGGAGGCGACCTCGGAACAGCATCTGGAGCCGGCCTTCCGGCTGAAGGCCAAGGCTGCCGAGCCGGCCGCACTGACGGCGCGCGAAAGCGAGGTGGTGAACCTCATTGCCGACGGCAAGAGCAATGCCGCGATCGCCGCCGAACTGGGGCTGAGCGAACACACGGTCAAGCGCCACGTCGCCAATATTCTGCTCAAGCTGGACCTGCCGTCGCGGGCGGCGGCGGCGGCGTTCTCGGCCCGGCACGCTGGCCCGCACGGGCCATAGCAGCCATGGCGCTTTCGGGCGAAGCGGCTGGGCATGCCTGAGCGCTATCACTTCGTCCCATGCAGGCCAGGCGGATATCGCCGGGAAAGGCGCTGCGAAGGGAGAAATAAAATGCTGAAGTCGACACTCAAATCGCTGGTGCTGGCGGCAGGCGTTGGCGCGCTGCTGGCGATAGTTCCTGCCAAGGCCGAGGACGCCTCGGCGACGGCCGCCTACAAGGACATCCAGGCCACGCTCGGCTCGGTGCCGGACATGTTCAAGACGCTGCCGGACGTCGCTGTCGCCGGCGCCTGGGCCGAGATCAAGGGCGTGCAACTCAACCCGAACACCGCTCTCGACGGCAAGACCAAGGAATTGATGGGCCTCGCCGTCGCCTCGCAGATCCCCTGCCAATACTGCATCTATTTCCACACGCAGGCGGCCAAGCTCAATGGCGCCAGCGACGAGGAAATCAAGGAGGCGGTGGCGATGGCCGCGATCGTGCGCCACTGGTCGACGATGCTCAACGGCAGCCAGGTCGATCTCGCTACCTTCAAGAAGCAGTCCGATGAGGTGTTCGCGGCCGTCAAGGCGAAGTCGCAGTGAAAAACCGCTGCCCGGCGGCGAGCGCCAGGCAGCGGCTGATCAAGCAACCGCCCGATCGTCAAGACGGGCCCATGGAGGACAAAAATGCTGACCAAGACACAGGCGGTAGACGGCGCGGCGATCAAGAAGGCGATCGAGGGCCGTGACGGAAAATTGCTGGCGAGCTTCTATGCCGACGACGCATTGGTGCGGGTGATCGACCGCAACAACCCGCCGAGCAAGCCGCGCGAAATCCGCGGGCGCGCGGCGATCACCACATTCTGGGACGACATCTGCAGCCGCGCGATGACCCACAAGGTCGACACCACCATCGCCGACGGCAACAATCTCGCCTTCACCCAGGCCTGCGCCTATCCGGACGGACCAAGGTGTTCTGCGCGGCGATGCTGGAGCTGAAGAACGGCCAGATCGCGCGGCAGACCGTCGTGCAGGCATGGGACGAGTGAGGCGGCGATGTTCAGTGCCAGATGGCAGATCGACGCCAAGTTCGACCACAAGCAGACCGTGCTCTGTTGAAGAACCGGGAAGCGAGATCGGCCCGCAGGTCGGTCTCGACGACCTCAGGTCCAGATCATGGCCGGATCGACCGGCGCGAACCGACGGTCGAGTCACCAGGTCGAAGGCCTCGCCCAGTTGGAGGCGTTCTTCGCCAGGATCACCTAGAGCGTCGGACATTCAGGTTGAATCGCGAAGGATTCCGCTAACGTCGGGTTTGTGATTCACTTCCTTAAGGAGGTGATTTGCCATGCCCAAGC